>DATFCQ010000213.1:0-31262 GCA_035252905.1 Allostellaceae bacterium | reverse complement strand
CGGGCATAGCCGGCGCCGCCCAGGACGGTCGCGGCGAAGCCCGCGACGAGCAGCGAGCCGGCGATCCCGCCGACGCCGTGCACGGCGAAGACGTCGAGCGAATCGTCGATGCGCAGCCGATTTTTGACAAAGCCGGTGGCGAAAAAGCACAGGATCCCGCCGATCGCCCCCATTGCCATCGCCTCCCCCGGCCCGACATAGCCCGAGGCCGGGGTGATCGTTGCCAGACCGGCGACGCAGCCGGTGGCGATGCCGACCGAGGTCGGCTTGCCAAAACGCGACCATTCGAGCGCCATCCAGGCGAGGCCGGCCGCCGCTGCGGCGAAATGCGTCGCCAAGACCGCCGCGGCCGCCGTGCCGTCGGCGGCGAGCGCGCTGCCGCCGTTGAAGCCGAACCACCCGACCCACAGCATCCCGGCGCCGGCCATCGTCAAGCCGGGGCTGTGCGGCGGGTTGAGCCGATGCGGAAAACCCTCGCGCGCGCCGACCAGGATCGCCGCGACCAAGGCCGAAGCCCCCGCCGTGGTATGGACGACGATGCCGCCGGCGAAATCGATCGCGCCCAGCGCCGCGGCCCAGCCGCCGCCCCACACCCAATGCGCCACCGGGAGATAGACAAAGACCAGCCACAAGGCCGCAAACGCGACGACGAAGGCAAAGCGCACCCGCTCGGTAAAGGCGCCGACGATCAATGCCGGGGTGATCACCGCGAAGGTCATCTGAAACAGCGCATAGCCGCCTTCCGGCAACCCGTTCGGCAATACCGTGCCGATGACGCCGGCCAGAAACGGCGCGGCGAGCGAGCCGATGACCGCATTGCCGTGGCCAAAGGCGAGGCTGTAGCCGAACGCCGCCCACAGGATCGAAACGAGGCAGGCGATCACAAAACAGTGCATCAGCACCGACAGCAGGTTCCGCGCCCGCACCAGCCCGCCATAGAACAGTGCGAGCCCAGGCAAGGTCATGAACAGGACGAGGGCAGAGGCAACCAGAACCCAGGCCGTGTTGCCGCTGTCGAGCCGCGCCGGGACGGCGGCTTCGGCGCCGCCGGCCGTGACGATCGCGGCGCAAAACGCACCGACGAGAAGATGCGCAAGCCGCCGCGCGGCGGCGCCGAGCCCCGATGCCATTTGTCTCCCCACTCGCCCGCCCTTCACGGGTGGTCTTCGGACGCATACTGTCCGGGTATCGGCGCCGGCACAACCGGCGGGAGGTCGCGGACCTGCGGGCTGCGCTTGCCGCCGGCGAACGTCCTCGTCACAGTCCCGGCACAACCCGCTGGAGAGCTCGCCTTATGAGAAACACCCCCGCCCATACCGGCCGGCATTTTCTGCAGATCCCCGGCCCGACCAACGTGCCCGACCGCGTGCTGCTGGCGATGGCGATGCCGACGATCGACCATCGCGGACCGGAATTCGCCGAGCTCGGCCGCGCCGTCATCGCCGGCATGAAGCGCGTGTTCCAGACCCGGGAAACGGTCGTCGTCTACCCCTCCTCCGGCACCGGGGCGTGGGAAGCCGCGCTCAGCAACACCCTGTCGCCGGGCGACCCGGTCTTGATGTGCGAAACCGGGCATTTCGCGACCCTGTGGCGGCAGATGGCGGGGCGCCTCGGGCTCGAGGTCGATTTTGTGCCGGGCGATTGGCGGCACGGTGCCGACCCGGCGGCGGTCGAGGAAAGGCTCACCGCCGACCGCGCGCATCGGCTGAAGGCGGTCTGCGTCGTGCACAACGAGACCTCGACCGGGGTTGCGAGCCGCATCCCTGAGATCCGCGCGGCGATCGACCGGGCGCGGCACCCGGCCCTGTTGATGGTCGACACGATCTCCTCCCTCGCCTCGATCGACTATCGCCACGACGAATGGGGGGTCGACGTCACCGTCGCCGGCTCGCAGAAGGGGCTGATGCTGCCGCCCGGGCTCGGCTTCAACGCGGTGTCGAAAAAGGCCCTGGCGGCGGCGCAGACGGCGCGGCTGCCGCGTTCCTATTGGGACTGGGCGGGACTCCTCGACACCGGCCGCACCGGCTTCTTCCCCTACACCCCGGCGACCAACCTGCTCTATGGGCTGCGTGAGGCGCTCCTGATATTGCTCGACGAGGAAGGGCTTCCGGCGGTGTTCGCGCGCCACGCCCGCCACGGCGAAGCGACGCGGCGCGCGGTCCGGGCGTGGGGTCTCGACATCCTGTGCGCCGATCCGCGCGAATACTCGAACTCGCTGACCGCGGTTGTCGTGCCCGAGGGCCATGACGCCGACCGGCTGCGCGAGACGATTCTCGACGCCTACGACATGTCGCTCGGCACCGGGCTCGGGCGGCTCAAGGGCAAGGTGTTCCGCATCGGCCATCTCGGGCATTTCAACGACCTGATGCTCGCCGGCACGCTCGCCGGGGTCGAGATGGGACTGTCCCGCGCCGGCGTGCCGCACAACCGGGGCGGCGTCGCCGCTGCTCTCGATTATCTCGCCGCGCCGGGGTGACCCGAGGCCCAATCCGGAACCGCCCTCGCCAAATCCCTGTTGTCGGGGCAGGCGGTTGTCGCCTGCCATTCCCGACAACGACAAGGATCAGCGGTCATGGATCTCTATCAGATGCTTATCCAGGACCACCGAGAGGTCGACAGTCTCTTTGAGAAAATCGAGAAATCCGGAAAGGGAGCGAGCAAAACGCGCGAGCAGCTGTTCGATAAGCTGCGGCAGGAGCTGGAACTCCATACGCAGGTCGAGGAGCGGATCGTCTATCCCGATTTCAAAAAGCATGAAGGGACGCGGGAGTTCATCGGCGAGGCGCTGGAAGAGCACGGCGAAGTCAAAAAGATGCTGCAGCAATTGAGCAAGATGGAGCCGGGAGAGGCCGAGTGGTCGACCCGGATCGAAGAGCTCAAGCAGGCCGTGCAGCACCACGTCCGCGACGAGGAGCAGAAGATCTTCCCCGCGGCCCGCAAGGAGATCGGCAAGCAGGAAGCCGACGATCTCGCGCGCCGCGTCCAGGAGATGAAGCAGAAGGCGAGCGCCTGATCGGCGCTCCCGGCCGCCCGCTCAGTCGGCCTCGGCGCCGACCAGGGTGAGGCGGGTGCGGAAATAGTCCAAGGCGTCGGCGAGGCTGCGCGAGACCCGCAGCCTCTGCCGCCCGCACAATATGATGAATTGGGGCGGGTGCGGCGCGGGCCCGGCGATCTTGGCGATATGGTAGGCGGCGGCGGCATAGCTGTGCCGGAACACCGAGAACAGCGCCATGCCGTCGCGGTGGTCGATCGCGTAGTCGCGCCATACCGCGCGCGCCACTTGGCGGCTGTACAGCGCCAATAGCTGGTTCAACTCGGAACGGGTGAAATAGACGGTCCGGTGCCGCGGCCGGAAGTCGCCAAGCGCCAGCACCGTCGCATCCTTCGGGCTCGTCATTACGACCCGCGGCTGATGATCGCTGGCCCCGAGTGTCGGCGATTTCGGCGGCGGCGTCCAGCGCTCTCGGGCGCCGCACGATTTGCCTCCCTGCCTTCAAGGCGATATGGTAGAAACGCTGTGTAGCGGGGCGACGGGATCTCTTGAGCGACATCTTTCACGAAATCGACGAAGAACTTCGTCGAGACAATCTCCTTAAGCTTCTGTCCCGCTATTGGCCCTACCTTGCCGGGGTCGTGGTGCTGGCCTTGGCGATCGCCGGCGGTATCGCCGGCTGGCGTCAGCATCAGCTGTCGGCGCGGCAGGCCCAATCGACCCAGTACGCGGCGGCTCTCGCGCTCGCCGGCCATGGCAAGGACGCCGAAGCGGCCCGATTGTTCGGCGCGCTCGCCCAGGAGAGCGGCGGCTATCCCGACCTCGCCGCCTTTGAGCAGGCGGCTCTGGCGGCGAAATCGAACCATTCGAAGCAGGCGATTGCGCTCTACGACCATATCGCCGCGACAAATGCGCACCCCACGTTCCGCGATCTGGCGGTCGTGCTCGCGGCGATGCAGCAGATGCGGGCGGAGGCCGATCCGGGATCGGTCATCACCAAGCTGAAGCCTCTGACCGTGCCCGGAAACCCATGGCGGCCGACCGCCCTCGAGCTGAGCGCATTGGCCAAGCTCAAAAAGGGCGACAAGAGCGGCGCGCGACAGATCTATCAGGGGCTCGCCGCCGATCCGTCGGCGCCCCCCGGCCTGCGCGCCCGGGCCTCCGAGATGGTGGCGGCGCTCTCCTCCTAACGCCGCCGGAGTTCCGCCGCATGATCCGATGCTGTCCCGTCTTGTTGCTCGCGCTCGCGCTGCCGTTGCTTGTGTCGGCCTGCGGCCTGTTCGGAGGCAACGACAAACAACCGCTGCCGGGGGAACGGATCTCGGTCTTGAGCCTCGACCGCCGGCTCGAACCCGATCCGAAGCTCGCCGGGATCGCGATCACCCTGCCGGCGCCGGTCGGAAATCCCGACTGGCCCGAGGACGGCGGCAATCCGAGCCATACGCTCTCCCGCCCGGCCTTGCCCGACCGGCTCGTGCAATCCTGGCAGCAGAGCGTCGGGGATGGCTCCTCGCGCTACACCCGGATTCTCGCCCAGCCGATCGTCGGCGGCGGTCGGGTCTACGCGATGGACGGGGGCGCGCAGGTCGGCGCCTATGACGCCGCCACCGGCAAACCGCTTTGGCGCGTCGATCTGAAGCCCAAGGGCGAGCGCGGCAACTCCTTTGGCGGCGGCTTGGCGCTGTGGGACGGCCGCCTTTACGCGGCGACCGGCTACGCCGAGGCAATGGCGCTCGATCCGGCGAACGGAAAGGTCCTGTGGCGCAAGACCATCTCTGCCCCGGCGCGCAGTGAGCCGACGGTGGCGGACGGACGGGTTTTTGTCGTGACTGTCGACAACGAACTCGACGCCCTGTCAGCCAAGGACGGCCACCAATTATGGACGCATAACGGCATCCCCGAAACCGCGGGCCTGATCGGCGGCGCCAGCCCGGCGGTCGCCGGCGAAGTGGTCGTCGTCGGCTATTCCTCGGGCGAGCTCTACGCCCTCGCAGTCGAGAACGGGCGGGTCCTGTGGTCCGACAATCTCGCCGTCAGCCGCAGCATGGATGCGGTCGCCGCGCTCGCCGACATTCGCGGCCGTCCGGTCATCGACCGCGACCGGGTGTTCGCGATCGGGCACAGCGGGCGGATCGCGGCGGTCGACCTCCGAACCGGCGACGAGGCCTGGGAGCAGCAGATCGGCGGTTCGCACGGTCCGTGGGTCGCCGGCGATTATGTCTTTGTCCTGACCAACGACAACGAACTCGTCTGTCTGACGCGCAATGACGGCAAGGTGCGATGGCTGCATCAACTGCCGAACTACCGCAACGCGAAGAACAAATCGGACCCGATCGAATGGACCGGGCCGGTGCTCGCCGGCGATCGGCTGATCGTGCTGTCCTCGACCGGCGAGGGACTGTTCCTGTCGCCCTATACCGGCAGGCCGGTCGGCCGGATCAAACTGGCGGCCGCCGACTACGTCGAGCCGGTGATCGCCGGCGGCGCGCTTTACGTACTGACCGACGACGGCACCCTGACCGCCTATCGCTGAGATATTGGCGGTCACGTCCGATCGCGGCGCGGCGCCGGCTCGAAACCCAGCTCGGCAAGGCGCGCGCGCACCTCCGGCTCTTCCAACAGGGCGATGAAACGGCGCACCGGCTCGCGCGCAAGGCGCGCCTTCGGCACGATAAAATCGTAATGCTCGGGCCCGAGCGGCACAAAGCCGAGCCCGTACTGGCGCGCCACGGTCGCGATTGCGACGCCCCAATCGGCGCGGTTTTGCGCGACGGCGAGCGCGACGGCGTTGTGCGAGCGCGTCTGATGGGCGTATCCCGCCGGGCGCGCGCCGGCGAGCAGGCGATCAATCAGGATGCGCGTGCCGCTGCCGCTGTTGCGGTTGATCATCAGGCAATCCGGATCGGAAGCGGCGGCGGCGATCGCGGGCGCGGCGGCGCGGCCGGCAAAGCGCGCGTCGCCCGGGCGGAAGACGATCCCCTGCAGCCGCAGATAGCCGGGGATCAGTTCGAGCCCCTCGTCGAGAAACGGCCGGTTGTATTCGCCGCTCGCCGGGTCCATCAGATGGATGCCGGCGACGTCGCATTCGCCCCGCTTTGCCGCGGCGAGCCCGCCCATGCTGCCGACCGCGAGCGCCTTGACCGCGAGCCCGGCGCGCAGCAGATGCCCGACCAGCAGGTCGAGACCGACGCACTGGCTGCCGATCACGACGAGATCGGCGAGACGGTGCCCGGCCCCGATCAACGTCACCGCGACCTCGCTGCCGGCCGGCACGATCGCGACGTGCGGCGCCACCCGGAAGAACCCGTCGGCCTCTCCGAATGCGGTCACCGCGCCCGACCCCTTGGCGGTCGGATAGGCGAGAAGCCCGCCCTCTCCCGCGATCAACGAGGCCATCACATATTCGGTGCGCCCGCGCTCCGAGGAGAGGCGCGCCGGCAGGCGCGCGGGCACGCTCTCGCGCTGCTGCGGCGGGCGTCCGGCGAGAGCGGCGATGACCGGCGCGACAAATTCGTGAAAGGTGAAGATTGCCGAGGTTGGAAAGCCGGGCAGGATCGCGACCGGTTTTTGCCCCGAAACGGCAAGGCAGATCGGCTTGCCGGGCTTCAACGCGGCGCCGTGGACGACGATCCCCGGCGGATCGAGCCGCCGCTTTACGATCTGATAGGCAATGTCGCCGGCCCCCTTCGAGGTGCCGCCCGACAACACCACCATGTCGCAGGCGAGCGCGCGCTCGAGCCGATCCGACAGCGCCGTTTCGTCGTCCGGCGCAATGCCGAGCGGCACCGGGACGCCGCCTGCCTCGGCGATCGCGGCGGCAAGGATCGCGCCGTTCGAATCGTAGATGCCGCCGGGCGGCAATTCCGCGCCGGGGGCGACGAGTTCGTCGCCGGTCGAGAAGATCGCGACCCGCGGCCGCCGCCACACCGCGACCTCGGCGCGGCCGATCGCCGCCAGGGCGCCGATCTCGCGCGAGGTCAGGACCTGCCCGGCATGGAGCACGGTCTCGCCGCGCGCAATGTCAAAGCCGGCCGGCTGGATGAAGCGGCCCGGCGCCGCGGCCTGGCGGATCTCGACAAAAAGGGCGCCGTCCCGCTCGCAGGTCTCGGTGTGCTCGACCATGACGATCGCATTGGCGCCGCGCGGCACCATGCCGCCGGTGGCAATGACGCTCGCCGTGCCCGGCATGACCGTGACCCGCGGCGCGACGCCGGGGGTCAGGATCTCGCCGTTCAATCGCAACGGGCGCGGCGCGTCCTCGACGGCGCCGGCGGTGTCGGCGGCCCGGAGCGCGAACCCGTCGACGCTCGCCCGGTCGAAGCCGGGCACGTCGGTTTTGGCAATCACGTCCCGGGCGAGGACGCGGCCGAGCGCGGCGGCGAGCGGCACCGTCTCCTCGCCGAGCGGAGCGAGCCGCAGATGCCGGCGGAAGCGCCTCTCGGCCTCGTCGCGGTCGACCACTTCGAGAAATTGCTCCTGCTGCGCCGCCCGCGCGAGCGCCGTTCTGATCGTGTCGTTCACGGCTGCCAACCTCGGTCATAAAGGTGAACGCGGACACGCGCGCCCGGCGCATAGCCTTCAAGCGGCGCCGGTACGACGAGAAAGCCGTCGGCTCCGAGCGCGGCGGCAAGCCCGCCTGTCTCCGGTACGGCCAAGGGCTCGGCCCGGCCGCGGGCGAGCCGCATCTGCCGGAACTCGACACAGCCGACCGCCGACGCGATCTTGCCGGCGAGTTCGGCCTCGCACACCCGATGCGGAAAGTCCGGGCCGCGCCCGCCAGAGAGCCGGATCAGTCGCCCGGCGAAGATTTCGTAGGCGACGAGGCAGGCAAGCGGGTCGCCCGGCAGCAGGATCACCGGAAGGTTTCGGGCCAGCCCCATCCCGGTCGAGCCGCCCGGCTGCAAGGCGATCCCGTGGATCGCCGTTTGGCCGATCGCGGCGAGGGCGAGCGGCGCGACGTCGTCGCTGCCGGTCCCGCTGCGTCCGGCGACGAGGATCAGATCGGCTCCCGGCGCGGCCATTCTCTCGGCGATCGCCGCCTGATCCGCGAGACCAGCCGCGACCTCAACGACCAGACCGCCGTCGCGGGCGACAAGGCTTTGCAACAGCGGTCCGTTGGCGTCGCGACCGATGCCCTTCGGCGCGGCGACAACGAGCCGCACGCGCGGCCGGCGCAAGACCGCGACCCGATCGATCCCGAGCCCGGAGAGAGCACCGAGATCGCCCGGCCGCAATTCGCGGCCGCTGTCGAGCAGCGTCGCGCCGGCGCGGAGCTGTTGCGCCCGGCGCGCCACGCCCTCTCCCTCGGCCGCGGGGACAAACAATTCGACGCGATTGTCCTGCGCCTGCGTCCATTCGAACGGCAGGATCGCGTCGGCGCCCGGCGGCAATTCCATTCCGGCGACGATCGGGGCGGCGCGGCCCGGCAGGACCGGCCCATCTGCCCCGGTCAAGGTCAGAACGGCGGGATCGTAGTCGCCGGCGCCGAGGCTGTCCTGGGCCTGCACGGCAAAGCCGTCGATCGCCGCGCAATCGGCCGGCGGCATGTCCTCCGGAGCGGAGATCGGCGCGGCGAGCACGCGCCCCGCGGCCTGATCGACGGCGATTTCCTCCGCCTCCGGCCGCCATGCCTGCGTGTCGAGCCAGCGCAGCGCGTCGGCGACCGCAACCCGGTCGGCAAAACCCCGCATGCGGACATCCGCAGGCGCCGTCACACCGTTGCCGGCCACTTCCCCTCCACAAAATACGCCTCACCCTCGCCCGGCCAAGGCGGCATCGTCGCGCCGAGCGCAACGAGCGGCTCGGACCCGTCGCAGCGGAACTGAAAATGCGTGCCGACCGGCAGGGTCAGCGAGACGCCGAGTTCGACCTCGACGATCTCTTCCTCGCCTCCGAGCTTGCGCCACATGCGGCCCCGCCCCGTCAGGAAATACCAGACCTCCTCGACGCTGCGATGCGCGACCGCCCTGGCCACGGCGCCGGGCGGCAGGGTGAACAAGGCGAGCCCGCCGCGCACGCCCTGCGCGAGGATATGGACCTGCGAGCCGTCGGGCGCGACCGCATCGGGCGCGACGCCGCGGCGCTTTGTGACAAAAGCGGTTGACGGCATGTCGTTGCGGCCTCCATCCATTGCGAAAGCCTCTCTCCGGGAAAGCTCCATGCCCCTCGACGATCCCGCCCCGTCCCTTGCCGCCCGGCTCCGCCGCGAGACGCAGGGCGAGATCCTGTTCGATCCGTTCAGCCGCGGCCGCTATGCAACCGACGCCTCGATCTACCAGATCGAGCCGCTGGGCGTCCTCGTGCCGAAAAGCCGGGACGACATCCAGGCGGCGCTGGCGATCGCGCGCGCGGAAGGCGTGCCGGTCCTGCCGCGCGGCGCCGGCACCTCGCAATGCGGGCAGACCGTCGCGCGCGCCCTCGTCATTGATTGCAGCAAATACCTGAACCGGGTCGTCGCGGTCGACACAGCCTTGAAGCGGGCGCGGGTCGAGCCCGGGGTCGTGCTCGATCCGTTGAACCGATTGCTGCGCCAGGAGGGGCTGTTCTTTCCGGTCGATCCGTCGACGGCGAGCCGCGCCACGTTGGGCGGCATGGCCGCCAATAATAGTTGCGGCTCGCGCTCGTTGCGCTACGGCAACATGGTCCACAATGTCCGCGCGATCGAGGCGATCCTCGCCGACGGAACGGCGGCGCGCTTTGCCGAGGTCCCCGGCAATTTCGACGATATTGGGGTCCCCGCGGGATCTCCGATCCCGCGGGGTGGGGCGGTCGGCCCCGAGCGCTATCGCGACCTCGTCCGCCGGCTGCGCGCATTGCACGCCCGCGAGCGGGACGAGATCGCCCGCCGCTTCCCGCGCGTGTTGCGCCGTGTCGGCGGCTACAACATCGACACAATCTCGGACGAGGGCCACAACATGGCGCGGCTGCTGGTCGGCTCCGAGGGCACCCTCGCCTTCTTCACCGAGATCGAACTCGATCTGCAGCCGATCCCCGCCGACCGCGTCCTCGGCATCTGCCATTTCCCGAGCTTCTACGGGGCGATGGACGCGACCCGGCACATCGTCAAATTGGCGCCCTCGGCGGTCGAATTGGTCGACCGCACGATGATCGACTTGGCGCGCGGCATTGCGCTGTTCCGCCCGATCGTCGAGCGCTTTGTCAGGGGCGAGCCCGAGGCGATCCTCTTGGTCGAGTTCTCCGGCGACGATCCGGCTCTGAACCGCCGGCAGCTCCGGGCACTCGGCGAGTTGATGGGCGATCTCGGCTTTCCCGACAGCGTCGTCGAGGCGGTCGACCCCGCCTTCCAGCAGCAGGTCTGGGGGGTGCGCGCCCAGGGCCTCAACATCATGATGTCGATGAAGGGCGATGGCAAGCCGATCTCGTTTATCGAGGATTGCGCGGTGCGGCTCGAAGACCTCGCCGACTACACCGACCGGCTCAGCCGCATCTTTGCCAAATACGGCACCTACGGCACCTGGTATGCGCACGCCTCGGTCGGCTGCCTGCACGTGCGGCCGGTGTTGAACGTCAAGCAGGAGCTTGACGTCAAGAAGATGCGGGCGATCGCCGAGGAAGCCTTCGCGATGGTGCGCGAATACAAGGGCTCGCATTCGGGCGAGCACGGCGACGGCTTGGTGCGTTCGGAATTTCACGAGGCGATGTTCGGCGGCCGCATCGTGCGCGCCTTCGAGGAGGTCAAGGACGCCTTTGACCCCGGAGGCCTGTTCAACCCCGGCAAGATCGTCCGCGCCCCGAAGATGGACGACCGCAGCCTGTTCCGCTTCCCACCGAATTACCGGCAATTGCCGGTCGAGACCGCGCTCGACTGGTCGGAATGGGGCGGCTTCGCCGCCGCCGCCGAGATGTGCAACAACAACGGCGCCTGCCGCGCCCGCGACGCCGGGGTCATGTGCCCGTCCTTCCGCGCCACCGGCGACGAGCAGCATCTGACGCGCGGCCGCGCCAACACGTTGCGCCTCGCCCTCTCGGGCCAGCTCGGGCGCGCGGCGCTGCTCGCCCCGGAGATGCGCGAAACCCTGGATCTCTGCATCTCGTGCAAGGGCTGCAAGCGCGAATGCCCGACCGGGGTCGACATGGCGAGAATGAAGGTCGAGTTTCTCTCCCATTGGCGCAAGCGCTACGGTCTTACGCGGCGCGACCGGCTGTTCGCCTATCTGCCGCGTTATGCGCCGCTTGCGGCGCGGCTCGCGCCGCTGCTCAACCTGCGCAACCGGCTGCCGTTCCTGGCGCGGCTCGGCGAGCGGCAGCTCGGCCTTTCGGCGCGGCGCCGGTTGCCGGAATGGTCCTCTCATCCTTATCGCGCCGCGGCCGAAGGGCGCGGACCCTCAGTGACGCTCTTTGTCGACACCTTCAACCGCTATTTCGAGCCGGAAAACGCGCGGGCCGCGGCGCGTATATTGCTGCGCGCCGGCTATCGGGTCGAGAGCCCCGATCCCCCGAAGGGCCGCCCGCTGTGCTGCGGCCGCACGTTTCTCGCCGCCGGTCTGGTCGACGAGGCGCGCACCGAAGCAAAGCGTATGCTCGACGCGCTCGCCCCCGTCCTCGATGCCGGGACGCCGGTCGTCGGTCTCGAACCCTCGTGCCTCTTGACCCTGCGTGACGAATTGCCGGTCCTGTTGCCGGGCGAAGCGGCCAAGGCGCTCGCCGCGCGGGCGCGATTGTTCGAGGAATTCGTCGCCGAGGAAAGCGCCGCCGGTCGCTTCGCCATGCCGCTCTCAGCGATGCCGGGCCGCCGCGCGCTGTTGCACGGCCATTGCCACCAGAAGGCGTTCAACACCGTCGGCGCGGCTGTAGAGGCCCTGCGGCTGATCCCCGATCTCGCGGTCGAGACCTTTGATTCGACCTGCTGCGGCATGGCCGGCTCTTTCGGCTACGAGGCCGAGCATTACGATATGTCGCTCCGGATCGGCGAACTCTCGGTGCTGCCGACCCTGCGCGCCGCCCCGCCCGATACAATCCTCGCCGCCAACGGCACGAGCTGCCGCCACCAGATTGCCGACGCGTTGGGGCGCGAGGCAAGGCACGTCGTGCGAATACTGGACGAAGCGTCGTGCGCTCCGGCGCCATAGCAGGCGAGCGGATCTTCGCCCGCTGCAGAAGCCAAGCAATACGCACTACCCGAACCGCCCGCTTCCGATCAAAGCCGTAGTTCGATTCTGTTAACCCGAGCAGCGCCTCCTGCCCCAAGGCGGACCCTGCCAGCGCGATCTTGCGAGCCGCTCAGGCTGCGCGTGAGGGGAACTCTCCCAACGGACGCCCGCTCGCCACTCGGGCAGCCATATCTGCTACTGGCATTACATGGGCCGTCGACATCGCGAGTATGACGAGGGTCGCATGATGAACCTCTGCATTCGACATCGACCCGAAGCCGCGATCCGGATAGTCGAACGTTGCCGTCGCGTCCGAGAGAAACACGACGCGATAGTTGCGAAACATCGCGTCGCGTGCCGTCGCGTGACAGCAATTTTCGGTCGTCGTCCCTGAAATAATGACTGTGTCGACACCCCATTCCCGCAGAATGATGTCGAGATCGGTACCAAAGAAGGCGCTGTAGCGATGCTTCTTGATCACAAGTTCACCAGGCGCCGGAGCGAGCTCGGGATAGATGTCCGCCCCAGGCGTCTCGTCTACTAGCGCATCTCGACTGGCTATTACTGGATGCAAGTCGTCGAACAAACCCATATCGCAGCCATCCCGGCGGTGGACATGAGCCGTATAGATCACCCGGATTCCGGCATCGCGGCATATCTTGAGGGCTTCCACCAGCTTCGGCACCATGGTGCGGGCAGCGGACACCTCTATCGGAGCGCCACTGGCCACAAAATCATTTTGCATGTCGACCACGATCATGGCGGTTTTTACCGGATTAATTTTATCGACTAGCACGGTCTTGCCTCCTCTGCTTGAGCGGAATCAGCTATTATTAGCTTTTTTTTTGCGTTGCAAACGAGAATCTAGCAGGAAATCGACGGGGCAACAAGTTGTCGGCACATATCGGACACGAGGATTATAGTCGCGCGAACGGTCGGAATCGGCGCATCGTCGTCATTCGACACCAGTGGAGGAGGGCCTGCTCTCCAGCAATAGCGGACCTTGGCGCGCAAAACTCAGTACCTCCGCCTTCGCATCTTGAACGGCTCATGTTGCCCCGAAGCGATCCTCCCTCAATCGTGCCTCCGTCCTGGCCAAGGCGGCGAGCCTGGCCGAAGCTTTCTTCGCCCGGCACCTCCACTGGCCCCGCTGGTTCATTCAATCCACGACGCACCTCCCTTTTCATCCACGGCGGCCGCCAGCCGCCCGGTCTGCCTACTGTTCCGGCAGCCCCGCTTGGCGCCAGCCGCGGATCACGTTCGCATCGAAGAGGGTACGGATTTCCGGTGCCAGATAGCTCTCGCCACCTCTGCTTCGAAAATGCGCGACGCTCCAGCGCGTGCCGTCGTGGTACAACCGGTGGGCTTCGGCGAGTTCCGCGGCGGCGCGCCTACCCTCGCCCGCAAGCCCGTATGCCGAAGCCAGGAGGCTGTGATAGTGGGCATTGCCGGGAAGCGCATCGTTCGCCCGTTCGAGCCAATCGACCGCCTCATCGGCGCGGCCTTGCAGCAGGTACGCCCACCCTATCCAGGCATACCAGTGGCCGACAATCGGGTTGCGGGGGCTGAGACTGATTGCGCGTTTCAGGGTCGGGATCGCGTCGTCGAGAGGCCCGACAATTAGCCGGCACTGCCCGATCAGGGCCAGCGCAATGACGTTGTTGTCGTCGAGCGCGAACGCGGTCTGGTACGCGCGGAGCGCTGCGCGATATCGGCCCTCCCAACGCAGCACTTGGCCCTTGGCAATGAGCGCCTCTGGGCTCTGCGGCGCGGCTGCAAGCCCCTCGTCCGCCAACCTCGTCGCGCGGACGATGTCGCCGCGGAAACCGCGCGGATGGAAATTCATCGCCCTCGCCACCAGAGTGCTCGCCAGCATGCTCTTCGCGCCGGCGTATGAGGGATCGAGCGCCAAGGCATGCTCGAAATCGGCGATCGCCGCTGTCAGGTTTTCGCGCGTAAACGGCCCGAGCATGGCGGCGCGACCGCGCAGAACGTAATCGGACGCGCTGGGATGCGCGGCCGACCGGCCGGCGGCGGCGGCAATCATTTTGAGATTCAGCGTAATGGCGATCCGGCGCGTCACCTCGTCCTCGACGGTGAACAGGTCGGCAGGCTTGTGGTCGAACAGCTCCGCCCAGATCTCCGCGCCGGTTGCGGCGTCGATCAGCCGGGCATTGATGCGCAATCGGTCGCCGAGCTCATGCACGCTGCCTTGCAGCAGATAGCGCGCGCCCGGCTCCCGCCCGACCTCCAGGCTGACGGATATATCGCTCCGATAGGCCGACAGAGAGCCGCGCGAAATGACGCGCACGTCGGACAGTCGCGACAACTCCGTCCTGATATCGTCGGTGATCCCGTCGGCCAAGTATTGTTGCGCCGGATCGTTGCTCAAATTGGCGAAAGGCAGCACGGCGATCGACGGAAGCGGCGGCTCTGCGGCGCTGGGCCAATGCTGGCTCCAGCCCGTGGCAAGTCTTCCCACGGCGAGAACCACAAGGATCGCGAACGCGCCGTAAAGTCTCCACCGCGGCCATAGCCCGGAACCCTTGCGGTGCCTCTGGGTTGGAGGCCTGGGCGGGTCGGCGCGGACGACCGCGCCGATAAAACGGTAGCCCTGCCCTGCCACGGTCTGAATAAAGCTCCCCTCCGGGCGGTGCGCGTCGAGGACCCGGCGCAGCGCCGCGATCTGGGTCGGCAGGTTGCAATCCTCAACTGTCGTCCCGTGCCACACCGCGGCCATGATCTCGTCCCGCAAGACGACCTCACCCTGCCGTTCGACCAGCAACTGGAGCAGATCGAGGGCGCGCGACCCCACCGCCACCGGCGCGAGAGTCCCCTCCGCATCGACTCGGAAGAGACCGCCTCGGCGCCGATCGAGCCGAAATTCCCCGAACAGAAAGGCGCTATCCGGATCGCCCGAGCGCATTCTCTCGCCTCCGCGGCGGGTCGTCACGCCATCAACCGGCGTTCAGCTTAGGCCGATTCATTAAAATTCAGAAGATTTCATCACCGCTTCATTGCCTCCGCGCCGTCGCGAGGCACCTTCATGGCGATACGCCGACATACGGGAGGCGGAGATGACGTTGGGAAATCGAGCCGGCTGGTCCGGCCGGGCGGCGATGCGCGGAGGCGCGCTGATCCTCGGTCTCGCAGCCGTGATGACGCTCGGATCCGGGGCGCCGGCCTCGGCGCAGGGTGCGACAGCGATCGCAATGTTCGACGGCGAATATACCGGCACGGCAACGCCGAAAGACTACACGCACATGGATGTATGCACCTTTTTCTTAACTTACATAATGATGGTCAGAGCGCCCCAAGTAAATATTCGAAACTTCTTGGCTGGGCGGCCGTTTCACTCTTATTCGGGAACAGTTGACCCGTTCGGAAGAATGTCAGCATCGAGCCAATTTCAGGATAGAAATTGGGATGATAAACACTTCATACTCGTCAGTTTAACTCTGACGGGCAGGATAACCGGTAGTAATTTCTCCGGAAGAATTCTTACAGAATCTCCGCAAGGGACTTGTAGGTTTGACGTGACGATGACGAAGAAATAGCCGTCCCGAGTATGACGCAAGACCATCGGACAGTTCCTTGGTCAAGCCGGGCAATTCCAGACTGAGTCAGTACCGCCGGCCGGCGCTCAGGGCTGCGACGCCTGTTGAATGTATATTATACGAGGCTTGCAGATGCGAAAGGTGATCTGCCTCCCCGTTCTGGCTGCGCTCGTCGGCACGATCGTCATCGCCGATAATTCGAGCAACGCTCAGGACCAATCTCCGAGGTTGAATGCGCCGCCAACGCCGCACGTCGGCGATACCTTCACCTATAACTGGGACGGGGACACTGTAGTTTTTACTTATACCGGGCCGAGCTACAGTGAATATTGTTATTCGGCGAAGACTTCTAATGGGACCTTCAATGTGTGTCGAACGGCATACGGCAACGTACTTGGTGGATGGGTGCCTCGTGCTTTCAATCCCTGGTTTGGATATATCGTGTTCCCGTTGTTTGTGGGCCAACATTGGAGTTTTTCGTACCGCGGCGACCCGGAATATCCAGGTGACACGAATGTCCCAGCTCATATTACCTCAAACTATGAAGTGGAAGGGCAGGTGACTTCATATGAGAAGATAACGGTCCCCGCGGGTACATTTGATGCCTTTAAGATCGAAGAAATGGATCAGCCATGGGGTGATTTCAAATACAAAACTTGTTATATTTATTACGCCCTAAAAATCGGATTTATCAAATTTGACTCCACAGGAACAATGGGAATATTCCATCACTATCAACTTACCACATATTCTCAAGCTAAATAGAGGAATGGACCATGCCAAACAGGCATCGTACAATAGAGCAAAGATCAGCTTCCAGAAGATGACCAATACGATCCTCGACGCAGATCAACCCGCAGCGACAATAGCCGGAATTATTCTGATGGGAAACGAAGGACAAGGCGGCAGGGAGGTATGATTATGCGTGCCATTGCCAGAATAGCCGCGATCGCCGTTGTCGCGGCCGCGCTGCCCGGCTTTCGCGCCCGCGCCTGCACCCGGGCCGTCCTACCTGACCGGGAGCCGATGGAAGGTATTCGCGCGCAATCCCTATTCCGGCAATTACCGGATCGAGGAGGGCAAGTTCGTGCCGGTGCGCTGATCCTCGGTTTCACAGTTTTGATGGCGCTCGGGTCCGGCGCGCCGGCATCGGCGCAGAGGGCAGCAGCGCCCGCAGTATTCGACGGCAAGTATATCGGGACGGCAACGCCGATTGCCCAGCACGTTGATGAATTCCTCTATATCTTTGATCTCATAATGACGATAGCGGCACCCCGAGTAACGATTCATACCTTCTACGCCAGGCGACCGTTCTACACCTATTTGGGGACAGTCGATCCGTCCGGAAGGGTATCGGCATCGGCGCAAATTCAGGTTAGAAACTATAATGATAAACACCTCGAACTCGTCTATTTGAGTCTGTCGAGAAAAATAACAAACGGTAGTTTTTCAGGAAAAATTATTGAGGCAAGGGGAGCAGTGTCTTGTAGTGGAGACGTGACTATGACGAAGAAACAGTCGTCCTGAACCAGCGAATGTCGGCCTGATCCGGGAAACGCAGGCGTTGCGGGCAATAGGGGACTTCTATGAAAGCGACTGCGGTCATGGAAGCCGGCCTTGCTCTCTCCACCTTCCCGCGGACCTGCCCGTTCACGCCGGCGGAGGTTCTGTTGCGCTCGTTTCCTCCTGGGCCCTGACTTCAGAGGCATTCACGCGGGAGACAACAATGCGGCTTCCGACCTGCTTTTGGGTTGCGGCGGCGCTTGCCGCCTCGGCCGTCTTCCAAATCGATACTGGCAGGGCTCAGAGCCGATCTCCGGTGCTCGACCGGCCTCCGATACCATCGATCGGTGACGCTTTTACCTATCAATATAATACCGAGATCATTACCTACACGTATCTCGGCCTGCGCAGTGGCCAGAGCTGCTATTCAGCAAAGATCGTAAAAGGAATCTTTTCCCCCACTGGTGGAGAACTTACCGTATGTGTGCCGTTCGGACAGGATGCGGTTATCGCGTCGCGTCAGGTAACCTCCTTCTCTGCCTATCCCGGCACGCTGGCGTTTCCGCTGTTTATCGGAAAACAATGGCAGTTTTCCTACCACGGGAAGCCTCGCGAAATGCCGGATGAGTTTGCGCGTAGCGCCGAACATGTCGTGGAGGGAGAGGTCACCGCCTATGAACCCGTCACCGTTCCGGGCGGCACCTTCGATGCTTTCAAGATTGAAGGCTACGACTCGGATTGGGGCAATCCCGATCTCAAGCCGTTTTTAGCATATTATTCGCCAAAGGTCGGTTTTCTCAAATGGGATGGGTATAACATGTACGGAACGCATTTAGAATTGCTCAGATATTTGCCGGTAGCTAGCGCGCGTTCTCAATAGACTCGCCAGCGAGACGGGATTCCCTTCGACCGGCGTTCAGTTTAAGCCGATTCAACGAGATTAGAAGATTTCATCGCCTCTTCATTGCATCCGCGCCGTCGCGAGTCACCTTCGATGACCTGCTGCGCAACTGCAACCGGATACGCTGATTTGCGGGAGGCAGAGATGACATCGGGAAACCCAGCCGGCTGGTTCTGCCGGCTTGCAATGCGAGGAGGTGCGCTGATCCTCGGTTTCGCAGCCGTCATCGGATGGCCGCTCCCGTCTCGCAGCCAAGCCTATCAGGTTCCGGTGACGGGTAGCAGCATAACGAGGATGACCGGATACCTATACAAGCCGCAAGGAAACGGGCCGTTTCCCGTCGTGATACTGGTGCATGGCACCAGAGGATACATGGATTACAGTGAGACTTTCGCAGCACTGGCTCAGCATTACAATTCGATCGGAGTTGCGACGTTTGCGATCGATTGGGGGACGGCGCATGGGATGATTCCCCAATATCGCCCACCCAGTCTCAACCTGCCGCCGATGTCCGCAGTCTTGAACGATGCCTATTCGGCCGCCCGCTTCCTGAGTAAGTTGCCCTTTATCGATCGGCGCGGGATCTTTTTCGAAGGTTTCTCGCTCGCCGGCCGCCTTGCCCTGAGTGTCGCCGCCGAAGATCGGGCGTCTACGTTTGCGGGGGCGATCGGCTATACTACCGACTGCGCCGGATATGCCCCCGGCCAAAAATTTGTCGTACCGGCCCTTATTGTCCTCACCGATACCTATGGCGGCGCAGGGCCTTGTGCGGCCCTGCGGGGACCGAACGTCGATGTGCTGACCATTAATGCCGCATACGAGGACATCTGGAAGGACAGGGTAAGCAGCGCGTTTGTCGAATCCCAGCGCCGGGCGGATGCGTTGATCAAAAGGGCAATGACGCGTGCGGCGAGCGGCGGGGCGGCAAGATACTGATCTCTCGCAGATCACCCCGCGGCGAGCGCCTGCGCGGGGGCTGTTTGGCTTTCGAGCCTCGCGCGAAGCCGACGAGCATCGTGGGCAAGCTAACCGCGAGCGACAAGCTGCCGGCGAGCTTGATATCCACACCGAACAGCAGCACGAGCGTCGGGATCAGCAGCTCGCCGCCGGCGACGCCGAGCAGCGCTGCGACAATTCCGATCCCAAACCCAGCGGCAACGCCGGCGATCATGCGCCGGGCCGTCCAGCATCGCGCTGGCGGCTGGGCCAGCATCGTGACCAATCACGAGCACGACCGCGATGCCGAAGAGCAGAACCGCGATTACGCGATAGAGCGTGTGTGACGCGAGGCGGATGGCCCAGCTTGCTCCGAACCATGCGCCGACCAGGCTACCCGCGAGCAGGTTGACGATGATCGGCCAATGCGCGCCGACGCTCGCGAGAGGAACCGCCGCCGCGCGGAACGGCAAGGCTAAGGCGACAACAACAAGGCTCATCGCCTTGTTGAGGATTACCGCTTGGAGCGCGGCGAAGCGAAACGCGCCGATCAACAGCGGCAATCGAAATTCGGCGCCGCCGAGGCCGATCAGCCCACCGATCGCTCCGATGATCGCGCCGCCGCCGAAGGCCGCCGGCGAGGTGCGTCCGATATTCTCGGTGCTGGCGATCAATACCGGCGCGGTTGGTCGCTCGCTATGGCCATTAGGCTATAACGCACGATAGCCGCTATGGCCAACTGACCATAGCGAAACTTGTCAGATTTTCGGTCCGGCGTCCGGACGCGCCCGCTGCGCGAGGGCCGCTATGTCATCGGCGGCCGTGGCGGCGGCCCGGTCATGGGTGCGGCGATAGCGTTCGAGCACTTAGAGCCTATCCCACTAGGCAAAGATGCGTCCGGTCCCCATCCATAGGACATGAAACAGAAGGATGGGAAGCAGCCGCGGAAGCCGGTCCACGATGGCGGCTGGCGGCTGCCGGACGCATTATGGGCAGAGATGGAACCGCTGCTGCCGCCGCGGCCGCCCCACCCGCTGGGCTGCCACAACCCGCGGGTGCCGGACCGCGCGGCCATGGACGCCATCTTCTTTGTGCTGCGCACCGGCTGCCAGTGGAATGCGCTGAACCAGACAGGTATTTGCTCGTCGTCCTCGGCGCATCGGCGGTTTCAGAAGTGGGTGGCGGCCGGGGTGTTCGAGGCGTTCTGGTGTTCGGGTCTCTTGGTTTATGATGGACTGGTTGGCATCGACTGGAGCTGGCTGGCACTCGACGGGGCGATGGGCAAAGCTCCGCTGGGCGGGGAAAAAAACCGGCCGCAATCCGACCGATCGGGGCAAGCGCGGGGTCAAGCGCTCGCTGCTGGTGGAGGGCCGCGGCATCCCGCTTGCCGTCGTCGTGGCCGGGGCCAACACCAACGATCACAAACTGATGCGCCAGGCCCTCGAAGCTCTCGCCACGGCCCGGCCGCAGCCCACGCCGGAGACGCCGCAGAACGTGTGCCTGGATAAAGGATATGACTACGACGAGCCGCGCGCGCTCGCACAGGAATTCGCCTTCACTCTGCATCTGCGCACGCGCGGCGAGGAATTGCGGGAACGGGTGCGCCATATCGGGGCCAAGGCGCGACGCTGGGTGGTCGAGCGCACACATTCCTGGCTCAACCGCTTTCGCCGCATCCTGATCCGGTGGGAGAAGAAGCCGGAAAACTACCTGGCCATGCTCCACTTTGCCTTCGGCATTATCACCTGGCGAAACACAGGCCTACTGAGGTAGGCTCTAAGCTCGACTTTGGCCAATTCGCTCGATGCTACGCGGCGTTGCAAAGCGCATAGGCGACGGCTTCGTGGAGCGCCGGTTGGGGTTTTTGCTCCTCCGCTGTGGGATGGGATGTGAAGAAACCCTGTTCTTGCCAGAGCTGGTGGCGGACGGCCGCGAGCGTATCGGCGAAGGTGGGACGCAGCTTGCGATACCAGGCCGCGGTCGCGACCGCTTGGCGGGCTTCGGGGTCGAGGCGGGCGGCGAGCAGCGTCACCAGAGAAAACAGCGCGAGCAGGCATGGGGTGGTGCGAGCGATGGCCCGGTCCGACCACTGGCGCTGGGTTTCGACCCCGAGATGGTCGCGGACCTCGCGGAAGGTGACTTCGATCTGCCAGAGCCGGACATACCAAGTAAGGATCTGCAACGGCTCGCGCGCGGGATCGGTGCACAGCAGCGCCTGCGGATCGAACCGGCCCTGCGGATCGCGCCGCAGCACCCAGCGGATTGGCATGACCGGCAACCCGGCATGGCGCCACACGGCGGTGGCGGAGCAGAATTCGATGACGCGATCGCCTTCGCCATACCAGCCTGGCACGCGCACGCGCTGCCAGCGCGTGGTGGTCGCCGCGAGCACGTCGGCGAGGTTGGGGAGGCGCCGGCCCTTGGTTGGCGGACGCCCCTTGGTTCCGGGGCGTGGGCCTTTAGCCCGCGGGCTTGACCCGCGGGGCGGCGGTGCCGGTTCGTAAAGGGCGGCATCCAGGCGCAGCCGGGTCACGCAGATGACACCCTGGCGCGTCAGGGCCGCCAGCAATTCCAGCGCCGCGAAGCTGCTGTCGGCGACCAGCACCAGCACGCGGTCCGGTATCCAGCGGCGGGCTTGCCAGACCATCTGTCGCGCCCAGTCGGTCAGTTTCTTATGCCGCCGCCCGCGCTCCTGCGCATACCGCTCCGAGGGCGCCAGCACCGTCAGAAACGGCAACGCCCAGACCCGCTCCGCCCAGGGGATCGGGGCCAGCAGCATCAAGCTGATCCAGCGCAATCCGCCGGCCTTGACCAAATGCGCCCGCGACGAGCGCACCGGATCGCGGTAGATCCCCTTTGCGGTGATCCGCTTGCCGCGCCGGCGCTCGATCGTGTCGTCGAGGCCGAGCAGCACCGGACCACTCGGGACAAAGGCCCTGAGCAGGAGACGCAGCAACAGACGCGCGGCACCGCGCTCACTCCATCGCGCGCGGTTGAGAACCCGATGATAATTGGCGAACCGGGGTTCGCGGCTGAGCCCGGTGATCCGCAACAGGCTGGTCACGGTGCGCTGGCCGGGTGCGAGGATGGCACCGATCAGCAGCACCTCGGCGTGTCGCCAACTCCGGTAGCGGAAGAGCGGGGCAAACAATAAGATGATCGCGGCGAAGCGGGCGGGCAGACGTGGCATGGGGGCTTCTCTTGGCGGAGATGCTTCAGCCTATCCTATGACTCGCTTCGCTGCCCCAAACCCGCGCGCCCAGCCTGCACGGCCGCAAATTGGCCAAAGCCGAGCTTAGAGCCCGTTTCGAAACTGCCCAGAACTGCTACATATCGTGATCAATACCGCATCGAGGTACTATATTTCGTGTCGGAGCAGAGTTTCGAAACGGGCTCTAAAGACCCCACCTATGAGGTGGTGTTTGCGTCCGCAGAGAAGGCCCATCTGATACTACGAAATGCTACGCGAGTGCAGGCCGATGGTTCACCTATAGAAATCGTTTCCGGATTTTATGCTCTGACCCGAACACATGCGGGCTGGAAGTTCTTCTTAATTTCCGACATCACCGTTCCTGCCTGATGGTTACTTGAGAACCCCGCGTAAACCGCTCGTGAGGCCGTTGATGTCGCTCCTCGGCATACTCGTATTCTATTCGCCCCCGGCCCTTATCGCCTTGGCAACAGCCGAGGGCGTGGTGCGGTCGGCCGCAGGGGAGCGCTCCTATGATTGGCGCGCCTCTCTGGCCTCGCTCGCCGATCTGCTGGTGCGCAATTACGTCGTCTATGTCTGGCTCTCCTTCAGCCTCGCCGGGCCGCTGATCGGCCTCGCTTGGCGGCACCGCGTCGCGACCGTGCCGCTGGGCGGCGTCATGGCGCTTGCGGTACTGTTTATTGGGCAGGAGTTCTGCTATTACTGGTTTCATCGCTGCAGCCATCACGTGCGCTGGCTGTGGGCCTCGCATGCGGTGCACCACTCGCCGAATGAGCTGAACCTTTCGGCCGCCTACCGCTTCGGCTGGACCGGCCGGCTCGCCGGCGGCACGCTGTTCTTCCTGCCGCTGGTCTGGCTCGGCTTTCCGCCGGGCGCGGTCTATGCGTGTCTGGGGCTGAACCTGCTCTACCAGTTCTGGCTGCACACGACCTGGATCCCGAAGCTCGGGCCGCTCGAATATGTGCTGAACACGCCCTCGCACCACCGCGTGCATCACGCGGTCAATGCCGAATATCTCGACCGCAATTTCGGCGGTGTCTTGATCGTGTTCGACCGATTGTTCGGCACCTTTGCCGCCGAGTGCGCCGAAATGCCGTGCCGCTACGGCCTCACTGAGCCGCTTTACTGCTACAACCCGTTCAGGATCGCCTTTCACGAATGGATCGCGCTCGCCCGCGATCTGCGGCGGGCGCGCGACTGGCGGCAGTGCCGGCAGGCGCTTTTGGGGCCGCCGCGCGGCGCCATATCCGAGGGGCGCGCCGCCGCCGTTGCGGCCGAATAGCTCCGCGGCATCGTGCGGATTTTTGTCGTCGTGCCGGCGAAAGTCGGTATCAGTAGAGAGAACGAGGAAGAGGAGGCGGCGATGGCATTAAAGCGTATGGCCCTGGAGATCGGCATGGGGACCGATATCCGCGGCCGGGACTATACGAAAGCAGCGGTGCGCGCATTGCGCGACGCCTTGTGGCACAATTCGCTCTCGGTCGCCGACGCGGTCGGCTCGCCGGTCGATGCGATGCAGGTCGAGGTCACGATCGGCGTGCCGCAGCCCGAG
This sequence comes from Allostellaceae bacterium, assembly GCA_035252905.1. Taxonomy (GTDB): domain Bacteria; phylum Pseudomonadota; class Alphaproteobacteria; order ATCC43930; family CGMCC-115725; genus AP-15. The sequence goes on along the minus strand of DATFCQ010000213.1, from coordinate 7,500 downwards.
CGCGTCGACCGCGCGGCCGTATTGGCGGTCTTGCCGCACGGCAGCGGGACCGTGCGGGTCGTCGAGGGCGGGCTCGAAATCCCCAACGACGCCGGCACCGATGCGATGGTTCTCGCCCATGCCGCCGCAATCGTGCGGCTCGACATCGCCTGACGGAGACCGCCATGCCGGCAAAGCGCGTAATCCTCGAAATGGGCAGCGGCAACGATCTGCACGGCGGCGACTACACCAAGGCGGCAGTGCGCGCGGTCGAAGACGCGATCCACCACAGCTCGCTGCCCTTCGTCCGCTCGTTGGGGCTCAACGCAGCGCAGATGGAGGTCGCGGTCACGATCGGCGTGCAGCGCCCGGAACGGGTCGACCGCGCCGCGGTCGCGGCGGTCCTGCCGCACGGCAAGGTCGCGGTCAGCGTGGTCAAGGGCGGCCTCGACGTGGCCGACGAAGACGGGCGCGACAGCGCGGTCATCGCCAGCGCCGCCGTCGCGGTCCGCATCGACCTGCCGCAAGCGCGGCGCTAAGAGCCCGGCATCGGCGGAATACGCCACGCTTTTCCGCTCTACGAGGACAGCGTAGGGCGGAAAAGCGCAGCGCATTCCGCCAGGACGGCTCGAACCGTCTCCGGGGCCGCAACCCAGCCGCGCGGCGTTGACGTGCTCTCCCGCAGGCGATTGCGCGTAGGATGGCTTGCGGCACGAGGAACGCCAAAGGCCAATGCTCTCGCCGGGAGGACGTCTCGATCGGGGTTGCGCACGGGCTCGCGCGGCGAGGCCGGGATGAATGCCGGCCCGGCGCCCCAGCCCCGCGCGGCTATGCCCCCCGACAAGCGGCGCGGCTGGATCGCGTTTTCGATCATGCTGCCGCGGATCATGCAGGGGATCGACACGACGATCGCCAACGTCGCGCTGCCCTATATCGGCGGAAACCTGTCGGCGAGCCAGACCCAGGCCGCCTGGGTATTGACCTCCTACATCGTCGCGGCGGCGATCATGATGCCGCTCTCCGGCTGGCTCGCCGGCCGCTTCGGCATCAAATACATCTATCTGCTCTCGGTGGCGGGGTTCACTCTCGCCTCGGCCCTGTGCGGCAGCGCCACGGGTCTGACGGAACTCGTCCTCTACCGCGCCTTACAGGGGATCTGCGGCGCCGGCATGGTGCCGTTGTCGCAGGCGGTCTTGTTGCAGACCTATCCGGTCGAGCGCCACGGCCAGGCCATGGCGATCTTCGGCATCGGCACGATCGTCGGGCCGATCACCGGGCCGGTGCTTGGCGGCTGGCTGACCGAGAATTACAGTTGGCGCTGGATTTTCTATATCAACCTGCCGGTCGGCGTCATCGCCGCGCTCGGCATCCTGTTCTTTATTCCCGAGACGCGGCGGGCGCACCGCGAGGCCTTTGACTTTTTCGGCTTCATCACATTGAGCGTCGCCGTCGGCGCCTTTCAGATCCTGCTCGACCGCGGCGAGATGCGGGGCTGGTTCGGCGCAACCGAGATCTGGATCGAAGCGGCGATCGCGGCCGTCGCCCTCTACCTGTTTGTCGTCCACACGATGACGGTGAGCGGCCCGTCCTTTCTCAACCGCGACCTGTTGAAAAGCCCGAATTACATGGCGGGCATTGTCTTGATGTTCTTTCTCGGCGGGATCATGAACGGGACGTTGGCGCTGTTGCCGACGATGCTGCAGAGCCTGTTGAACTATCCCGTCATCACCGCCGGCATCGTCACCGCGCCGCGCGCCTTCGGCACGATGGTCGCGATGTTTGTCGTCGCCCGGCTGATCAACCGCATCGACGGGCGCCTCCTGATCCTGTTCGGCCTGGTGATGACCGCGGCGGCGCAGTGGCAGATGACCGGCTTCTCGCTCGGCATGGGAATGGAGCCGGTCATCCTCTCCGGCCTGACCCAGGGCTTCGGCATCGGCTGCATCTTTGTGCCGCTCAACACCCTGGCCCTGTCGAACCTGCCGCGCCACATCCTGACCCAGGGCACGGCGTTGCGCAGCCTGTTGCGCAATATCGGCGGCAGCGTCGGCATCGCCATCTTCGAGGCGCAGATCGTCCAGAACACGCAGGTCGTCCATTCCCGCCTCGTCGAGGCGCTGCGGCCGGACAATCCGCTGGCCCAGCCGCCGTTTCTGCCGGCGCCCTACAGCCTGACCGCACCCTCCGGGATCACCGCGCTCAATGCCGAGGTGACGCGCCAGGCGGAGATGGTCGCCTATATCGACGATTTCAAATTGATGATGATCATCGCACTGTGCTCGATGGTGCTGTTGTTGCTGGTGCGCCGCCCGCGCGCTGTCCGGGCCGCCGCCCCGGCCGAGTGATCACGACCCCGGTCCCTCGAACCCCGGAAAGGAGACCCTGCAATGGCCACACCCAAATTGCCGCTCGACGGCTTTCGCGTCGTCGATTTGACGGCGCACCGCGCCGGGCCGACAGCGGCGCGCCAGCTCGCCGATTGGGGCGCCGACGTCGTCAAGATCGAGGCGCCGGGTCCGCAGGTCGACGCTACCGGCAGCCGCCGCGACGGCCCCGATTTCCAGAACCTGCACCGCAACAAGCGGGCGATCACGCTGAACCTGAAGCGTCCCGAGGGCCTCAAGATCTTTTTTCAATTGGCCGAGCGCGCCGACGTCGTTCTCGAAAACTACCGCTCGGACGTCAAGCATCGCCTCGGCGTCGATTACGAGGCCGTTAAAAAGGTCAACCCGCGCATCGTCTACGGCAGCATCTCGGGCTTTGGCCAGGACGGGCCTTATGCCGGGCGACCCGGCGTCGACCAGATCGCCCAAGGCATGGGCGGTCTGATGTCGATCACCGGCCTGCCGGGACAAGGCCCGGTGCGCGTCGGCATCGCCATCAACGACACCTCGGCGGGTCTTCTGCTGGCCTATGGGGTCGTATTGGCGCTGCTCGCCCGCGAGCGCACCGGCGAAGGGCAGTGGGTGCACACCTCGCTGTTGGAAGCGCAGATCTTCATGCTCGATTTCCAGGCGGCGCGCTATCTGATGGCCGGCGAGGTGCCGCAGCAGGAGGGCAATTTCCACCCGACCTCGCCCGGCACCGGCATGTTCGCGACCGCCGACGGCCATATCAACATCGCCGCCTCGGGCGACAATCTGTGGCGCCGCTTTTGCGAGACCGCGGGGGCGCGCGACCTCGCCCAGAACCCCGATTTTGCCACCGTGCCGTTGCGCGCCAAGAACCGCGCCGCGCTCAACATCCATCTCGCCGAGATCATCCGGCAAAAGCCGAACGCCTATTGGGTCGAGGCGCTGAACAAGGCCGGGGTGCCGTGCGGCCCGATCAATACGATCAAGGACACCTTTGCCGACCCGCAGGTGCGGCATCTCGGCATCGCCACGCCGATCGACCACCCGAAGCTCGGCGCGGTCAAGGCGGTCGGGCAGCCGATCCACCTCTCCGCCTACCCGCAGCCGGACAAATTGCGCCCGACCCCGGAACAGGGCCAGCACACCGCAGCGATCCTCGACGAACTGGGCTATGGCGCCGCGGCGATCGCCGCGCTGCGCGACAAGGGCGTGGTGTGAGGACTCGCCCCCACCCTGCCCCTCCCCCGCGCGCGGGGGAGGGAACGGGACGGGGCGCGATGCCGGCGGCTCAGCTCGGCATCTGGCCCATGAAGTCGCGCTTGCCGATGTCGACGCCGAGACTGCGCAGGATGTTGTACGCCGTCGTTATGTGGAAATAGAAGTTCGGCATTGCAAAGTGGTAGAGGTAGTTCTGCGCCCGGAAGTTGCGCTGCTGCCCGCCCGCGGTGATCGTGACCTGCTGGTCCTCGCGGCCGTCGAGCTGGTCGGCCTTCAGCCCCTTCAACACATCGACGGTCTTGTCGATGCGCGCATACATCTCGGCAAAGCTGTTGTCGATATCCGGGAATTGCGGCGGCGAGACGCCGGCGACGGTCCCGGCGCCGAGCGCGTGCAGGCAGGCCTGCCGTACCTGGCGGGCCAAGGTGAACATGTCGGGGTAGAGCCGCCAGTTCAGCAATGTCGCGGTGTCGAACTTGTGCTGGGTGGCGTGCGCCTCGCCCTTCTGCAAGGTGCCCTTGAGACCGCCGAGCAACTGCACAAAGACCGGGACGGAGGCATGATACATGCTGATCGCCATGAGAGGCTCCTTCTCGTCTGGATGATGCCGATGGCCCTCGGATGTTAGCCGGACGGCGGGGGTCTCTGCAAAGCGTTGACGGCGGCAGGATAGAACCTATACGTAGTCGTCTATATGTCTATATTAAATAGGATAGACTATGGCTTTCCACATAAAGGACGAGGCGACCGATCGGGCGGTGCGCCGGCTCGCCAAGCTGAAGCAAAAAAGCCTGACGGAAACCGTCCGCGAGGCGGTCGAGCACGAATATGAGCGGACGCGGGCGGCGATCCCGCTGATCGAGCGGCTGAAGCCGATCCAGGAACAGCTCCGGGCGCTGTCGAAGCCGGGCGGGCTCCCCGCCGATAAGGCATTTTACGACGATTTGTCCGGCGATCCGTGATGTTTCTCGACGCCTCGGCGATGGTCGCGATTCTGGTCGGAGAGGATGACGCCGCGGCCCTGACCAAGCGTCTCGAACAAGCTGCCGAGGCTTATACCTCGCCAATTGCCGTTTACGAAGCCGTCCTCGGGATCGCGCGCGCCTGCAGGGTTCCGATCCCCGCCGCCGAGGCGATCCTCGACCGCTTCCTTGAGCAAGCCGCGATACGGATCATGCCGATTACGGCGGAGATCGGCCGCGGCGCCGTTGCAGCCTTCGAACGGTACGGCAGGGGACGCCACCGCGCCGCCCTGAACCTGGGCGATTGCTTCGCTTATGCCTGCGCGCGCAGCCTCGACCTGCCGCTCTTGTTCAAAGGCGATGATTTTCCCCATACCGACATCGCGGTCGCCTGAGCGCGCCGCGTCTCAAATGCCCTGCGGCTGCGGCGCGGGGTCGGACGGGCGGCTGCGGCGCTCGGCCATGAACTGGTCGAACTCGGCCTTGTCCCTGGCATGGCGCAAGCGGTCGAGAAAGGCCATGAATTCGCGCTGCTCGTCTTCAAGCCGGCGCAGGGTCTCGGAGCGATAGTCGTCGAAAGCACGGTTTCCGGTCGCTCCGCGATAGCTCGAGCGGGAGTCGCAGCCCCAGCGCTCGGCCGCCCTCTGCATGCGTTCCATATGCTGTTGCATGCGTCCGAGACGCCGCTGCCAGCGCGCTCCCGCCCCTTCGGTCCAGCACATCGCCCGTCCACTCCCTATCAGGAACCCGAGAACCACGAGGCCGAGCGGCCACCACAAGAGGAAGCTCAGCACCGCCAGCCCGATCCATGCCGCCTTGCCGAAATCGTCGAGATAGGCCGTGAGACGACCCATGGCAGGCCTCATGTAAATGTTACTAACATTCACATAAGGCCGGTCCCGCTCCCTGTCAAGGGCCTCGGGTCGCCTCTTCGGGTTCGGCCCGATCGGCGATGATCCCGAGGCCGCGCAGATAGAGCAGCACGCCGGCTTCGAGCAGGTCTTCGGGACGCATCGGCAAGCGCCGGCCGTCGTCGCCGCGGGCAAACAATGAGGCGATGCCGTGCGACAGAGCCCAGACATGCAGGCTCATCATCAGCGCCGGCGGCCGCTTGTCCGGCGGCAAGCGCGCGCACAGGACCTCGGCGGCGTGGCGCAATACGGCAAAGCTGCGCTCCCCCGCCTCATGCAATGCCGGATCGTTATCGAGGGACAGCCCGGACTCGAACATCGCCGAATAATAGGCAGGCTCGTCGCGGGCGAAGTCGAGATAGGCGCGGCCGATATTCTCGAAGGCGGTGAAGGGGTCCGGGCTGCCGTCATCCCAGGCCCGGGCGAGATGCGCGGCAAACCGCTCGAAGCCGCGGCGCGCGACGTCGGCGATCAGCGCGTCGCGGTCGCGGAAATGCCGGTAGGGGGCGGCCGAGCTGACCCCGGCCGAGCGCGCCGCATCGGCAAAAGTGAACCCGGCCGGCCCCTTTTGGGCGATCAGGTCGAGCGCCGCCTGGATCAGCGCCTCGCGCAGATTGCCGTGGTGGTAGCCGCGGTGCCCGCCGCGCCCTCGTCCCGACCAGCTCATCGCCCCAAACCACTCCCGTCCATGCCCCTCTTATGTAAACGGTTTTTACATCAGGCCGCGATCTGCCGGCAGCGCCCTTTGTCTAAATTTACAAGGATGGTTGACCGTCCCCGCGCGGCAGGTCATCTAGGCGGAGCGCATATGACGGTCTTTTTCACCAGCGACACCCATTTCGGCCATGCTGCGGGGCTGTCGTTCTACCATAGGCCGTTTGCCTCGGTCGCAGCGATGGACCGGGCGATCGTGGAGCGCTGGAACGCGGCGGTGGGGCCCAACGACGAAATCTGGCATTTGGGCGATTTCGCGTGGCGCCCCTCGCACGCCGCGGCCGCGGCCCTCCTCGCCGAACTGAATGGCACAAAGCATCTCGTCGCCGGCAACAACGACCCGCTGGCGACAACCGCGCTTCCAGGCTGGGCCAGCGTGCAGTCCTATGCCGAGATTGCAGTCGACGGCACCGCGCTCGTCTTATGCCATTACCCGTTCCGCAGTTGGAACGGCATGAAGAAGGGCGCGCTCGATCTGCACGGCCACAGCCACGGCCGGCTCAAGGAATTGCCGCGCCAGTTCGATGTCGGCGTCGATGTCTGGGACTTCCGCCCGGTCGGCCTTGCCGAGATCCTGAGGCCGCGCAAGAGATTGTGAAGCCGGCGCGAAGCAGGCACTATCGGGGCATCGGGTGCGAGGGAGGCAGGGATGCAGCTGAGCCGCGAAGAATTGTTGCGGGCCTACCGCGGCATGGCGACGATCCGCCGGTTCGAGGAGCGGGTCCAGGAGGAGTTCTCGAAGGGCGGCATCCCCGGCTTTGTCCATCTTTATGCCGGCGAGGAAGCCTCGGCGATCGGCATGTGCATGCACCTGGGACCCGAGGACGTCATCGCCAGCACCCATCGCGGGCACGGCCACAGCATCGCCAAGGGCTGCGACGTGACCAAGATGATGCTCGAACTGTTCGGCAAGGCTGACGGGCTGTGCGGCGGCAAGGGCGGCTCAATGCACATCGCCGATCTCGACCGCGGCATGCTCGGCGCCAACGGCATCGTCGGCGGCGGGCCGCCGCTGGTGCTCGGCGCCGCCCTGACGGCGAAGACCCTGGGCCGGCCCCATGTCGCCGTGTCGTTCACCGGCGACGGCGGCTCCAACCAGGGCACCACGTTCGAGGCGCTCAACATGGCCGTGGTGCTCAAACTGCCGGCGATCTTCGTGTTCGAGAACAACCAGTACGGCGAAGGCACTGGATTCTCATACCATTGCGGCAGCGGCGACATCGCCGGCCGCGCCGCGGGTTTCGGGCTGCCGGCGGTCAAGGTCGACGGCGACGATTTCTTCGCCGTGCATGAGGCCGCCCGCGAGGCGGTCGAGCGCGCCCGCAATGGCGGCGGCCCTTCGGCTATCGAAGTCGATACCTG
>DATFCQ010000212.1:0-10721 GCA_035252905.1 Allostellaceae bacterium | reverse complement strand
GGTCGGGGGCGGCGCCCGGTCCGCGCGGCGTCTCGCCGCGGCGGCGGCGCCCGAAGCGCGCCAGCCAGTCGCTCAGCCGCTCCATGTAGATGTAGGTGACCGGGATCGTGAACAGGGTCAGCACTTGCGAGACGACAAGCCCGCCGACCACCGCCACGCCCAAAGGCTGGCGCAGGGCGGCGCCGGAGCCGTAGCCGACCGCGATCGGCAGGACCCCGAAGATCGCCGCCATCGTCGTCATCATGATCGGACGGAAGCGCAACAGGGCCGCCTCGTAGATCGCCTGTTCCGCCGACAGGTGCTGGTGGCGGCGGCGTTCGAGTGCGAAGTCGATCATCATGATCGCGTTCTTCTTGACGATGCCGATCAGCATAACAAGGCCGATGATCGCGATCAGGGTCAGATCGAAGCCAAATAGGTCGAGCGCGGCGAGCGCCCCGACCGCGGCGGAGGGCAGGCTCAGGAGGATCGTGATCGGGTGAATGAAGCTCTCGTAGAGGACGCCCAGGACGACATAGACGGCGAAGATCGCCGCCGCGATCAACAAAGGCTCGGTTGCGAGCGAAGTCTCGAACGCCTGCGCGGTGCCCTGGAACGAGCCGATCACGGTCGGCGGCACATGCATCTGCTGCTCCGCCTGATGGATGCGGTCGACGGCCTCGCCGAGCGAGGTCCCGGGCGCCAGGTTGAACGAGATCGTCACCGCCGGGAACTGGCCCTCTTCGTTGACCGTCAGGGTCGTCATCTTCGGCACCATGCGGGCGAACTGGCTGACCGGAATCAGTTGTCCGCCCGCGCCGCGGACATAGAGGCGCGACAGGGCCGAGGGATCCTGTTGGTATTGCGGGGCCACCTCCATCAGGATGTGGTAGGTGTTGGTCGTGCCGTAGAGCTGGGCCACATAGCGCTGGCCGAAGGCGTAGCCGAGCGTCTGCTCGACGTCGTTGACGTTGACCCCGAGCCGGGCGGCGAGATCGCGGTTGATGTCGAGGGCAAGCTGCGGCGCCGCGCTCTCCTGGTCGCTGGCGACGTCGGTGAGGCCGGGGATCGTCTTCAATCTGGCCAGCAATTTCGGCGCCCACTCATAGAGTTCCGCCGCGTTCATGTCCTGCAGCGTGTACTGATATTGGGTCGCCGCGAGGCGGGCGCCGATCTGCACGTTCTGCACGCTCTGCAGATAGGTGTTGATGCCCGGCACCCGCGCGAGTTCGGGGCGCAGCCGGGCGATGATCTGCTGCGCCGTCGCATTGCGCTGGTCCCAGGGTTTCAGGGTGACAAAGATCCGGCCGGTATTGGCGCCGGAGCTGCCGCCGCCGCCGATCGCCGAGCCGGCGCTCTCGACGTCCGGGTCGGACAGCACGACCGCCGTCGCGCGCTGCTGCAACGCCGCCATCTGAGCAAAGGAGATCCCGGGGTCGGCCTTGGTGAAGCCGAAAATCATCCCGGTGTCCTCTTGCGGCAGGAACCCTTTGGGGATCACGACGACCAGCCACAGGCTCAAGCCGATCAATGCCAGATTGAACAATAATGCCCACAGGCGAAAGCGCAGAACCAGCCGCAGCAGCCGCTCGTAACCCTCGACCAGCCGGCGAAAGGCCCGCTCGCTCGTCCGGTAGAGCCGGCCGTGCCGGACCCGCCGCGGGTCCGTCAACACCAGCGCCGCCATCGTCGGCGACAGGGTCAATGCGATGACCGCCGACAACACGACGGCGATCGTCACGGTCACCGCGAATTCGCGGAACAGCCGGCCGACAATGCCGCCCATGAACAGGATCGGGATGAACACCGCGATCAACGAGATCGTGATCGACACGATCGTGAAGCCGATCTCGCCCGCGCCCTTCAGCGCCGCGGCAAGCGGGTCGTCGCCGTGCTCCAGATGGCGGAAGATGTTTTCGAGCATCACGATCGCGTCGTCGACGACCAGCCCGACCGCGAGCGTCAGCGCCATCAACGACAGGTTGTCGAGGCTGTAGCCGAGGACGTACATGACCCCGAAGGTGCCGACCAGCGACAACGGCACCGTGATGCTCGGGATCGCCGTCGCCCAGAACGCGCGCAGGAACATAAAGATCACCGCGACGACGAGGACGATCGTGAAGCCGAGCGCGAACTCGACGTCGCTGACGCTGGCGCGGATCGACAACGAGCGATCGCTGATCACGCTCAACTGGATCGCCTGCGGGATCGACGCCTTGAGGCTCGGCAGTTCGCGCTTGATCGCGTCGACGAGCTGCAAGGTGTTGGCCCCCGGCTGGCGCCAGATGCCGATCATCTCGCCGAGGCGGTTGTTGACCCAGCTCGCCTGAAACGGCGTCTCGGAACCGATCCGCACCGTGCCGAGATCCTTGATCCGCACCGGCGCGCCGTTCTTGTAGGCGACAATCACATTGCCGAGCGTGCCGGTATCGAAGACCTGGCCGTTGGCGCCGATCTGATAGGCCTGCTGCGGGCCCTGCAGGCTGCCGAGCGGCTGTTCGGCGGTGGTGTTCGAGATCGCGGTCGCGACCTCGTCGAGGCCGATGCCGCGGGCGGCGAGCGCCGAGGGGTTGAGCTGGACCGTCGGCGCGAATTTCTGCTGGCCGAAAATGACGACCTGGCCAATCCCCGGCAGCATCGACAGGCGCTGCGCGATATCGGTGTCGGCATACTGGTCGACCTCGTAGAGCGGCAATACCGGCGAGGTCAGGCCGAGGATCATGACCGGCTTGTCGGCCGGGTTGACCTTGCGGTAGGAGGGCGGGCTCGGCAGGTTCTTCGGCAACGAACCGGAGGCGGCGTTGATCGCGGCCTGGATGTCGGCGGCCGCGCCGTCGATGTCGCGCGACAACGCGAACTGCACGGTGATGTTGGTATAGCCCTGGGTGCTGGTCGAGGTGATCTGCGCGACCCCGGGAATTGTCGCGAACTGCCGTTCGAGCGGCTGCGCGACCGAGGCCGCCATCACATTGGGATCGGCCCCGGGCAAGGCGGCGCTGACCCCGATCGTCGGGAAATCGACGTTCGGCGTCGCCGAGACCGGCAGCAGGACATACCCGGCGATGCCGCCGACGAGAAGCGCGGCCATCAAGAGGATCGTCGCGATGGGCCGGCGGATGAAGGGTTCGGAGATCGTCATTACGACCTCGCGCCGACGAAGGCCGCGCCGCTGCCGACCCCTTCGAGGCCGATCTGCTGCTGGCCCGAGCCCGGCGGCGGCGCCGGCTGCGCGGCGACCCGGGCGCCGGGCGCCAGTTTGAACTGGCCGGCGGTGACGACCTGCTCGCCGGGTTTGAGCCCCTTGCCGATCAGTGCGGTGCCGGAAACGGTTTCGACCACGGTCACCGGACGCGGCTCGACCCGCGAGTCGCTGCCGATTACATAGACAAAGGAGCCGTTGGGGCTCGCTTGCACCGCCGCCAGCGGCACGATAACCCCCTTCACGGTCGCCAATACGAGATGGGCGTTGACGAACTGGCCCGGCCACAAGGCGGCGTCGTTATTGACGAACTGCGCCCGCAGGATGACCGTCCCGGTGCTCTGGTCGACGGTGTTGTTGATCACTTCGAGCCGGCCTTGCGCCAGCTCCTTGTCGTCCTCCCCATTGAAGGCAAGCACTGCGAGCGGGTGGCGCGCCATCGCCTGACGGATCCTGCCGAGGTCGCGCTCGGGCGCCGTGAAGGTTACATAGATCGGCTCGACCTGGGTGACGACGACGAGCGGCGTCGCGCTGCTCGCCTGTACGAGATTGCCGATGTCGACGAGGCGCAGCCCGGTGACGCCGTCGATCGGCGAGGTGATCGTCGCATAGGCAAGGTTCAGCCGGGCCGCGTCGATCTGCGCCTGATCGGCCTTGACTGTGGCCGCGAGCTGGTCGACGAGCGATTTCTGCGCGTCGTATTGCTGCCGGCTCACCGCCAATTGAGCCGGCAACAGCGCCGCGTAGCGGGCGAGGTTGCGCTGCGCGTTGTCGAGGTTGGCCGCGTCCCTGGCCTTGTTCGCTTCGGCCTGTTCGAGCTGCGCCTGAAACGGGCGCGGATCGATCTGCACGAGGAGGTCGCCCTTGTGCACGAACTGGCCCTGGCGAAAGCCGATCTTGACGATGTTGCCGTCGACCCGGCTCTTGACCGTGACGGTGTTGGAGGCTTGGACCGTGCCGATCCCGCGCAGCACGATCGGCATGTCGGCCGATTTGGCGGCGGTCGCAAACACCGCCGCCGCCGGCGGCCCGCCCGGGGGCGTTTGCTGCGGTGCTGTCTGCCCGCCCGCCGAGGCTTCCAGCGCCGCCTGCGCCTGCGGCGCGGTGACGCTGGGGTGCGCGCCGAGCCACCAAACCGCGGCCAGAACGGCCATCAGCGCGATCGCCATCAGCGCCAGCCGCGTTCCGTGCTGCCTTCGATCCTGATGAAATTGTGCCATGCTATCCCTATACGGGGGCATCGCCGTTTCGGTGCCCGGCGGCCCGCCGCTGCTCATCGCGCGGAGAGGAGAGAAATTTCGTGGGGAACAAGCCAAGCACAGGAGAGCCGCATACGACGGACAGAGAACATGGCAGCGGGCGCACCCGCCCGCGGCGGCGCACACTCCCGCCGGCACGAGTGAATTCCGGCAAAAAACCCTCGCATTCTTCGGTATGGCGTGCCGCCGCTGCAAATCTTACCCATCGGGCAGAGTGGAACCGTCGCGCATTTCCCAAAGTTGTAATAGAACTCGCACACTCTCTTGCGGGTAAGGGTTTGTTAATCTGAGGTGGTAAATCTATTAACCTAAAGCGGCCGGGCGGCACCGGGCGATCAGCGGAGGGTCCTCATGCGCGTGCTTCTCGTCGAGGATGATGCGGCCACCGCCGCGAGCATCGAGATGATGCTGCGGAGGGAGAACTTCATCTGCGACACGACTGAACTCGGGGAGGATGGGCTCGAGATCGGCAAGTTGTACGATTACGACATCATCCTTCTCGACCTGATGCTGCCGGACATCGACGGCTACGAGGTGTTGCGGCGGCTGCGTGCGGCGCGCGTGAAGACTCCGATCCTGATCCTCTCGGGGCTCGCCGAGCTCGACCACAAGATCCGCGGCCTCGGCTACGGCGCCGACGATTTTCTGACCAAGCCCTTCGACCGCCGCGAACTGATCGCCCGCATTCAGGCCATTGTGCGCCGGTCCAAGGGCCATTCGGAATCGGTGATCCGCACCGGCAAGCTCGTCGTCAATCTCGACACCCGCTCGGTTGAGGTCGACGGCAAGCCGCTACACCTGACCGGCAAGGAATACGGCATTCTTGAATTGTTGAGCCTGCGCAAAGGCAGCACCCTGACCAAGGACATGTTCCTCAACCACCTCTACGGCGGCATGGACGAACCGGAACTCAAGATTATCGACGTCTTTGTCTGCAAATTGCGCAAAAAGTTGGCGCAGGCCACCGGCGGCGAGCACTACATCGAAACCGTGTGGGGCCGCGGCTACGTCTTGCGCGACCCGGTCGCGATGCCGGAGATCGGAGCGTCGCGCGCCCCGGAGCCGACAAAGCTGCTCGCGGTGGGCGGCGGCGGCACCGCCTGAACCTCAGGCCCGGCGGCGGCAAGGCGGAAGCCTTCCGGCTCGGCCGGGATGCCGAAGAGCCGGCACCCCAGATCCCGCGCCAATAGCCCGGTGAAATAGCCCTGGACGGTTCGCGTGGACAATTCGGCGACCGGGCAGACGAGACCGAGGGCCGCCGTCACCTCCGGCGCCAAGCCGGCCGCACCGCCGGACACCGTAAGCTCGGGACCGGCGGGTCCCGCGCGCAGCCGCAGACTGCCGCCGCGGGGCAGCGCTTCGGCCCCGACCAGGAGCAAATTGCAGGCGAGCTTCTGCCATTCGAGCGGCAGGGACCGGGCGCCCTGGTCATAGTCGCAGGCAATCCGAGTCGTCGCGAAATAATCGCCGGCCAGTTCGTGCGGCGGCGGCCCCGAGAACCCGCGGCGCGGCGCGAACCCATAGGCGAAACGGTAGAATTGCAGCCGCGTCCCGGCGCGGCGGGCGCTGTCCCCGACCAATTGCACCGCGTCGGCGGCGAAATCGGTGTCTCCCTCGGCGAGGATCTCGACCCCGTTGTTGACCGCCGCAATCGGACCGATCAATTCGTGGCAGAGGCGCGCCGTCAGAAGCTCCAGAACATGCATTGCAACAGTGCCGGTCATTCTGGCCCCTTCCCGTGGCAGCGCGGCCCCTCGCGTGGGGGTGGGGCGACCGCATCACGATCACTTTCGAACATGCCGGTAAACGGCCCGTCAACGCCGCTCGGGCGCAGGGCATCGGCGGAATGCCCCCGGCTTTCCCCACGGAACAAGTCCGTGGGCTGAAGACCCACGGGGTATTCCGCCCTACGGTTCTGGCGTAGGGCGGAATAGCGCAGCGTATTCCGCCAATTCGCGGCCATGACGATCACCCGCGCGGGTTCCTATAAGGTCGAGCGGCGGGTCGGCAAGTGATCTTCCGCAGCCCCGTCGCCGAGCGCAGCCGCGACCGTATCGGCAAGCTCCGCCTGGAGAAACGGCTTCTCCAGGAACATCAGATCGGCAAGCTCCACCCCGCGGTTTGGCGCGTCGCGCAGATATCCCGAGACAAGCACAACCTTCAGATCCTGGCGCAGCCGTCGTGCCTCCCGCGCCAAATCGAGGCCGCTGACGCCATTCGGCATCACGACGTCGGTCAACAGGAGATCGACCGTTTCGTTGCTCTCCAATACCGCGCGCGCGGCGACCCCGTCCGAGGCGGTCAGGATGCGGTAACCCAACGCGGCGAGCGACATCTCGATCAGGTCGCGAACGTCCGCCTGATCTTCGACGACGAGGATCGTCTTTCCGGTTCCCGGACGAACCTGCCGCCGCGCCGCAGGGGGCTCCTGGGCGACCGGAGATTCCGACCGCGGGAGGTACAAGGCGACCGTCGTTCCCTCGCCGGGGGCGCTCTCGATGACCGCCGTCCCGCCGGACTGCCGGGCAAAACCGTAGATTTGCGAGAGGCCAAGGCCGGTTCCCGCGCCGATGTCCTTTGTCGTGTAGAACGGCTCGAACGCGCGTCGCCGCACTTCGGCGGTCATGCCGATGCCGGTATCGGCGGCGCTGACGACGACGTATTCGCCGGGTCTCAGATCGAGCCGCCTCGCCTTGTTGCCGGTAACGACGGCGTTGCGGCCGGCGATGACAAGGCGCCCCCCGCCCGGCATTGCGTCGCGCGCATTGATCGCCAAGTTGAGGATGGCCGACTCGAATTGCGCCGGGTCCAGATGGGACGGCCACAGCCCGGGATCGACGCGGATCTCGACCGTGATCGTCTCGCCGATTGTGCGCCGCACGAGATCGCCGATGTCGCGGATCACTGTGTCAAGCCCGAGCGCCACCGGCCGGAGCTGCTGGCGCCCCGAGAACGACAGGAGCTGATGCGTCAGTTGCGCGCCGCGTTCGGCCGCGCGCAGGGCGGCGGCGGCCATGCGCGCGACGCGCTGGTTTCCCTCCGCCGTCGCCATGATCGCTTCGGCCTGGCCGATCACGACGGTGAGCAGGTTGTTGAAGTCATGCGCAACGCCGCCGGTCAGTCGGCCGATCGCTTCGAGGCGCTGCGCCTGCTGCAATGCCGCCTCGACCCTCTGCCGCTCGGCCATCTCGGCTTCGAGGGCGCGCGACCGCTCCGCGACCTTGCGTTCGAGCGAATCGTTCAATTCCCGCAGCCGCCTTTCCGACGCGGCGACGGCCTGCCGGGCGAAGACCTGAGCCGAGATGTCGCGGAAATAGCAGACGACGCCGTACCGCCCCTCCGGCAGAGGGATCCGGTTGATCTGCCATTCGTAATATTCGGTCACGCCGCGATCGAGGCGCTCTTCGATGCGTTCGGGAGCGAAATAAGGCTCGCCGGTTGCGAGGGTGTGGCGGAACCTGGCGACAACCTCGTCCGCGTAAGCCTCGGGCCAGAGCCGGTGGATGACGTCGCCGAAGTCCCGTCCGATCAGGTCGGGAATGTCGCCGAACACCGGCAGCGCGGTCGGATTGACCTGACGAATGCGCAAGTCGCCGTCGACAAGATAAATGCCGAGCGGGCTGTCGTTGAAGACGGCCTGCAACTGGTCCTGGCTTGTGCGCAGGGCCTCATGCGCCGCGCGGCGCTGGCGCGCCATCGCGAGATTGGCGCGGACGCGCGCAATCAGTTCGCGCGCGCTGAACGGCTTGACAAGATAGTCGTCGGCGCCCGCCTCGAGCCCTTCGATGCTCGCCTCCTCCCCGGCGCGCGCGGACAATAGGACGATGGGCAGGTCGGCGAGCGCGGGATCGGCGCGGACCGCGCGCACGAGGTCAAAGCCGTCGAGCCGCGGCATCATCACATCGCTGAGCAGCAGATCGGGGCGGCGCTCGCGCAACGCCGCCAGCGCCGCCGCGCCGTCGGCGACCGTTCGCACCTCGTAATGCGGCGCCAATAGCCGGCGGACATAGTCGCGCATGTCGGCGTTGTCGTCGGCGAGCAGGACCATGGCGCGCTCGCCCTCGCTCTCGGCCGCTGCCGGCGGCTCGGGCAGCAATTCGCGCTCGACCTCCTGCGCGGCGCCGTTCGCAGCCCCGCCCGGCAGCCAGCGCAACGCCTCCTCGACAAAGGGCTGGGCGCCGAGCGCGGTCGAGGCGAACGTCCGCTCGGCGCGCAGGCGGTCTTGCGGCAGATGCGCCGTGCCCAGCGGAACTGTCACGGTGAAAGCGCTGCCGGCGCCGAGGACGCTTTCGGCGCGAACCGCGCCGCCGTGGAGTTTCACAAGTTCCTGCACCAGGGCGAGGCCGATGCCCGTCCCTTCATGGGTGCGCCCCTCGGCCCCCTCGACGCGGTGGAAGCGGTCGAACAGGCGCGGCAACTCATGTTCGGGGATGCCGGTGCCGCTGTCCTCGACGACGAGAACCGCGCTTCCGCCCTCCTCGCGCAGACGCACGGCGATGCCGCCTGCGAAGGTGAACTTGAAGGCGTTCGAGATCAGGTTGAGGATGATCTTCTCCCACATGTCGCGGTCGATCCAGACCGGCTCGGCAAGCGGCGGACAATCGACCGTAAGCTGCAGACCCGCCTTCTCGGTGGCGGCGCGAAACACGCTCGCGAGGTCGGCGGTGACGGCGGCAAGATCGACCGGCTCGTAGGAGGCCTGCACCCGGCCCGCCTCGATGCGCGAAAAATCGAGGAGCGTGTTGACGAGCCGGAGGAGGCGCAACGAATTGCGATGGACGAGAGCGAGATCAGGGCGCCGCTGCGGCAACGCCTCCGCCGGCGCCGCCAAGGCGTCTTCGAGCGGCCCCAGCATCAGGGTCAGCGGCGTGCGGAATTCGTGGCTGACGTTTGAGAAGAACATGGTCTTGGCGCGGTCGATCTCGGCCAGGGCCTCGGCCCGCCTGCGCTCCTCCTCATAGGCGCGCGCATTGGCGATCGCGGTCGCGATCTGGGCCGCCGCCAGTTCGAGGAAGCTGCGATAGAGATCGTCGAACTGCAGCCGCGGGCTGACCCCGGCGACGAGCAGCCCGGCGAGCTGATGCGCTCTGTTCGAATGCACCGGCACGACCACGGCCGCGCGCGGCGGATCGGACCACGGCCCCGCGGGCACGCGGCCGAGGCGAGCGGCGAGATCCTCGACAACGACGATCTCCTCGCGGCTTACCGCCTCGGCGAGCGGCCAAACACTGTCCGCGGCGGCGTCGAGCGCCAGGACAGAGGGGCTCGCGGCTTCGCCCGGCTTGACGCCGGCCACGCCCGCCAGCCGCGCCCGCACCCCGTCGGGCTCGACCAGGTAGAGCAGCGCAAAGGGCACGTCTTTGGGGTGGCTGGCCAGCGCCGCGGCGGCAACGGCGCAGGCGTCCTCGGCGGTCTTCGCCTCCATTGCGCGCGCCCCGAGATCGCGCAGGGCGACGACGCGGCGTTCGGCGACGACTTTCTCGGTGATCTCGTGGACGGTTGCGAGCACGCCGCCGATGCCGCGCGGCGCGGTCTCGTCGGGCACTGGGCTGTAGGCGATCGTGAAATGCGTCTCCTCGACAAAACCGTACCGGTTGAGTTCGAGAGGGATGTCTTCCATCCAGGTGGCGGGGCCGCCGGCGAAGGGCGTCTCGATCAGCGGCCCGATGATGTCCCAGATCTCCTTCCAGCATTCGCTCGCGGGCTGTCCCATCGAGCTCGGGTGCTTGGTGCCGAGTACCGGGCGGTAGGGATCGTTGTAGAGCTGACAGAACTGCGGCCCCCACCACAGCAGTAGCGGGAAGCGGTTGGCGAGCAGAAAGCTGACCATCATGCGCAGGCTCTGCGACCAGCTCTCGACCGGGCCGATCGGCGTCTTCGCCCAGTCGGTCGCGCGCATCAGCGTGCCCATCTCGCCGCCACCAGCAAGGCACGCGGCGGCTGCGCCGTTCGGCGTCGTTGCTTGCATCGTCGGCACCCGCCCAATAGAGGGGGAAAGTGCAGGTCAGAACCGCCGATTACCGGCATTCGGGTCCGCTTGGCAACCGTTATTCGTTGTCGTTCCGCGCGCCGCCGGCCCGCCCAGATCAACCGTGCAAAAAGAGCAATTTTATTGTTGACAAATCAGCATTTATTGTATAGGCTTCGTTACTGCCCAGGTTCTGTGAGCGGTTACTCAAGCCGAAGGTCTGCGATCAGGTGCATGGGATCGCTGGTCAGGGTGTGGAGGAGATCCCAACCCTGTTTTCTGGCAGTCGAGAGCAGCGAGCGGATGACGGCAAACT
>DATFCQ010000211.1:0-2449 GCA_035252905.1 Allostellaceae bacterium | reverse complement strand
AGGGCGCGCTTAAACGGGGCGTCTCGGCCAGCAGCCGCGCTGCCGGGAAAAAGCGGGCCGGCACGTCGAGCGCCGCCGCGAGGGCGTGGATGGCGGGCTCGGCGAGCTTCAATTCGACCGACACAACCGCGGCAACCGCCGCCGCGGCGAGCCCCGCCGCTGCAAGCGCAGCCTCCGCCAAGGCGAGGATCTCCTCGGCGGCGCAGCCCCGCACGCAGCCGATGCCGAGCGCCAAGACCGGCGGGTGCAGGACAAGCGCATCCGGGTCCGGGGCGACCGCTCGATCGGTGACGACGACGCGCTTCTCGCCTTCTCTGCACCACTTGATGCCGCCGGCGCGCAGCCATTCGCCGCCGCCGGCCTCCTCGATCAGCGCCACTCCCTCGCCGGCCAGCAGCGCCGCGCTGACGCCTTTGGCCGAGGCGGGATCGGCGATCCGCCAACCGGGAGGCGGCTCGTCGAGGGCGAGGCCTAGGCGCAGATCGCCCGCCGTGGTGATCGCGGCGATGCCGCCGGTCACTGCGGCGATCGCGCGGGCGAGGCGGTTGGCGCCGTGATGCCCGCCCAACAGCGGTACCGCTGCCGAGCCGTCCTCGGCAACCGCCAAAACCGGCGGTTCGATGCGCTTGTCGGCGAGCAACGGCGCCACCGCGCGGATCAGGATCGCGCCGGCGCCAATCCCGACAACCGGCCACCCCGCCGCGAACAATGCGGCAATATGCGGGACGGCGCGGTCATAGGTTTCGTCCCAGTCGCCGGGACAGGCGCGCGGTCCGTGCAATCGGGCGCCCGAAAGCCCTGCCCGCAAGCGGCGGCCGAGAGCGAGGCCCGAGCGGCCGAAAGCGACGATCGCGCATCCCTGCGGCAGGTCCTTCATGCTGCGGCTGCCTTCACCGTGAGGCGGCATAGTGTCAAGGTGCGGCCGCGCCAGGCAAGGGATGCCTTGTCGATTGCCGGCGGTCATGGTCTCTTAAGCGCGGCATCGGATCATCGGGCAGCCTCGCGCCACCCCCGAGCTTGTCAAAGGGGCGACAAGCTCAGGATCGCGCGGGGACCCCAATAGTGTCCGGCGGGGGGTTCCAACCATGCGATCCTTGCTGCACAGGCTGTCGTTTGCAGTTCTGTCCGCCGCCGCGCCGTTTGCGGCGCAAGCCGGGGCGCCCAACATGGCGCCGATCCCGCCCGCCGCGGTCGCCGCACCGCTGCCCGCCTCGCCTTCGGCTCCGACCCGCGTCGGCCGCGTGAGCCTCGTTCTGGGAAAGGTGGGGTTCCGCGCCGCCGGCGCCTCGGACTGGTCCGCCGCCGCGCCGAACTTTCCCGTGGCTGCGGGCGAAGCCCTGCGCACCGACACACAATCCCGCGTCGCATTGGAGATCGGCCCGCAGACGCTCGATCTCGCCCCGGGCAGCGAATTGCGCATCGCCGGATTGGACCGGCAGCGGATCGAACTGGTCTTGCAGGGACGCCTCTATCTCCATCTGCGCCCGCGCGACGCCGGTGAAACGATCGCGATCGCCCTGCCGCAGGGCGGCGTGCAAGTGTCGGCGCCCGGCGAATACGATATCGATTCGGGCGGCCCGAACCAGCCGGCCCGTATCTCGGCGTTTACCGGAAGCGCGCGCTTTGCCGGCACCGTGATCGCATCCGGCCATACGGCCGCGCTCGCCGCCGCGAAGCCGGCATTGGCGACGCAGGGCCCGGCCGCTGCCGACGCCTTCGACGCGTGGAGCCGGTTGCAGGACTACCAGCAGGCAAAACTCGCTTCGCCCTATTACATCTCGCCCGAGATGACCGGCTATGCCGCGCTCGACGGTCATGGAAATTGGGAGAAGAGCGCCGAATACGGCGAGGTCTGGTACCCCGACGGGCTGCCGGCGAATTGGGCGCCCTATCGCTATGGCCATTGGCAGCGCATCGCGCCCTGGGGCTGGACCTGGATCGACGATCAGCCCTGGGGCTTTGCGCCGTCCCATTACGGCCGATGGGCTTTGATCGGCAAGCGCTGGGGATGGGTCCCCGGCCGCTTTGTCGAGGATCCGGCCTATGTGCCGGCGGTCGTCGCCTTTCTCGGCACGCCCGGCGTCGGGGTCAGCGTCGCCGGCAGCTCGACCCCGGCGATCGGCTGGTTCCCGCTCGCGCCCGGCGAGGTCTATTGGCCGAGCTATTCGCGCAATCTCGATTATGTCCGAGATCTCAACAAGGGCGATCTCGACGACCCCGCGGCAGTGGCTCTGGAGCCGGACGGCAATCCGCCGGTCGAGATCACCGTCGGCCAGTTTGCCAACCGCCGGATGGCGAGCGTCGTTCCGCGGCCGGATTTTGTCGCCGGGCACCCGGTCGCGCCGGCCCTGTTGCAATTGCCGCTCGAACGGCTGGTTGATGCGCCGGTGATCACCGGCTCGCCGCGGCTCGGCCCGGCGCCGGCGCCGCGGCCGACCGTTGCCGCGGG
>DATFCQ010000210.1:0-8569 GCA_035252905.1 Allostellaceae bacterium | reverse complement strand
CACACCGTCGCCGTGACCGGCGCCGTCGCGCAAGGCGCCCGCATCCCGCTGTCGCCGGCCGGCGACCGGCTGCTGCAGGTCGTCGCCGAGGCCGGCGGCCCCAGCGCCCCGGTCCGCGAGGTGTTCATCCGTCTGTCGCGCGGCGGCGTCACCGCGACATTGCCGCTCGCCGCCCTGGTCGAACAGCCGGCCGAGAACATCTACGCCTGGCCCGGCGACGTCGTGACCCTGATCCGCCTGCCGCAGACCTTCAGCATCTTCGGCGCCGCCAAGCGCAACGCCCAGATTCCGTTCCGTGCCGCCACGCTGGATTTGAGCGAGGCGCTGGCCAAGGCGCATTGGCTGCGCGCGGACATCGCCAATGCGCGCGGCGTGTTCCTGTTTCGCTACGAGAGCGACACGGTCGTCCGCGCTCTCGGCGAGCCGCTCGCCGCCGCGGCGCGCGACGGCGTCTCGCCGGTCGTCTACCGCTTCGACATGACCGACCCGAAATCCTTCTTTTTGGCGCGCCGGTTTCCGATGCACGACAAGGACATTGTGTTCGTCGTCGACGCCGACATCGTGCCGCTTTACCAGTGGTTCCGCGTCCTGGGAAAAATCATCGGGCCGGTAGAGGAGGGGTTCATCGTCTGCTATACGACAAAGGGCTGCTGATCCGCGCCGGGACGGGCGCTACCGTTCGAGGCCGCCGATCGCACCGGCGGCGAAATGGGCGAGGTCTTCGGGGCCGAGATAATTGATGTCGCCGGGGGTGGCGAGCCCGACCGCCGCGCTGAACGCGCCGAAGCGGACGCCGAAATCGAGATTGCCGTCGAGCAGGCCGTGCAGAAGCCCGGCGACAAACGAATCGCCGGCGCCGATGCGGTCAACGACCTCGACCGGATAGCGCGGTGTATGGACGATTTCGCCAGCGGCGAGGACGAGGGTCGGGGGCTCGGCCTCGGGAGGCCGGGTCAAGGCCACGATCGGGACGCGGTAGCGTGCCGCGATCGCCGCAGCCAGAGGCGGGCCCGCTTCGGCAAAGCCGAGCACGCCCTGCGCGTCGCGCTCAGCCACGACCAGGAGGCGCAGATGCGGCGCCACCGCCTCGAAGGCCGAGCGCGCCTCCGGTGCGGTGGTCAGGGTGGCGCGATAATTGAGATCGTAAGAGACCGGTTTGCCGGCGCCGGCGGCGAGCGCCGCCAGATGCAGGACGAGCGCCCGGCAGCTTGGTCCCAAGGCCGGGGTGATGCCGGACAGATGCAGCCAGCGGGCGGCGCCGACGAGCGTCTCCCACGGCGCATCCTCGAAGCCGAGCTCGGCGGCGGCCGAATATTTGCGGTCGTAAAAGACGCGGCTGGTGCGCGGCAGCGGCCCGGGCTCGTAGAACATCAGGCCGAGCCGCGCGCCTGCGATCCACCGCACCCATCGCGTATCGACGCCATGGCGGCGCGCCTCGCCGTCGACGAGCCGCCCCAGCGGTCCCTCGGGCAGCCGCGACACCCAGGCGACGCGGCGGCCGAGCCGGGCGAGGAGGCAACCGACATTCAATTCGCTGCCGCCGACCCCGATCTCGAACAGCCGCGCCTGGTCGATGCGCTGCATGCCGGGCGGCGACAGGCGCAGCAAGGTCTCGCCCATCGTCACCAGATCGTAGCCGGTCTCGGGCCAGATGCCCGGCCGACCCGCCGGCTCTGCGACCGCCTCTGTCCCCGACGGCATGCTCGCCCCCTCTCGCCCGCCCCGCACCAGCCTGACGAAGGCGGCGGCGCCGCGCAAGGACATCCGGAGGAAAGCGGCGGAATGCCCCCGGCTTGCGCCGAGGGCATTCCGCCAATCCCATAGGCCCTCAGGCGAGGCTCTTCGACACCATCTCGTAGGTGTTCTTGCTGAGGCCGGGAGCGGCGAGCACGCGTTCGAGTTCGCGGCGCATCAGCGCTTGCCGCCCCGGCTCGTGGCGGCGCCAAGCGCCGAGCGGCTGCACGAGGCGCGCCGCCATCGTCGGGTTGAAGCGATCAAGGGTGATGACCTCGTCGGCGAGAAAGACGTAACCCTCGCCGTTCGCCTCGTGAAAGCGCCGCTGATTGCCCTGCGCAAAGGCGCCGACGAGGGCGCGCAGGCGGTTCGGGTTCTTGCGGTCGAAAGCCGGGTGCGCGGCGAGCGCCCGCACCCGCGCCGGGGTCTGCGGCAGGGACGAGC
Source organism: Allostellaceae bacterium (assembly GCA_035252905.1). Classification (GTDB taxonomy): domain Bacteria; phylum Pseudomonadota; class Alphaproteobacteria; order ATCC43930; family CGMCC-115725; genus AP-15. The sequence goes on along the minus strand of DATFCQ010000210.1, from coordinate 6,391 downwards.
GCGCCTGCAAGGCAAACCACTTGTCGATTACGAGATCGTCGTGCTGCCAGGTCTCGTAAAACCGGACGAGCGCGGCCGCGCGCTCGGGCCCCTCGATATCGGCGAGTATGACGAGCGACGCCAGGACGTCGGTCATGTTGCGCCCGGCATCGCATTGCGCCTTGGCGAGACGCGCGCCATGCCCGGGATCGGCCGCGGCGAGATAGGCGAGGGCGGCGTTGCGCAAGGCGCGCCGGCCGATCGCGCGACCGTCGATGCGGTAGGGGCCGGGATCGGCGAGCGCATCGTAGGCCGCCGCGAATTCGGCTGCGAGCGCCCGGCCGATTTCGGCGCGGGCGCCTTCGCGCGCGTCGTGAATGGCCTCGACGTCGACGACCGCGAGCTGGTCGGCGAGAAAGGTCTCGCTCGGCAAAACAATCGCCTCGGCGGCGAAAGCCGGGTCCGCGGCGGAGCCGGCGAGCGTCTTGCCGATCGCCGCGACGAGATCGGGGTCGAGCGGCGGCCATTCCTCTCCCCGGCGGCGGCGCGCAATGCGGTCGAGCACGATCGCGGTCGCGACCTGCTGCCCGGCCTCCCAGCGGGCGAAGGGCTCGGGGTCGTATACGGCAAGGAATTTGAGGCGGTCGAGGGGGGCGCCCTTGAGCTTGACCGGGGCCGAGAAGCCGCGCAGCAATGACGGCACCGGCCGGCCTGGCAGATCGACAAAGCGAAAGCTTTGCCGCTCGTCGGCCAATGTCAGAACCCGCGTTCCGGCCCGGCTCGCCGTCTCGCCTTCGAGCCGCGTCGCCAATTCGCCCCCGTCCGGGCCCAAGAGGCCCATCGCCAGCGGGATCGGCATCGGCGTCTTGTCGGGCTGGCCCGGCGTCGGCGGCACCCGTTGCGCCAGTGTCAATTCGTAACAGCGGCTCGCCGCATCCCAGTCCTCCGCGATCGCGAGTTCGGGGGTGCCCGCCTGCTCGTACCAGCGCTTGAACCGGCTGAGATCGACGCCGCTCGCATCCTGCATCGCCGCGACAAAATCCTCGATCGTCACGGCCTCATTGTCGTGTCGCGCGATGTAGAGATCCATGCCGCGGCGGAAGCCGTCGCGCCCGATCAGGGTCTGGATCATGCGGACGAGTTCGGCGCCCTTGTTGTAGACCGTCGGCGTGTAGAAATTGTCGATCGTCAGGTAGCTCTGCGGCTGCACCGGATGGGCGAGGGGACCGTCGTCCTCGGGAAATTGCGCCGCGCGCAGGGCGCGCACGTCGGCGATGCGGCGCACCGCGCGGCTCCCCTGATCGGCGGAAAACTCCTGGTCGCGGAACACGGTCAACCCCTCCTTCAGCGACAACTGAAACCAGTCGCGGCAGGTCACCCGGTTGCCGGTCCAATTGTGAAAATATTCATGGGCGATGACGCCCTCGATCGCCTGATAGTCGCCGTCGGTCGCGGTTTCCGGCTTGGCCAGTACATAGCGCGTGTTGAAGATGTTGAGGCCCTTGTTTTCCATCGCCCCCATGTTGAAGTCGCTGACCGCGACGATGTTGAAGACGTCGAGATCGTATTCGAGACCGAAGGTGTCCTCGTCCCAGCGCATCGCCTTTTTCAGCGAGGCCATCGCGTGAGCGCATTTGTCCTCGTCGCCGCGGCGCACCCAGATAGCGAGCGGCACCTCCTTGCCCGAGCGGGTCGTGAAGCGATCGCGCACGGCGACGAGATCGCCGGCGATAAGGGCAAACAGGTAGGAGGGCTTGGGATGGGGATCGACCCATTTCGCCCAGTGCCGGCCGTCCGGCAACTGGCCGCTCCCGGCCGGGTTGCCGTTCGACAACAGCACCGGGAAGCGCTCCTTGTCGGCGGTGATCGTCGTCGTGTAGCGGGCCATCACGTCCGGGCGGTCGAGAAAATAGGTGATGTTGCGGAAGCCCTCGGGCTCGCATTGCGTGCAGAAATTGCCCCCGGACATGTAGAGGCCCTGCAAGGCGGTGTTGTCCCTGGGCGCGATCCTGGTCTCGATGTCGAGCGTAAAGGCGTCCGGCACGTCGTCGAGGACGAGCCCGCCCTCGGCCGGCAGCGCGTAGCGGTTGGCGCCGAGCTGTTCGCCGTCGAGCGCGAGCGACAACAGTTCGAGCCCGGCGCCGTCGAGGCGCAGCGGCGCTCCCGGGTCGCCGGCCCGGGGGTTGCGGCGCACGGCGAGGCGCGCCGTGACCCGCGTGTCGGCATCGGCGAGCGCGAAGGCGAGATCGACGGTGTCGACGAGAAAATCGGGGGGCCGGTAGTCGGCAAGGCGAACCGGCTGAGGCGGCGGGTTTTCGGGAAGGTCGATCATGGTGCGGCCGCTCGTCGTGATCGGAGTTCTGCCGGTCGTGTCCTGGATTGAATTGCAACGGACAGCGTCATTCCGGGACGGCCTGAAGGGCCGGACCCGGAACCCATGGACACCGGCTTTGGCAAGGCAGCAGAGGCCTGTGTTCATGGCTTCCGGGTTCGCGGGCGATGCCCGCGCCCCGGAACGACGGGCTACAGTTCAAACGGACCCTACCGTGCTGTGAGGCTAAACGGTCTCGCGCCGGGCGAAAATCCCTTGCTGAAGCCGCTCGCGGCCGGGCGCGCGAGAGGGTAACCTTGAACGCATGATCAGGGATGCACAAGCGGGTGCCGCGTCGGTCGAGACTTCTGCCGGGCGGCGCGCGGTGCCCTTGCCGGCACTGTTTGCTGCGTTTCTGCGGCTCGGCCTGATGAGTTTCGGCGGCGGCACCGACGGCTGGGTCTATCGCGACATCGTCGAGCGGCGGCATTGGCTCGACGAGCGCGCGTTTGCGACCGGCGTGGCGCTCAGCCGGGTCATGCCGGGTTCGGGCGGGGTCAACCTGACCGTTCATGTCGGCCGCCTGCTGCGCGGCGGCGCGGGCGCTGTCGTCGCCGCGCTCGGGCTGATCTCGGGTCCGCTCGTCGTCGTCATCGTCCTCGCCGTCCTCTATGCCCGGATCGCCGGGAACCCGGCCGTGCACGCGGTTCTCGCCGGCGCCGCCGCGGCCGCGGTCGGGTTGAATCTGGCGACCGGGCTGAAGCTCGCCGGGTACGGCGACCGCAGCATCGGCCCGCTCGCGGTCACATTGGCGACCGTTCTCGCCGTCGGCGTCCTGCACTGGCCGATGGTGCCGGTCATCATCGGTCTCGCGCCGGTCAGCATCGGGCTCGCCTTCCGGCAGGCAAAGCGGCAGGGCGGCGGCGATGTCTGACGAATGGCACAGGCTCCTCGGGCTGGCGCTCGTCTTTGTGCCGATCTCATTGTTCTCGTTCGGCGGCGGCGGTTCGGTCGTCGCCGAGATCGCGCATCAATCCGTGGCGGTGCACGGCTGGACGAGCCCGAACGAGTTTGCCGATCTGTTCGCGATCTCGCGCGCCGCCCCCGGACCGGGGACGATGCTGTCGGCCTTGATCGGCTGGCAGGTGGCGGGCTGGGCGGGAGCCTTGGCAGCCTCGGCGGCGCTTTACATCCCGCCGTCATTGCTCGTCTATGCGGTCGGCCGGCTGTGGGGGCGCTGGCGCGGCTCGGCCTGGCACGCGGCGGTCGAGCGCGGGCTCGCACCGATCGCCGCCGGTCTCGTGCTGGCGGGCGGGATCGCGGTCCTGCGCGTGACGCCCGGCGGGCTTGGCACGTGGGCGGCGGCAGCCGCGGCGGCGGCGCTGCTGATGCGCTGGCCGCGCCTCAACCCGCTTGTGCTGTTTGCCGGCAGCGGCGCGCTGTTCGGGCTCGCCGCGCAATTCGGCTGAGGGAGGGAAACATGGTGGAGACGTGGAGCCTGCGCGGCGCCTATATGGAAAGCTGCAACTGCGATTATCTGTGTCCCTGCATCTATACAAACCCGCAAGGGCCGGCGACCCAGGATCACTGCATCGCGGCGATGGCGTTCCGCATCGAGGAGGGCCGGCACGGCGCGACCCGCCTCGACGGCCTCGGTTTCGCCCTGGTGATCCGCTCGGGCAAGGTCATGGCCGACGGCAACTGGATCTTCGGCGGCATCGTCGACGAGCGCGCCGACGCGGCCCAGCGCCAAGCCCTGGCCGCGATCGTCGGAGGCGAGGCGGGCGGCCCGCTGGAACTGGTGCGCACTCGCCTGGTCAGCGATTTCCGCGGCGTCGTCTATGCCCCGATCGCGTTCACCGAGGACGGGATGCGGCGCGCCGTCGCGATCCCCGGCCTCTTCGCCTTCGAGATCGAGGGCGTGCCGTCGCGCAACCGCTCGGGCGAGCCGTTCTATATCGACAACACCGCGCACCCGGCCGGCCGCCGCCTTGCATTGGCGCGCGCGAAGGAGGTCCGCCTCAACGGTTTCGGCCTTGATCTCAATCTCGCCGGCAAAGGCAATAACGGCCACTACGCGCCGTTTTCGTGGACGGCGTGACCGGCTTGGCCTTTACCGCGCAAGCCCTCACCCGCCTCGCGCCGCTCGGCACCCTCTCCCGCACTGCGGGAGAGGGGGACCGGCCCGCGGGGCCGGTGGGTGAGGATCATAGATACCGGGTTTCACTCGCTCCCGCGGGCGGCCGCCGCTCCGGCGATCCGGCGCTTCAGGCGGCGGATCTCGGGCGACAATTTGCGGTCGGGGGTGTCGCGCAGAAAGGTGTCGATGCCGCCCTTCTTTTCGATCGTGCGGATCGCCGCCGTGGAAATGCGCAGCCGCACCCGCCCCAGCGCGTCGGACAGGACCGAGGTCTCCTGCAGGTTCGGCAGAAAGCGGCGCTTGGTTTTGTTGTTGGCATGGCTGACATTGTGCCCGACCTGGACGCCCTTGCCGGTAATCGTGCATCTGCGCGCCATGACCTACCTCGCCAACGGAACCGGCGCGGTCCCGCCGCCGGGCCGCGCAAAGCGCGCCTTCTAGGCCGCCCGGCCGGCCCGCGTCAAGGGCGGCGCGCTGCGATTCAACGATAGGCCCTGCGCCCGCCAAGTCACGGGGCGGGATCGGGGTCGGCGTTCAGGTCAATGCCCAGATCGCGCGCAATGTCCTCGATCGGAATGCCGGGCGGCCGACCTTGCGCCCTCCAGACGGCAACAGCCTCGTCCGCCGCCTTGGACCAATAGGTGTCTTCCGCCCCCAGATCCTCGATCGGCACCACGGCGGCGACCGGCTTGCCGTCGCGGGTCGGGACTACGCGCTTCTTATTGTGTTTGGCGCGCGCCGCCTCGGGTTGACGGGCTTTCCCCGGCTACGCGACACTCCGCGCCCGCCCGATTGCGTCAGAGGAAGGCCCGGAGGAATGAATATCGCATCGGCAAAGGTCGAGGAACTCGCCCAACGCCTTGCCCGCCTGACCGGCGAGGATGTGGAGACGGCGGTAGAGCGGGCCATCGCGGAGCGGTTGTCCCGCTTCGCGGATACCGCATCCCCTGATCGCCGGGCGGCGCTGCGCAAGTTTTGCGATCGAGTGTCCCCTATGCCGGTTAAGGATTCTCGCTCCGTTGACGAAATCATCGATTACGGCCCCGATGGGCTGCCGTCCTGATGGTTCTGGACACCTCGGCCATTGTCGCCGCCATTACCAACGAGCCGGATGGCGCTCGTTTACAAGAAGCAATACTCGGCGCGGCGTCACTGGTGATCTCATCCGTTACCGTGCTGGAGACCAGGATCGTCTTGCAGTCTCGCCATGGCGCCGAGGCAGTCCGTGAATTTGACGAAATGCTCAAAAATGCCGGTGTTGTGATCGTGCCGTTCGATGCGGAAATGGCCGAGACAGCCTTTCAGGCTTTTCGTCGCTATGGGAAAGGGCAAGGCCACCCGGCCCAACTGAACATTATCGACTGTGCCGCTTATGCTTTGGCAAAAAGCCGAGCGAGGCCTTGCTGTTCAAGGGTGGCGATTTCGCGAGAACCGATGTCGAGCCGGCGCTCGAGGGATGCGGTTGACGGGCTTTCCCCGGCTGCGCGACACTCTGCGCCCGTCATATCGCATCAGGGGGACGCCCGATGGACATTCGACGCATCGACCTGACCCAGCCGCCCGGTCCGCGCATGAGCCGCGCCGTCGTGCACGGCGACAGGGTCTATCTCGCCGGCCTGACCGCCAGCGACACCAAGGAGGACATCAAGGGCCAGACCCGCCAGATCCTTGCCAAGATCGACCAGTATCTGAGCGAGGCCGGCACCGACAAGTCGAAGCTCCTGTCGGCCAATCTGTGGATCAAGGACATGGCGCTCTTCGCCGACATGAATTCGGTGTGGAACGGCTGGGTCGATCCGCAGAACCCGCCGGCGCGGGCCTGCGTGCGCGCCGATCTCGCGCGCCCCGAGGTGCTCGTCGAGATCATGGTCACCGCGGCCAAATAGCCGTCCGTCGCGGCAGGGGAGGGGGGAGGCGTGGCCGCGGCCGCGCTCGCGCTGCTGGCGCTTGCGATCGCCGCG
>DATFCQ010000209.1:0-2467 GCA_035252905.1 Allostellaceae bacterium | reverse complement strand
CCCTCCCCCTTGATGGGGGAGGGTTTGGGTGGGGGTGATCCGGCGGGAAACGGCCGGCCGTGAAAAAACACCCCGGCGACGGCGCGCGCGAGCGTGCCCGGGCGCTCCGCCGCGAGATGACCGAAGCCGAGCGAAAAATCTGGCGGAAATTGCGCTCGCGTCAGATGGAGAGGTATCGCTTTCGCCGGCAGGTGCCGATCGGGCGTTTTATTGCCGATTTTGTCTGTCACGAGGCGCGGTTGATTGTCGAGATCGACGGCGGCCAGCATGATCCTGCGTCGGAACCGGAGGCGCGCCGGACTCGCTTTCTCGAAGGCGAGGGCTATCGCGTGCTGCGGTTCTGGAACAACGAGGTGCTGGAAAATCCGGACGGCGTGCAGATAATGATCGCCGAGGCTCTGCGGCGGGTTCACCCCCACCCCGGCCCTCCCCCATCGAGGGGGAGGGAGCGCAATTAAACCCTCCCCCATGATGGGGGAGGGTTTGGGTGGGGGTGATGGGGATACCGTGGGGCGGGGGGATTGCGATGCGGCCGAGACGGATCTCTGCGGGCGTTGCGGTGGCGCTGTTATTAGCGGCCGGGGGCGGGGTTGCCCGGGCGCAGAACGCGGTTCCGGCGACGCCGGGGCTGCTCTCCGGCAAGACATTGAGCGCGATGATCTATGTGCGGCGGCCGCCGTCGCAGCCGGGTCCGAGCGAACTCGCCCGCTTCATGTTTCAGGCTTATCTCGAAGCGGACGGCCGCGCCTGGGTGCGCGTGTGGGACACCGCCGCGGACGCCTATACACGGCCCAGCCTGCGCGAGTGGTCGGTCACGCCGACCCCGGCGGGCAGCCGCCTCTGCCTCGGCCTGCCGCAGCCCGCCCCCGACCGGATCTGCGCCGATCTGCACGTCTGGGGGCCGCGCATCGCCGGTCTCGGCGTCAACCCCTACGTCATGCTCGACGGCGACGTCGAACCCGGTAACGCCTTGATCGCGAGACGCTGACGAGGTTGCATGTTTTCGCCCATAGGTATAGCGTTGCGGGCCATGCGGGGGGCAATCGCGATGGCGGCGCGGTCTGGTCTTGTCGGGGCTGTCGCACTGTTGATCCTGGCGCTGGCGCCGGCCGGGCAGGGGCGGGCGCAGGCGCCCGCCGACAACGCCGTTCATCTCGGCGTCGCCTCCTGCTCCGGCGGCAACTGCCACGGCGCGACGCAGCGCAGCAAGGGCTCCTACGTCCCGCAGAACGAGTATCTGATCTGGTCGAAGCGGGACAAGCACCGCCTCGCCTATAGGGTGTTGAGCGAGCCGCGCTCGCGCCGGATCGCGCGCAACCTCGGCATCGCCGACCCGACGACGGCGCCCTTGTGCCTCAACTGCCACGCCGACAACGTGCCGCCGAACCGGCGCGGGCCGCAGTTCCAGATTGCCGACGGGGTCGGCTGCGAGGCCTGCCACGGCGGCGCCTCGACCTGGCTCGGGGTCCACATCGCCGGGGGAACGCACCAGCAGAACCTCGCCGCCGGGCTCTATCCGACCAAGAACCCGGCGACGCGCGCGGAAAAGTGCCTGTCCTGCCATTTCGGCAACCCCGCCGACCCGCAGCGCTTTGTCACCCATCAGATCATGGGCGCAGGCCATCCGCGGATGGGGTTTGAGCTCGACACCTATACGCTGGCCGAGCCGGCGCATTTTGTCGTCGACAAGACCTATGTCCAGCGCAAGGGGCCGGTCAGCGACGCCCGGGTCTGGGCGGTCGGGCAGGCGGTCAGCCTGTTGGTCCGCAACCGCGCCCTCTTGACCCCGACCCTGGCGCCCCGGGGCCTGTTTCCCGAACTGGTCCTGTTCGACTGCCAGGCCTGCCATCACGCCTTTGACTGGCAGCGCAGCGAGCCGCCCGCGGTGACCGGGTTGCCGACCGGCTGGCCGCCGCTCGACGATTCGAACGGCGTTATGCTGCGCCTCGTTGCGGCGCGGGTCGCGCCGGCGAGCGCCCCGGCTCTCGGCCGCGACGTCTTCGCGCTGCGCCGGGCGACGACGCAGGGCTGGCCGGTGGTGACGCGGCAGGCCGGCCAGTTGCGCCAGGTCGCGGACGGGATGCTGCCCCTGGTGGAGAACCATGCCTTTACCCCGGAGGACATCAAGGTGCTCGCCACTGCCGTGATCGCGCTGTCGCTGAGCCCGCGGGGGAGCGAATTTTCGGTCGCGGAGCAGGCGACGATGGCTCTGGCCTCGCTGGAAAGCGCCCTGAAGATGTCGGGCAGTCTGAACCCCCGGCAGGAGGCGGCGATGAACAAGGCTCTGGCCGGGCTCTACGGCGCCTTTGCCTCCGAAGAGGAAGCCTATCGCCGCGCCTCGTTTGTCAAGGCGCTGCAGGAATTGCGGACGGCGGCGCGGTGAGCCTGCTGAATTTCGCCGCAGCCGCCGCCTTCGCCGCGGCGGCATTGTTCGCGGCCGCGCCGCCGGCGGCGGCGCAGGGAGCGG
>DATFCQ010000208.1:0-35607 GCA_035252905.1 Allostellaceae bacterium | reverse complement strand
CGACCCCCGAGGGGATCGCGGTCGACCGGCGCCTGCGCACGACCAACCGCCGCGCCTTTGCGATCGGCGACGCCGCGGGCGGCCCGCAATTCACCCATGTCGCCCTGCACCATGCCGGGGTCGTGATCAAGAACGCATTGTTCCACATCCCGGCGCGGGTCGATCTGCGGGCCTTGCCGCGGGTCGTCTACACCGATCCCGAACTCGCCCAGGTCGGGCTCGACGAGCCGGCGGCGCGCGCCGCCGGCGGATCCGTGCGGGTGCTGCGCTGGCCCTTTGCCGACAACGACCGGGCTCATGCCGAGCGCGACACCGCAGGGCTCGTCAAGGTGTTCGCGACACGAGGGGGCCGCATCCTCGGCGCCGCGATCCTCGGCGCCGGAGCCGGCGACCTGATCCTGGCCTGGGCGCTGGCGATCGCGCGGCGCCTGCCGCTCCGCGCCATGACCGATCTCGTCGTGCCCTACCCGACGCGCGGCGAAGCGAGCAAGCGCGCGGCGGCGAGCCTCTATACTCCGGCGCTGTTCTCGGCGCGCACGCGCCGCCTCGTGCGCCTGTTGGCGCGGCTCGGCTGAGAGCCGAGAAAACGGCGGAATGCGCTCCGCTTCGCTGCGCTTTTCCGCCCTACGGTTCGGTGTAGGGCGGAAAAGCGCAGCGTATTCCGCCGATCAGGCGGTCACGCGCGCGCCGCTTTCAGCGCCCGGACGATCCGCTCGGGGGTGACCGGGGTCGCGTTGAACTCGACCCCGAACGGGGCGAGCGCGTCGCAGATTGCGTTGGCGATCGCCGCCGGCGGCGCCACCGCGCCGCCCTCGCCGACACCCTTGACGCCGAGCGGGTTCAAGGGCGAGGGCGAGTGCTGGTGCACGACCCGGATATTCGGGACGTCGTCGGCTTTCGGCAGGGCGTAGTCCAAGAGCGAGCCGGACAGCAATTGGCCCTCGCCGTCATAGGCAAGCGCCTCGCACAGAGCGCCGCCGATCCCCTGCGCGGTGCCGCCCCTCACTTGCCCTTCGACCAAGAGCGGGTTGACGACGACACCGCAATCATGGGCGATCGCATAGTCCTCGATCCCGACCCGCCCGGTCTCGGCGTCGACCGCGACGATCGCGACATGCGCAGCATAGCTCCAGGTGACGGTCGGCGGCTCCCAGTAACAGGTCTCTGCGAGCCCGGCCTCGACATCCGGCGGCCGGCCGTGGTCCCAGCCCGGGCGCGCCGCCGCCGCGACCCTGGCAAGACTCACAGTGGCGCCGGGCACTCCGACAACGCCGACCCCGCCGTCGCGCAATTCGAGATCGGCGGCGGCGCATTCCAAGAGATTGGCGGCAATGGCGAAGACCTTGTCCTTGAGCCGCGCGCTGGCATGGTGGACTGCCGCCGACACGGTGACCGTGCTGCGGCTTGCGACCGTGCCAAAGCCGAGCGCAATCTCGGCCGTGTCGGCAAGCGAGACGATCACATCCTCGGGATCGACCTTCCACAGATCGGCGACGATCTGGGCGTAGATCGTCTCCATGCCCTGGCCCTGCGGGCAGGCGCCCGAGGCGATATGGATTTTGCCCGAGGGGTCGATGCGCACGCTCGCGCTCTCGAACGGCCCGACCCCGGTGCCCTCGACATAGCAGCCGATGCCGAGGCCGAGATGGCGACCCGCCTCATGCGCCTCGCGCTGGCGCCGGCGGAACGCGGCGAGCCCGCCGACCGCGGCGAGCGCCTGTTCCAGCCCGCCCGGATAATCGCCGCTGTCGTAGACGATCGGCTCGCCGTCGCGATAGGGAATGCCGACGGAGTACGGCATCTCATCGGCGCCGATCATGTTGCGCCGGCGGATCTCAGCCGGCTCCAGCCCGAGGGTCGCAGCGACCAGATCGATCATGCGCTCGGCGGCGAACGCGGCTTCCGGCCGACCGGCGCCGCGATAGGGCGCGTTCGGGGTCTTGTTGGTGACGGCGAGCCGCCCGCGCGCGGCGAAATTGTCTATCCTGTAGGGACCGAGAAGGTGGGCCGCGGTGTTGTAGGCGATTCCTGCCCCGACCGGGTTCCAGGCGCCGCTGTCGACGAGGAAATCGTCGCGCAGGGCGAGGATGCGGCCGTCCTTGTCGAAACCGATCTCGACATCGTGGATCTGATCGCGCGAATGCGTCGCGGCGATCAGATGCTCGCGGCGGTCCTCGATCCACCGCACCGGCCGGCCGAGCCTCCTGGCGAGAAACGGGATCAGCAGATCCTCGGGATAGACGTGGCCCTTGACCCCGAACCCGCCGCCGACGTCGAGCGCGACGACGCGCACCTGCGCCTCCGGCAGGCGCAGGATATGGGCGGCCTCGCGGCGCACCGAATGCACGACCTGCGTCGCCGACCAGATCGTCACCGAGCCGGTGCGCGGGTCATGCGCCGCGACGACGCCGCGGCATTCGAGCGGCATCCCGGTATAGCGGTGATGGTGGAAGCGGCGTTGCAGCCGGTGCGGGGCGGCAGCGAGCGCGGCCTCGACTGCGCCCTTCTCGACCGAGAACGTGCCGAGCAGGTTTGTCGCAAAGCGCTCGTGCACAATCGGTGCGCCCGGCGCGAGCGCCTTCTCGGGATCGACGACCGCCGGCAGCGGCTGGCAGTCGATAGCGACCCGCTCGGCCGCATCCTCAGCCTGTTCACGGGTCTCGGCGACGACGACGGCGAGCGCCTCGCCGACATGGCGCGCCTTGCCGTGCGCCAGCACCGGCTCCCGTGGATTGAGGATAGTGTGCGGAATGGAGGCCTGCCATTTGCGCGGCAAGGAGATTTGCGCATCGGGCACAGGCGGCAGCAGCGGCAGGAGATCAGCGCCGCTCAGTGCACAGAGCACCCCCGGCGCCGCGGCCGCGCGCGTGAGGTCGACCGTGCGGATGTGGGCATGAGCGAGAGGACTGCGGACAAAGACCGCATGCACCATGCGCGGCAGCACCAGATCGGCGACAAACTGACCCTCGCCTCTGAGCAGCCGCCGGTCCTCGCGCCGCAATAACGAGCGCCCGACATAGGAGGCCCCGACTTCCGCCATGACGCGCCCCTCCCCTCGGTTTGCGCCCGAATAGCGAAACGGCCCGAGCTTGACAACGGCGATCGGCCATCTCACGTTCGGTTTCAGGAGGCTCTCATATTCGCTAAAGCGTTAGCGACGGCCGCAGCCCTTCTGTTCGCGATCGGTGCGTTTTGCGGCATCGGCGAGGGCGAGGCCGGGCCTTTCAATCTGTTCGGCTTCCTGTTTCTGTTTATCGCCTTTCTGGTCTGGCGGTACTGGGACCTCATCACCGGGCGCTTCAGCCCGGCATTGTTCGACGGGATGGCGAGCGGCAACGGCCACCCTTACCGCGGCGGACGGCGGTCGTGAAAACCCTCACCCGCCTCCCGCGGGCTTTGCCCGCGCTCGGCACCCTCTCCCGCATTGCGGGAGAGGGTGGACCAGCTCGAAGAGCTGGTGGGTGAGGGCTCATTCCCGGACGCGGCGAGGCGCGTAAAGAACAGTTCGCGCAGGCGGAACTTCTGGACCTTGCCGGTGGCCGTACGCGGCAGTTCGTCGGCTTGCACGAACCAGAGGTGCGCCGGCACCTTGTAGGCGGCGAGCGCCGCGCGACAACGCGCGAGGATCTCCTCCTCGCCGAGCCGCGCCCCTTCGCGCAACAACACGGCGCAGGCGACGACCTCGTCCTTGCGCGGGTCGGGCACGCCGACCGCGTGCGCCTCGCCGATCTCGGGCAGGCTGGCGAGAAAATCCTCGACCTCGCGCGGCGCGAACAGGATGCCGCCCGATTTCAGCATCTCCTTGAGGCGCGCGTGGAAATGCACGTAGCCGTCGCGGTCGCGCCAGCCGAGATCGCCCGACAACAGAAAGCCCTCGGCGTCGAAGGCTTCGGCGTTGCGCTCCGGGTCGTTGTAATAGCCGGTCATGACAGGACCGCGGATCTTGATCTCGCCGAGCGCGCCCTCCGGCAGCGGAGCATGGGTTTCGGGATCGGCAATGACGATCTCGGTTCCGGGGAGCGGCCGGCCGCAGGCCGAACCGCGCAATTCCTCGGGTTCGTCGGCGTCCGACACCGCGGAATTGCCGCAGGCTTCGGTCAGGCCGTAGCACTGGCAGATCGCGCGGGCGCCGAGCGCGACCGCGAGGCGCACCGCCCGCGCGCCGCCAATCGTCAGGCCGGTGCGCAGAGGGGAGAGGTCGCGGGTCGCGAAATCGGGATGCTCGACGAGCGCCAGGGTCATGTTCGGGGTGCCGTAATAGACCGTGCACTGCTCGCGCTCGATCAGTGCCAGCGCCTCGGCCGGGTTGAAATGGCGCTGCAGGACAATGGCGCCGCCATGCGTCAGGATCGCCGGCAGCGCGTTCATGCAGCCGAACGCCCAGAACAACGAGATCCCCATCCACAGCCGGTCGGCCTCGCCTAAGTGTTGCCGCTCGCCGATGTTGAAGCCGTTCTCGATGATGTCGCCGTGGCGGAGTTGCGCGCCTTTCGGCATCGCCGTCGTCCCCGAAGTATAGAGGATGTAGGCGATGTCGTCGGGTCGTACTCGGGCGCACGCTGCGTCGAGCGCCGCGTCGGACACCTCCCGGCCGAGTTCGCAGAGCCGCTCGAACGGCGTCATTCCATCGATCGCGGCGCCGCTCTCCGACAGAGAGATGCGGTGCCGCAACTGCGGCAGGCGCTCGCCGCCGGCCTCGATCTCGCGCAGGATCGCCGGGTAATCCTGGCGCAGGTAGCGGTCGGCGGTGATCAGCGTCGTGCAATCGCAGTGGCGCAACACATAGCCGAGTTCGCGGGTGCGAAACCAGGTATTGACCGCAACCATTATCGCCCCGGCCATCAATGCGGCGAATTCGGCGAGGAGCCATTCCGCCCGGTTCCCCATCAATAACGCGAGCGTGTCGCCCGGACGGACGCCGAGCCGGACGAGGCCCTTGGCGAGCGCGCGCGCCTCCTCACGGAAAGCGGCGTAACTCCAGCGGCGCGCGCCGTCGACGAGGAACTCGCGCTCGGGAAAGCGCCGCGCCATCTCGTCCAGGAGAGCCGGAAAGGTCCGGGAAAGGGGCATCGGCATCGGCGCGATTATCTGCCACTTTGCCCGGCGCTGTCGCCGGCAATCTTGCCCGCAAGGAGGGGATGCCATGAGGATCGCGCTCGACACGCCCGACCGGCACATCGCCGTCGTGACCATCGACAACCCGCCGCGCCGCAATGCGATGACGCGCGCGATGCTCGCCGATCTCGCCGCCTTGTGGGACCGGCTCGACGCCTCGGAGTGCCGCGTCGTGATCCTGACCGGCGCCGGCGACAAGGCGTTCAGCTCCGGCGCCGATCTCGGCGGCGATCTGAGCGCCGGCCCCGAGACGGCGCGGATCGTCAACCGCGCCTTGCTGAAGGACACGCCGTTCTCGAAGCCGATCGTCGCCGCGGTCAACGGCGATTGCGTCGCCGGCGGGCTCGAACTCCTGTTGTCGACCGATATTCGCGCCGCCGCGCCGGAAGCGCGCTTCGGCCTGCCCGAGGTCAAATGGTCGATCTATCCGTTCGGCGGCGCGACGGTAAAGCTCGTCCACCAGATCGGCTATGTGCACGCCATGGAGCTGCTGTTGACCGGAACATTGATCGCGGCCGAGACCGCCTGCGGGCTCGGCCTCGTCAACCGCATCGTCCCGGCGCCGGATCTGATGACATGGGCGTTCGATATGGCCGCGACGATCGCCGCCAACAGCCCGAGCGCGGTGCAGGCGGTCAAGCGGCAGATCAGCGCCGGCATCGCCGATTACGCGCACAGCCGCGAGGCGCTTGAGCAGGAGCTGGGCGAGCGCGTGCGCAACAGTACGCATTTTGCCGAGGGTGTTGCCGCTTTTCGCGAAAAGCGCCGGCCCGAATACAAATGAGCCCCGGCACAAAGCCGCGCGGACCAACGGCAGGGCTCCGCCCACCCCCGCTCCTGTCGCCGAAGCACTTGGAAAATAACTGCTTCGCCGGGGTCGAGCGGAACGGAGATTTAAGGGTTGAAGATTGTGTCTTTGTATCCCATTGTGTCTCCGTTCGGTTGGGAATGCCCTATTTTTGCCGCAAGGCTCGGAGAGGGTGCTCGCCAACATCCGGGCAGCGCCGGTCGTTCCGGTCAGACCCGGGTCAGGAGGATCCGCCGATGAATAAAGATCGCTTGCTTCGCATTGTTGCGAGACGGCGCCACCTTCATGAAAAGGCGATGATCGATCATGTGGCCCGCCTTTGCGACCGCAAGAGCGGGAATGCCGGAACCCCCCATTCCCCGACGACTGAGACCGGGCTCGCGGTCGAGGATCAGGTGCGCAAGAAGTGGGGCCCGCACATGGGCGGTCTCGCGATGTTCTGAGCGGCGGGGCGGCCTCCGTCGCGGAGCGCCGCCGGGACTTCGGACGAATTTTCCAGACGGCGGGGCCTCGTGCCCCGCCGTCGCTTTTGTAACGTCGGCGGACCTACAAGGACGGCGTAGAGGCGACCGGGACGCTACCCGCTACCTCTCGTATTGCACCAGGGCGCCGGGAGCCGGGCAGTAGTCGAGACATTCGCCGCAGCCGGTGCATTTTGCCGGCACGACCTCGTAAAGATGCCGCGGTTCCAACAATTTCGGCCGTATCGCCGATTCCGGGCAGACCTCGCGGCACAGCCCGCAGGAATTGCAGATCGCGTAATCGAGCCGCACCTTCATCGCAGGCCGCCGATCTGGTGCAGCAAATAGCCGAGTGCTTCTTCGACCGGGCGCTGGGTCTCGGCATCGGCGCAATACATATCGATCTGGAACTTCCCTTCCATGAAATGCATCAGTTCTTCGTCGCGCTGGGAGAGGTGCTCGTGGCGCACCAGCGGGTCGTCGACGCGGTCGAGCGCCGCCATGATGCCGAGGCAGGCAATCGCCTCCTGATAATAGTTCTGCGCGGCGCGGGCCAGCGGATGGATGTGCGGGAACATCATCGACAGCCCGAAATAGGCCGGCAATGGCTGGGCATTGGCCTGCGCCAACTCCATCAATTCGCGCTCGTTGTTGACCCAGCCCTTGCCGAGGAGGACGTCGGCGTGCAGTTTGCTGTGCTTGCACTCGTCCCAGATCTGCCGGGCGCGCATGCGCTGCAGGTCGATAAAGCGCTCCTGGTCGGGAATGGCGACCGACAGGAGCTGCGCCGACATCTGCTTGATCGACATGTGCACGCCCTCGGCGGCGTAGCCGCGCAGGGCGCGCGCCTTCTGCCAGCCCTCGTCGGTGTTGCCGAGATCGCTTTCGAGATCGGCGAGCGCGCGGCCGAGCGCCAGTTCCCATCCCTTGAGGCATTTGTCGCGGGTCAATTTGAGGCGGAATTCGGCGCCAGGCATGTCCGGGGCGGTCGGCCATACCCACGCGTCGAGAAAGCGCTCGAGCAGAGCGTCCATGTCAGACCTCCGTCCTCAATTCCGGCGGCGGCGGAACCAACGAGCGGCCGCTCTCAGCCTCGACGATCGATCCGGCCGCCGGGCAGTAATAGAGGCAGGCGGTACAGCCCGGATAGGTGCACAAATCGGCGTCGATCTCGATGCGGTGCAGCGGTTCCAATGCGACGACCACCGCATTGACGTCGATCTCGCGGCAGACGATGTAGCACATCCGGCATTCGGTGCAGCGCTCGTGGTCGATCCTGAGGGTCGGCATGGTCCCCTCCCTCTCAATCAGTGACCTGGACGCGCGGCAGCGGTTCTTCCGGCGTCTCGGTCCCAAGCACGAAATCGCCGAGCTCGTGCAGGTACCGGCGGTAGTCGCGCCGGGCGATGGCGGCGGCCCAGCGGCACAATTCGGCCTCGACCGGGCGGGTGACGAACTCTTCGACGATGCGCCGGCCCATCGCGACATGGCTCCTGTTCTCGACCGCCTGGCTCGCGAACAGGGATTTGAGCCGCGGTTCGGCGAGCGCCGCGGCAAGCGCCTCGATCCACGCCAGTTCGACGATTTTGGGCCCGAGATTCAAGGCGGCGATGCGGATCGCGTGCGGATAGGTCGCAAGATTGCGCAACGAGAAGACGTAATAGGCGAGCGCCGAATCGACCGCGAAACGGCCATAAGGATGGCGGAACGCCTCCTTCTGGGTGGCGACGCAGCCGCTCCACAACAGCGCGTCGGCATAGAGCATCTCATGCGTCGAGTCGTCGAGGATCTGCCGCGCGAACAGGTATTTGACCGCGGGCGGGTAGTCGTTGACTTCGAGACCCTGCCCCCAGCCGCCATAGACGTAATAGAACATCCGTTCGAGCGTCCACAGGCGCCCGAGCAGCCGGTGGACCTCGTCCCCGGCGAGTTCGCCGTCGCGGCAGCGCGCGATGACCGCTTCCATCGCCGTCGTGCGGCTCTCCTCGCGGCTCTGGCCAATCAGTTCGGCGGCGAGCCCCTTGCCCGGCAATTCGGCCATTGCCGGCTCACCCGGCAAAGGCGGCAAAGCATTTGTTCGAGTTGAAGATCCAGCTTTCGACAAAGGCCGTTTCGCTGGGCCGCCGGCCGAGCTGCTGCATCGCGCCCAGGAGGCACATCCAGTTCAGCATCTCCTGCTGGCCGCTGTCCTCGATCGCGGACAGAGGGCGCGCCCGCCAGGAGGCATAATCGCCAGCCGCGAGGGCGTCGTAGAGCGCGCGGTCGGCTTCGACGTCGGGGTGGAGCAGGTGGTTTTTCGGGGTCAGAAAGGCATGCGACCAGCTCGACGAGGCGACGAGCGCGACCCGCCACGGGCTCCCGGCCAGGATGCGGGCAGCGGCGGCGCCGAGGTCGAAGCAGCGCCACGGCATCGGCGAGGGCGGGTCGAGAGTGCGCTCGTCCGGCAGTTCGCTGAGGCTGCGCACCCCGGCCTCCTGGGCGATGACCCGGCGGCCGTAGCAATTGACCTGGAACGGCACGACCGGATAGGGGAAGCCCTTGCGGTCGTAGTCGAGAAACAGAAGCGTATTCAGAAAGGCGTGACCCAGCGGGTGGTGCAAGGGCCGATAGGCATAGGCCACGTCAAAACCCTGTTCGAGCAGACCGCCGGCGAGGAATTTGCCGGCCGCCGGGTGGCCGCGATAGGTGAAGCTCTGTTCGCCCGGCTCGTTCCATACATTGGGACCGCGGTAATACTGCCACGGCTGCGGGGTCATCTCGTCATAGGCGAACAGGCAAAAGGCCGGTATTACGTCCTCGCGGAAATTCTCGTACTGGTCGTCGCCCCAGATCACGACCAGGTCCGGGGCGAATTCGTCCAACAACTGCCTGGCGTTGCGGAACCCGTCGACAAGCGCCGCGCGGTGCCGCCCGGCCGCCGCGAGCCCGGCATCGTTGCCGTATTCCGCGCGCATCGGCGCCGGCCAGGAGGCAGGATTGCGCCGCTCTTCGGGCAGGGCGGGATCGGCAAGAATGCGCTTCAGGATACGCCCCATCTGTGCGTCCGGTCCCGCCAACGGCGGGTAATGGGTGACGCCGAGGCCCAGGATCTCGCCCATTTTGTTCCTCCCTCGATCGCGGCGACCGCCGTCGTTTCGCTTGATTATGGCACCGTGCCGGCGGTGAGGCCAGCAACGTGAACGCCCCCTCTTTCCTCTTTACCGCTCTGTGGCCTGCTCCCGCGCCAGTTCCGCGCGGCAGATCTTCTCCAGCGGCGGCAGATCGTCCTGGACGAGCCTCCATATGACCGGCGCCGCGATGCGCTCATAATCGTGGCGCAGCACATTTCCAATACCGGCCACCTTCCGCCATGGAATTCCCGAGTGCCGGGCCTTCAGATCGTCGATCAGGTACCGGCTGGCTTCGGAGATGATTTCAACACCGCGCTCGACCAGCCAGCGCTTGCGCCAGTCGGCCTCGAAAGCGTCGAGCGTGACGCCCGCAGTCTCGCTGCGGATGTTTTCGATTGCCTCAATGATATCGGTGAGGCGCGGGGCGAGGGAAGGCGCGGCCATCAGAACACCTGCAGCGCCGAGGCTTCGATCCGCTGCCGCAAAACTTTATGCAGGCTGTCGCGGGTCATGATGTCGGCCTCGCAACCAAGAATGGCGGAGGTGCGCTCCTTCACTTCCATCAGCTCGAACAGGCCGAACTTGCCCCTCTCATAGTCGAAGAACAGATCAACGTCGGAATCCTCTCTTCCTTCCCCCCGCGCCGTCGAACCAAACAGATAAAGACGTTTGATTCCAAGCTCTCGCAATTCGGCTTCATGTTGTTTCAATTTGGCAATAACTGCATCGCGTTGCATAGGTCGGCCATCTGGAGAGAGGAGTTTCAAGACCAAATCCAACGTGGGATGTTACAGAACAATATCAATATTTTTGTCTGCCTGCTAACCGAAGCCGCAGCGCGCTCGCGCCTTCCGGGCAAGCCCCAGGACGCGCGCGCCGTAAGCGCGGAAGCGTTCGTCGCGGGTCTGGCCGCGGTGCCAGCGGATGTAGATCTGCTGGACGATGACGGCGAGCTTGAAGGCGGCGAAGATCTCGTACCAGCGGATGTTCCCGACATCAAAGCCGGTGCCTGCGGCGTAGCGCCGGATCGCCTCGGCGCGCGACGGGAAGCCTTCCCGCCAGGTCGGCATCGCCGCGATCTCGCGCCAGCGCAGGTCGTCGCCGGGCTCGACCCAGTAATTCAGCAGATAGCCGAGATCGGCGAGCGGGTCGCCCAAAGTGCACATGTCCCAGTCGAGGACGGCGACGACCCGCCCCGGGTCCGCCGGATCGAGCAAGAGATTGTCGAGGCGGTAGTCGTTGTGCAGAAGGCCCGCGGCGCGGCTCTGCGGCAGGCTCTCGGCGAGACGGCGCAGGACCGGCGCCATTGCCGCCTCCGCCTCCTGCTGCGCCGGCAGGTCGAGCGCCGCCTCCCAGCGCCGCGCCCATCCGGCGAGCTGGCGTTCGAGATAGCCCTCCGGCCGGCCGAGCGTAAGAAGCCCGATCGCGGCCGGGTCGACGCGGTGCAGGGCGGCGAGCGCGTCGACGAGGGCGAAGCCGATACGGCGGTTCAGTTCGGGCCGGCCGGCGAATTCGGGCGGCAGGTCGTCGCGGATGGCAAAGCCGCGGCGACGTTCGAGGATCACGAACACCGCGCCGATCACGCTTTCATCTTCGCACAGAAGGAGGCTCCGCGGCGCCGGCGGATAGCGGTCGGGCAGGACCGAGAGGACGCGGTGCTCGCGGCGCATGTCGTGGGCGCCCGGCGGCAGGGGCCCGCGCGGCGGCCGGCGCAATACGAACTCGCGTTCGCCGAAGCGCAACAGATAGGTCAGATTGGCCTTGCCGCCGCCAAACTGGGCGATCGCGAGCGGCCCCTCAGCCCCCGGCAGGTGGCGGCGCAGATAGGGTTCGAGACGGGTCGGGTCGAGCCGCTCGTCGGGCCGCTCGGGGATCAGTTCGGCGGCGAGAAGGCTTGCCGCATCGCTCATTTGCGCAGTTCGAGGCGGGCGACGGCGACGCGGTGGACCTCGTCCGGCCCGTCGACAATGCGCATCGCCCGCGTCCGCGCCCAGGCATAGGCGAGAGCGAAATCGGCCGACAGGCCGGCGGCGCCGTGCGCCTGGATCGCCCGATCGATGACGGCGAGCGCCATGCGCGGCGCCACCACCTTGATCATCGCGATCTCGGCGCGCGCCGCCTTGTTGCCGACCTTGTCCATCATGTCGGCGGCCTTCAGGGTCAACAGCCGCGCCTGCTCGATCTCGATCCGCGACTCGGCGATCCATTCCATGATGACGCCCTGCTCGGCCAAGGGCTTGCCGAAGGCGACGCGGGTCTTGACGCGGGCGCACAGCGCCGCGAGCGAGCGCTCGGCGAGACCGATCAGGCGCATGCAATGGTGGATGCGCCCGGGACCGAGCCGCCCCTGCGCGATCTCGAAGCCGCGGCCCTCGCCGAGCAACAGGTTCTCGGCCGGCACGCGCACGTCGCGGAAGGCGACCTCGCAATGGCCGTGCGGCGCGTCGTCATAGCCGAACACGGTCAAATGGCGCAGCACCTCGACCCCTTCCGTCTCGCGCGGCACGAGGATCATCGACTGCTGCCGGTGGCGCGGCGCGTCGGGATCGGTCTTGCCCATCACAATGAGGATCTTGCAGCGCGGGTCCATGGCGCCGCTGGTCCACCATTTGCGCCCGTTGACGACGTAGCCGCGGTTGCCGTCGCGGCGGATCTCGGCCTCGATGTTGGTCGCGTCCGAGGAGGCGACGGCCGGCTCGGTCATCGCAAAGGCCGAGCGGATCTCGCCGGCGAGCAGCGGCTTCAGCCAGCGCTCCTGCTGATCGCTGGTGCCGTAGCGCGCCAACACTTCCATGTTGCCGGTGTCGGGCGCCGAGCAGTTGAACGCCTCGGGGGCGATCGGCGAGCGCCCCATGATCTCGCACAACGGCGCATATTCGAGATTGGAGAGGCCGGCGCCGAATTCCGACTCGGGCAGAAACAGGTTCCACAATCCGGCCGCGCGCGCCTTCCTTTTCAATTCTTCGAGCACCGGCGGCGGCTGCCAGCGGTCGGCCGCGGCGGCGAGCTGGCGCTCATAGACCGCCTCGGCGGGATAGACCTCGCGATCCATGAAATCCTGCACCTGCGCCTGCAGGCGTTTCACCTTTTCCGACGGTTCGAAGTCCATCGTCTTATCTTCCTTGATATTGCACCGATATCGCGGCACTCGCTGCCCCTCACCCTCCCGCTGCGCGGGTCCCTCCCTCTCCCCGCATTGCGGGGAGAGGGCCGGGGTGAGGGGCATTATCCGCGCCGGGTCGGATCTGCGGACAAGCGGACCAGGAGCTTGCCGAAGTTCCGGCCCTGCAACAGGCCGATGAAAGCCTGCGGGGCGTTGTCGAGGTCTTCGACGATGTCCTCGCGGTATTTGAGCCGGCCTTCGCGCACGAGGGGCGCCGCCATCGCCCGGTATTCGGCGAGGCGCCGCCACTGGTCGCTGACGATAAAGCCCTCGATGTGCAAGCGCTTTCTGACCGCCGCCATCAGGTTGGGGCCGGGCCGCGGCGCGGTGTCGTTGTACTCCGAGACCATGCCGCACAGGACCATGCGGGCGAAGTCGTTGAGACGCGGAAAGACCGCCTCTTGCACCGCGCCGCCGACATTCTCCCAGTAGACGTCGATGCCGTTCGGACAGGCCGCGTCGAGCGCCTCTTCAAGGCCGCCGGCGCGGTGGTCGAGACAGGCGTCAAAGCCGAGTTCGTCGGTGACATAGCGGCACTTGTCGGGGCCGCCGGCGATGCCGACGACGCGGGCGCCGGCGCGTTTGGCCAATTGTCCGGCGACCGCGCCGACCGCCCCCGAGGCGGCCGAAACGACGACGCTCTCCCCGGCCTTCGGCCGGCCGATGTCGGAGAGCCCGACATAGGCGGTCAAGCCCGGCATGCCGAGGACGCCGAGCGCGGTCGAGAGCGGCGCCTCCGCCGGATCGAGCTTTGTGAGCTGCGCGCCCGGAACCGCGCTGTAGAGCTGCCAGCCATAGCCGCCATAGGCGAAATCGCCGGGCCGGAAATCGGGATGCTGCGAGGCCACGACCTCGCCGACGACGCGGCCCTCGATGACGGCGCCGATCTCGACCGGCTTCGCATAGGAGCGCGCGGCGCTGATCCGGCCGCGCATATAAGGGTCGAGCGACAGGTAGATGCCGCGCAGCAGGACTTCGCCCGCTTGCGGCTGCGGCAACGGACTGTCGACGATCGCGAAATCCGCCGCGCGCGGCGCCCCGCTCGGCCGCTGCTTCAGCAGGACCTGCCGGTTTTGCTCTGCCATGGCCGCTCCTCCCGATTATGCCGCTCTCTCATAGCCGATCACCGCCCCGATCCGAAGCGCCGGGTTTCAGGCGGCGAGCGGGTTCAGCCATCGCAGGCCCGGAAATCACGCAAAATCGCCATCGGCAGAGCACAGCGTCAGCCCGTGCTCGATCGCCAAGGCCGCCAGATGCGCATCCGGGACCCGCTTGGCACGTATTCCGGGAAGGATCAGAAGGCTGCCCAACACCTCGGAATGCCGCTCCGTTGGCTGCGGTATCCAGGCGACTCTGCACGCCAGCCATGTGCAGACTTGCTCCCATGCCTCGGCGATCGGCTCGGGTCTTTCGAGGATTCGAGGGTTCGTCGCTATTCGCAGGAAAGCCAGCAAACTCGCCCAGGGTAAGCCGACCGGGGCATAGCCGTTCAATTGTCTGTCCAGCCAATCGCGAGCAGGAGGGTGTTCCGGGAAAGAGCTGAAGAGCGCATAAAGAAGGAGGTTCGCGTCGATCAGGATCACTTAAAGTCTTCACCTTCGGCGATATTGTCGATCGAATCGATCAGCACCCGCCCAGCCCAGACCGATCGCGTGCGAAAAGGCGGACGCTGTTCGGGTGGCCTGGTCATGTCCTGCAACCCGCGACGCAACGCCTCATTCACCAGGGCTTTGAAGTTCGCTTTCCGCTTGCGGCGCAATTCGCCGAGCAGAGCGGCCACATCCTGGTCAAGCGTCAGGGTCGTTCTCTGCATCTGGACATAATAATCCTGATGCTCTGATGTCAAACGGCCAAGCCGGCTGGCAAGAGCGGCCGGCGAGATTACGTTAACCGCCGAGGGAGCGGGGCGAGGATGAACGAGACGGCGAGCGAGACCGGCGCGGCGGCGCCCGACGACCCGGCGACGCGCCCGGCGGTGCATCTGCTGCCCGGCCGCGAGCGGCGCGGCGAGGGCGGCCACCCCTGGATCTATTCGAACGAGGTGCGCATGGATGGGGCGGCAAAGGCGCTGCCGCCCGGCGCGCTCGTCACCCTCTTGCGCGCCGACGAGCGGCCGATGGGCGTCGCCCTGTTCAATCCGCACAGCCTCCTGGCCGCGCGGATGCTCGATCGCGATGCGGCGCGCGCGATCGGGCCGCGGTTTTTTGCGCGGCGATTGCAGCGCGCCCTGCGCCTGCGCGAGCGCCTGTTCGAGGCGCCGTTCTATCGTCTCGTTCACGCCGAGGCCGACGGGCTTCCGGGTCTCGTCGTCGACCGCTTTGGCGGGGTTCTCGCGGTCCAGGCCAACGCCGCCGGGATGGCCCGCCTCGAACCCCTGATCCTCGACGCGCTCGCCGCGTTGTTGGCCCCGCAGGCGATCGTCCTGCGCAACGACAGCCCGGCGCGCGCGCAGGAAGGCCTCGCTGCCGAGGTGCGGGTGGCGCACGGCGCCCTCGACGGCCCGGTCCTCGTCGAAGAAAACGGCGCCGTCTTCCCGGTCGACCCGGTCGGCGGCCAGAAGACCGGCTGGTTTTTCGACCAGCGCGACAACCGCCGCTTTGTCGCCGGGCTCGCCCGCGGCGCCCGGGTGCTCGACCTCTATTGCCACAGCGGCGGTTTCGCAGTCATGGCGGCGCGCGCCGGGGCCGTCGAGGTGGTCGGGATCGACCGCTCCGAGCCGGCCCTCGAACTGGCCGCCGAGGCGGCCCGGCGCAACGATGTCGGCGCGTTGTGCGTTTTCCGCCGCGGCGAGGCCTTTGCCGAGGCCGCCCGTCTCGCCGCTTCCGGCGAGCGCTTCGACGTCGTGATCGCCGATCCGCCCGCCTTCGCCCGGTCGCGCCGCGAGGCCGGGGCGGGATTGCGCGGCTACCGCAAGCTCGCCCGGCTCGCCGCCTCAGTGACCGCTCCTGGCGGCTTTCTGTTTCTCGCCTCCTGCTCGCACAATGTCGCGGCCGCGGATTTTGCCGAGGCGGTGCGCCGCGGCCTCGCCGATGCCGGGCGCGGCGCGCGCATCCTGCGCGAGGCCGGAGCCGCGCCCGATCATCCGATCCATCCGGCCCTGCCCGAGAGCGCCTATTTGAAAACGCTGACTTTGGCGCTCGATTGAGGGAGCCGACCGGGCGGGCCGCATTTTTGATCCGGGGAGACCAGCGCCGACCCGAAGAGAGATTCCTTGTCTCTCACATTAATTTCTATCATGATATAAATCAGGGGTAAATCAGTGCGGCCGGCAATAGCCTCTGATTACGGCGGCTGATCACGTTGCGCTCAGTGCCTGGGGTGCACGCGTCGCCGTCGTATGTCGAGACAATGCACGTCGCGATCGATCGGCTTGAGGGCGCCGAGGGCCATTGGGCAGCCGCCGACGGCTGAAGGATCGGGGCGAAGGCGGCGCCAATACCCTCGCGCTCATTGCGGAACCGGCCGGTTGGCCGGGGTGGTTTCGGTCGCCCCGGTACTGTCTCAGGCGGAGTATCGGCGAGGCGGAGCCGGGAGGGGGCGTCATGGCAATGACCCGTCGCGACCTGATCAAGGCCCAGGCCGCCGCGACCGCGGCCGGCGTTCTGGGCGCCGCCCTTCCGGCGGCCGGCGCGCCTGCGGCTGTCCCCGCCAATGCGGCGCCGCTCAAATGGTCGCCTGCTCCATGCCGCTTTTGCGGCGTCGGTTGCAGCGTCATGGTGGGCACGCGCGATAACCGGGTCTTCGCCACCAAAGGCGACACGGAATCCGAGGTCAATCGCGGGCTGAACTGCGTCAAGGGCTATTTCCTGCCGAAAATCCTGTACGGGCAGGATCGGCTGACGACCCCCCTATTGCGCAAACGCGGCGGACGATACGACAAGAACGGCGAGTTCACGCCGGTGAGCTGGACCGAGGCGTTTGACGTCATGGCGGCGCAGTACAAGCGCACATTGCGCGACCACGGCCCGGCCGCGATCGGCATGTTCGGCTCGGGCCAATGGACGATCTGGGAAGCCTATGCCGCCAATAAATTGATGAAGGCCGGCTTCCGCGCCAACAGCATCGAGTGCAATGCCCGGCATTGCATGGCGACGGCCGTCTTCGCGGCGGTGCGGACCTTTGGCGCTGACGAGCCGATGGGCTGCTATGACGACATCGAAGCCGCCGACGCCTTTGTGCTGTGGGGCGCGAACATGGCCGAGATGCATCCGGTCCTGTGGGACCGGATCGCCGAACGTCGGCTCGGCGCGCCCCATGTCAAACTCGCCGTACTCTCGACCTTCGAGAACCGCAGCTTCGCACTCGCCGATCAGGCGATCCTCTTCACCCCGCAAAGCGATCTCGCGATCCTGAACTACATCGCTCGTCACATCGTCGAGACCGGACGGGTCGATCGCGATTTTGTCGACCGCCATACGATTTTTCGGCGGGGCGCCGTCGATATCGGCTACGGCTTGCGTCCCGACCACCCGCTCGAACGGCGCGCCAAGAACGCCGCCGATCCGGGCCGTTCGACGCCGATGAGCTTTGCCGAATACAGCGAATTCCTGAAACCCTATACCGGCGCCTATGTCAGCAGACTTTCGGGCGTGCCGGAGCCGCAGCTCGCCGCCCTGGCCGAGCTTTACGCCGATCCGAAGACCAAGATCACGTCGTTCTGGACGATGGGGTTCAACCAGCACACGCGCGGCGTGTGGTGCAACCATCTCGTCTACAATCTGCACCTGCTGACCGGCAAGATCTCCTCGCCCGGCAACAGTCCGTTCTCGCTGACCGGCCAGCCTTCGGCGTGCGGATCGACGCGCGAAGTCGGCACCTTCTGCCATCGCCTGCCGGCCGACATGGTGGTCACGAACCCGGAGCACCGCGCCCTCGCCGAGCGGATCTGGCGGGTGCCGTCGGGCCTCATCGTCGACAAGCCGGGCTATCACGCCGTCGAGCAGAACCGGATGCTGAAGGACGGCAAGATCGGCGTCTATTGGACGCAGGTCACCAACAACATGCAGGCCGCCCCAAATCTGACCGAGGAGGGCTATCCCGGATACCGCAATCCTGCGGCCTTCATTGTCGTTTCCGACGTCTATCCGACGGTGACGGCGCGCTGTGCCGATCTGATCCTGCCGTCGGCGATGTGGGTCGAAAAGGAAGGCGCCTTCGGCAATGGCGAGCGGCGCACCACCACCTGGCACCAATTGGTCGCGCCGCCCGGCGAGGCGCGCTCGGATCTGTGGCAGATCGTCGAGTTCTCAAAGCGTTTCAAGACCGACGAGGTCTGGCCCGGCGCCCTGCTCGACCGCAATCCTGCCTTCAAGGGGAAGAGCCTGTTCGACGTCTTGTTCGCCAACGGCACGGTCGATCGCTTTTCCGCCGACGAGATCGATCCGCATTACGCCAACGACGAGGCCAAGGCCTTCGGCTGCTATATTCAGAAGGGGTTGTTCGAGGAGTATGCCCAATTCGGCCGCGGCCGCGGCCATGATCTCGCGCCGTTCGACGCCTATCGCAAGGTGCGCGGCCTGCGCTGGCCGGTGGTCGACGGCAAGGAGACGCGCTGGCGCTATCGCGAGGGATTGGATCCCTATGTGGCAAAGGGCTCTGGGATCCAGTTCTACGGGTTTCCGGACAAGAAGGCGCGCCTCTTCGCCTTTCCGTACGAGCCGCCGCCGGAGATGCCCGATCGGGACTATGATTTCTGGCTGAGCACGGGACGCGTGCTCGAACATTGGCATTCGGGCTCGATGACGATGCGGGTGCCCGAGCTGTACAAAGCGTTTCCGGAATGCGTGTGCTTTATGCATCCCGAGGATGCTGCTCGCCTGTCGCTGCGTCGGGGCGACGAGATCCGCGTGATTTCTCGCCGCGGCGAGATCCTCACGCGGGTCGAGACAGAGGGTCGCGACAAGCCGCCGCGCGGCATGGTCTTCATCCCGTGGTTCGACGCGCGGGTACTGGTCAACAAGCTGACTTTGGACGCCACCGATCCGATCTCCAAGGAGACCGACTTCAAAAAGGCCGCGGTCAAGATCGTCAAGGTCGCGTCGAGCTGAGCGCCGCCATGATCCGGGCGATCCTGATGGCACCGGCCGTCGCCGGGCTGATCGGCTTGTCGACGGCGATCGCGGCCGACCTCAACGGCATACGGGGGCCGACCGTACTGACCGTCAACCCCGCGCCGCCGCCCTTTGCCAGCGAGGACATCGAGCCCGACCGTCTCGCGCGCAGCGCCTATGACCAGCCGCCGGTCATCCCCCATTCAATCCGCGATTACCGGATCGACGCCCGCGCCAATCAATGCCTGTCCTGCCACGGCCGCACCGGGAAGGCGGACGTGTCGGCGCCGACGATCAGCATCGCCCATTTCCGCGATCGCGACGGCCGCATTTTGGCCGCGATAGCGCCCGGCCACTACTTCTGCACCGGATGTCATGTTCCGCAGGCCAAGGCGTCGCCGCCCGTCGCCAATACCTATCAGGTCTTGGCGACGGTGCCGTTTCGCCGCTACCTGTGCATGGAATGCCATCTGCCGCAGACCGGGACCTCGGCAATAGAGCGGCGCCCCGTTGCGCGGCGGCAATAATCATGCCCGCTGATCTGCGCAAGCCGAGGCCTTTCGCAGCCCTTTGGGTCGCCGCTCGGATCGCGGCACTGGCATTGACCTCGATGGCCGGCGCAGCGCTGCCCGCCGGCGCCCAAGGCGGTGCAGCGCCGCATCCCCAGGGAGGCATCCATCTCGGCGTCGCCACATGCAGCGGGAGCACTTGCCACGGCGCGGCCGAGCCTTCGCGGGGCTCGCCGATCAGGCAGGACGAATATCTGATCTGGTCGCAGGAAACCGATCCGCACCGCATCGACAGCCATCACAGGGCCTATGCCGTATTGCTCGGCGATCGGGCGCTGCGGATTGCCCACAATCTCGGCCTGCCCGATGCGGCAAGCGCGAATGTCTGCCTCGACTGTCACGCCGACAATGCGCCGCCGGACCGGCGCGGCCCGCAGTTCCGCCTGTCCGACGGGGTCGGCTGCGAGGCGTGTCACGGCGCTGCCTCGGGATGGCTGGGCGTCCATCTCACCGGCGCCGGACACAAGGCGAACCTTGCCGCCGGGCTCTACCCGACCGACCAGCCGCTGGCGCGCGCGCGGAAATGCCTGTCCTGCCATCTTGGCGACGCGCAGCGGGTGATGACACACCGGATCATGGGGGCGGGGCACCCGCGCCTGCCGTTCGAACTCGACACCTTCACCGCGATCGAGCCGGCGCATTTCGTTGTGGACAAGAGCTATGTCGCGCGCAAAGGCGCGGTCAACGGCGCGCAGATCTGGGCCATCGGACAGGCGGCCGAACTCGCCGGGCGCATGGATCGGGTGCTCGACCCGAAGAATGCTCCCCGCGGGGTCGACCCCGAGCTGACCCTGTTCGATTGCGAAGCCTGCCATCACGGCATCGACCAGATCCGCTGGACGGCAAGCGGCGCCGCCGAGGTCGGTCCGGGATCGCTCAGGCTTTATGACGCCTCTGCCGTATTGCTGGCCGTCATCGCCGCGCGCGTGGCGCCCGAGGCCGAGACGTCGTTGCGCGAGAGCTTGCGCGCGCTGCATCGCGCGACCGCCGGGGACTGGGATGCAGTCCGGCATCAGGCGGAGCACTTGCGCGCGGCGGCAAACGGGCTCGTTCCCATCCTCCAAGGCCATGATTTCACGCGAGACGACATGAAGGCCCTGGCCGACGGCGTGACGGCCGCGGCGCTCTCCGGCAAGGACGCCGAGTACTCCTTCGCGGAGCAGACCACGCTGGCGCTCGATGCGATCATCGCCGCGATGCGCTCCTCCGGCTATGTCACGGACACGTCAATGGCGGCGATAAATACGGCGCTGGGCGCGCTGTATCGATCACTGGGAGACGGCGACATCTATCGCCCGGCCGCCTTCGCGCAGGCGATCAGGGAGTTGCGAAGGGCTATGCCGCAATGATCGGTGCCCGCCCGCAATCGTCCCAGTAGATATTAGGCAGCGGCCGGCGGCGATAGGGGTTTCCACCCGTTGCTGAATAGATTGCCGATAGCTTGCTGCGGCGGCGACGCGACACACCGAGCTTGTTGTGCGGTACCGTTAGTAGTACCATTCAGCCGAGAGAGGCGGACGGGACATGCCGCGCGCCGACAGGACACTCGCCGCGATGCGGGCGAACCCGCGCGATTGGCGGATCGGAAGCTTGGAGGCGGTTGCTGCCGCCCATGGCGTCAATGTTCGCAAATCGGGCGGAAGCCATGTGGTTTTCGAGCATCCTGCTGTAGCGGAGGCGGTGTCGGTTCCGGCGCGGCGACCGATCAAGCCTGTTTATGTCCGCCGCTTTGTTGCGTTCATCGAGGCGGTGCAAGCGAACCATGAGTGACACCGAATATCGCTTCACGATCCGGCCGCTGACCGAGGAAGAAGGCGGAGGCTATCTGATCGAGTTCCCGGACCTGCCCGGCTGCATGTCGGACGGCGAGACGATCGAGGAAGCCGTTGCCAATGGCGAGGACGCAAAACGCTGCTGGATCGCCGCGATGAAGGAAGCCGGCCGGCCGGTTCCGCCGCCCGGGGGCGGCGAGCCGGCCGAGTGCTACAGCGGCAAATGGCAGTTGCGCGTCCCGAAATCACTGCATCGCCGGCTTGCCGAGCGCGCCAAACGCGAAGGGGTGAGCCTCAACACCCTCGCCGTCGCTCTGCTCGCGGAAGGCATCGGCGAGCGCACGGCACAGGACGGCTGACGCACGGGATTGCCGATCGGCCGTTCTTACCCCGCTCTTTGCCTTTGTTCTATCCAGAACTGGCCCCGAACCGGATTTCCGGCCAGGATGCCGACCTGACTGCACTCACGCCCTCCTCTACCGCACGTAATGCCGACCGACGCCCCCGACCTCGCCGCGCTGCGCTTCGCCCGCCACGCCTTGGGCACACGTTTCGAGGACCTGCCTCCCGCCGCGGTGCGCGCCGCCAAGACGTTCCTGCTCGACACGCTCGGCGTCGGCGTCTCCGCCGCGACCGATCCGAACGTCGCGCCGCTGGTGCAGGCGGTTGCCGGCTGGGGCGCCGGCGGCGAGGCGGCGGTGTGGGGGCGGCGCGAATGCCTCCCTGCTCCGGCTGCCGCCCTCATCAACGGGTTCCAGGTGCATTGCCAGGAATATGACTGCGTCCACGAGGCCGCGGTTCTGCACCCGATGGCGACATTGGTGCCGGCCGCTCTCGCCTGGGCCGAGCGGGCGGGCGGCGTCACCGGCCGCGCCTTTCTCGTCGCGCTCGCGATCGGCGTCGACGTTGCGATCGGGCTTGGCCTCGCCGCCCGCGCCGGCCTGCGCTTCTTCCGCCCGGCCACCGCCGGCGGCTTCGGCGCGACCGCTGCGGTCGCCCGGCTCGCCGGATTGGACGAACCGGCCCTCGCCGGCGCCTTCGGCCTGCAATACGCCCAGACCAGCGGCACGATGCAGCCGCATGTCGAGGGCAGCCCCGCCCTCCCGTTGCAGATCGGCTGCAACAGCCGCGCCGCGCTCGCCGCCTGCGACCTGGCGCAGGCCGGAATTGCCGGTCCGCGCGACGTGTTCGAGGGCCCGTTCGGCTATCTGCCATTGTTCGAGGGCGAATGGGATCTCGCGCCGATCTGGCCGACGCTCGGCCGCCTCTGGCGCATCGCCGAACTCAGCCACAAGCCCTACCCCGCCGGCCGCGCCACCCATGCCGGGATCGAGGGGGTCGCCGCATTGCGCGCCGCGCATGGCTTCACCCCCGCCGATATCGCCCATATTACCGTGCTCGGCCCGCCGCTGGTCCAGCGCCTGTGCGGGCGGCCCGCGATCCCCGACCCCAGCCCCGCTTATGCGCGCCTGTGCATGGGCTTTGTCATCGCCAAACGGCTGCAATACGGCGCGCTCGACCCGACGCATTATCGCGGCGCGGCCTTGCGCGACCCCGAAACCTTCGCGCTCGCCCGGCGCGTGACCACGCTGGCGGACGGCAACCCCGACCCGAACGCCCTCGCGCCGCAATCGGTCCGGGTGGACCTGAACGACGGCACGTCTGTCGAATGGCAGTGCGAGCGGATGCTGGCCAACCCGGCCCGCCCCTTGTCGCCGGAGCAGCACCTGACAAAGTTCCGCCGTTGCTGGAGCCTCGCCGCCGCCCCGCTCGGCCCGCCCGAAGCCCTGATCGACATCGTCGAGCACCTCGAGGAATTGGACGACATGCGCGCCCTCGCCGCATTGCTGGCGCCCTGATCGGTGCCGGTTACGACGGGACCTTGAGGCGCGGCCGGCGCGCAGCCAAGGCCGCAAGGATGCTGAGAAAGGACAGCGCGGCAAAGCATTCGAGCGCGCGGGTGTAGTCGCCGGTCCAGTCGTGCAATGCGCCCGACAACAGCGGGCCGGAGGCTTGCGCCAGGACCTGTGCGGACAGCGCCAACCCGCGGATCGCGGCGTAATTCGCCCGCCCGAAATAATCGGCCCAGGCGACCGGCAACAGGGTCAGCATGGTGCCGACGCCGAGCCCGAACAGGGCCGCGGCGGCCGCTCCCTGGGGGACCGAGGCGATGTCGATCATGGCGAGGCAGCCGAGCGTCAGAAAGACGCCGCCGAGCGCCATCGGATAACGCACCGGCAATGAGCGCGGCATCGCCCCGCAGGCGGCGCTCGCGACCCCCGACATCAACGAGAACAGGCTGACGATCGAGGCCGCAAGGGTCGGCGTGACGCCGGACTCGACCAGATTGGCGGCCTGGTGCAGGCTGACCCCGGCCTGGACCGGGTAGACCAGAACGGTGTAGCCGAGCAGCAGCCAGAAGGCCGGGGTCCGCACCGCCTGGCGCCGCGAGAATGCCGCCTCGACGAGCCCGGCCGAACGGGCGCCGCCTGCTGCGGCGGCGGGATCGGGCGGCAATCCCAGATCCTCCGGCCGGCGGACCAGCAACAGCCACACCGGCAGGAAGCCGACCGCCAGCACGGTCGCGCCGATCGCGATCCAGCCGGCGCGCCAGCCGTGGCCGCGCGTCGCCAATTGGGCGATCATCGGCATCGCCACGAGCCCCGCCATCTGCGCCACCGTGGCGATCGAATTCGCCAAGGGGCGCCGCGCCACAAACCAGGTGTTCAAGGCGCTGTAGATGCCGAGGTCGAACGGGCTGGCCCAGTTCAGCCGGGCGATGCAGAACAGCAGATAAAAGACGAACAGCGACTGGGTCAGCGACAATAGCAATGTCGCGATCCCGGTGCCGAGCACGGCGAGGCAGAGCGCGACGCGCGAGCCGTGGCGGTCGAGCACGGGCCCGATCAGCGGCGACACCAGCGCCGCGAGCACTCCGCCCAATGACACCGCTCCCGACACGGCGGTGCGCGACCAGCCGAATTGATGGGTCAGCGGCTCGACAAAGATCGAGACCGTCGCGGTGGCCCCGCCCTGGCGCGCAAACCCGGCGCAGCACAGGGAAGCGAGGACGACCCAGCCGTAATAGACCGGCAATTTCGCGCTGAGCAGCCGCGGCAACCCGGCGCCCGCGCTCGGGAGGGCCGCCGGCGCGGCGGAAACCTCGCCGCCCCGGCGCGAGAGGCGCAGCCTCCGGCGGGTCATCCCGGCACCGGAAGGCCGGCGATCGGCCGCTGCATGATTGCCATCCTGCGTTCGAACGTATAGAGAACATCGGACAGGGGGGTCCGCGCGCAATCGGAGGCGCCGATGTTCTTTACCTTCCCTGAAGACGCCCGCTGGAACGCCGAGCGGCAGGAAGTGGAGTTCGGGGTCGAGATCGGCGAGTATCGCGGCACCGTCCGGATCCCGCTGCGCGCCTTCCGGCGGCTTCTGCCGGAGCCGCCCACCCCCGAGCGATGCATCGAAACCTATTACCTCCAACGAACCCGGTTTGAGAGCATCGCCGAGCGGAAGCTCCGCCGGCGCCAGTTGACCCCCGACGGCAATGTCGAGATCACCGGACGCGACCTGCGCAAGGCCTCCGGCGCCGCGGCCGCGCCGACGCCCGCCTTGCCTCTGCCGGACACGTCTCAGACCGGGGGCAGCCATTCATAGGCGCGCGCGTCCCCATACGCCGCCCGGCAGGTCTCGACATGCGACAATCCCAGATCGCAGACAAGCCGGTCGCCGACCGGCGCACCATCCCCGGCGCATTTTTGCAGCCCGGCGCGGTCAGTGAAGCGCGCCGCCGCGTCCCGCATCGCGATTCCGTAATGGACCAGAACGGGGCGGCCGGGCGGCGGCACGGGCGTGTGCAGCTGAAACGCCGGATCGACCGCCCACAGCTTCTGGAACCGATCGCCGCGGTCGCCGGCGGCAAACCAGAAAACCGCGTCTCCGCCATAGCTGAACCCGGTCAGAAAGATCCTGTCCGGGCGGCCGTTGTGCTCGGCGACGGCCCTGTCCAGAACCCGATGGAGGCTGCGCGCGTCCTCCTCTGTCCACCGCCCGACGGTGCGGCGCTGCGGGCAGATCACCAGAAAGCGCGCGGTCAGGGCGGAATGGCTGTCGGCGTGCCAGGCCGGCGACTGGTGCCCGGCGACGCCGTCCGGGTTGCTCCCGGTCGCCGCCTCCTGCGCGCCGTGAAGAAAGCACAGCACCGGGGGCCGATCGCCCGGGCTCCGATGCGGCGCGGCGGGGAGGAACACAAAGCAGTCTCCTCCCTCCGGCCAGGGATAATGTATCGCGTTTTGCAGCGCCATTCCTTGGTCCTCCCCTGAAGGGCGGAGAGGGTGTGTAATGAATCGACGGAATTTTGCCTAGGTGTTCGCCCCGCCGCGCTTCAATGCGAGGATCTCGACCAGGAGCCGGTCGCGCTCGGCGGCAAGCTCGTCGATCTTGCGGCCCGCCGCCTCGGCGGCGATGCCTGCGGCGAGCTTTTGCCGCACTGTCTCGGTCAATTGCGGCCGGCCGAGATCCTGCCACCACTCCTCGATCGGCCCGGCGAACTGGTCGAGGAAATGCGCGATGCCGCCGGCGCCGCCGGCGAGGTGAAAGATCAGATGCGGGCCGAGGAGCGCCCAGCGCAGGCCCGGGCCTTCGCTGATCGCGGTGTCGATGTCCGCGACGCTCGCGACCCCTTCGGCGACGAGATGCACCGCTTCGCGCCACAGGGCCGCCTGCAATCGGTTGGCGACATGCCCCTTGACCTCGCGGCGGATGTGGATCGGCCGCTTGCCGAGGGCGGCGTAGATCGCGAGCGCCCGCTCGATCGTCGCCGGCGCGGTCTTCTCGCCGCCGACGACCTCGACCAGCGGCACCAGATGCGGCGGGTTGAACGGATGCCCGATCACGCAGCGCTCGGGGTGGCGGCAATCCGCCTGCAACCGGCTGATCAACAGGCCCGAGGAACTGGAGGCGATGACGACGGATGCCGGCACGACGGCGCCGAGCCGGCGCAACACCTCGCATTTGACGGCTTCGCGCTCGGGCGCGTTCTCCTGCACGAAGTCGGCGCCGGCCGCCGCCGCCTCGGGCTCGTCGTAAAAACTGAGCCGATCGAACGGCGGCGTTGCCGCGGCGCCCAGACGCCGCAATTCCGGCCAGCATGCGGCGATGAAGCGGCGCATCGCGCTCTCCGCCTGCGGCGCGGGATCGCTGGCGGCGACGAAGAGGCCACGCGCCAGGAAGAAGGCCGCCCAGCTCGCCCCGATCGTGCCGGTGCCGATGACCGCGACTCGACCGATGCCGCTCCCCGCCATGCCGTCCCCCTCGCGTCCCGCCCCGCCGCCGCCCGCTCTTCAAAAGCCTAGGGTAATTTGCCCGGTCGGACCAGCCCGGCCTGCACCGCTGTTAAAGCTTGATGAAGCATCCATCGAGGACTAGCTGAGACCGCGAGGCCTCGGCGACCAGAGGCGAGAGGACCAGGCATGGCGAAAGAGACAGGCCAGATCGTGTCATTCGCCGAATTCCGGCGGCACAAGCGCGCTTCCGAGCCGACCGCCCGCTCGCATTCCGGCCACCAACTCCATTCCCGAACGTCCAAGAAATACCGGTCCACGGATCGGGATCCACCCCTGCCGCGCGGCAAAAAGCGGATCTTCGAGCGCGCAGCGCCGCTGTTGCCGGCAGCGGACCCGGCGGCCCTCCTCGCCGGTGACAAGCCGCCGAGCCCGGAGCGGCTACTGCAATCCGGCGTGTTGGCCTACCGGCGCACGAAAAAGGGCGAACTCCTGATCCTGCTGGTCCGCAAGAGGCGCTCCAAACAATGGGGTATTCCCAAGGGCAAGGTCGAAGCGCACCTGTCCTTTGGCGAGAACGCGGCCAAGGAGGCGTTCGAAGAGGCCGGGGTCAGGGGCAGCATCTCGGCGGATTCGGTCGGCATGTTCCGCGCGACCAAGCGAAGCCCGAGCCGGCTCGGCACCCGGGTCATCGAGGTCTGGGTCTATCTCCTCGAAGTCACCGAGTGCCTCTCGCGCTGGCCCGAGAAAGGAAAGCGCCAGACCAAATGGCTTCCCTGCGAGGCCGCCGCCGCCGCATTGCGCGAGCCGGTGCTTGTCGATCTTTGCCATCGCCTGGCGCAGAGATAGAGCGGCGCACAACCGGTCACGCGACGGCCTCAGCCGGACAGCGCCTTCGCGAGAAACGGCAGGCTTTCGTCCATCCGGTAGTCGACAGCGGTGTGGTTATCGGGAAATTCCTCGTAGCGGTGAGCAATGCCCAATTCGTTGAGCCGCCGCACGAACCTGCGGGCGCCGTAGAGCAGGTTGAACTGGTCCCTCTCGCCGCAATCGATGTAGAGCGCCTTCAGCCGGCGCAGATTGTCCGCCTGGGTCTCGACCGCGGCCACGGGGTCCTGCCGCCGCCAGTTCGCCCAGCGCTCCTCGATGATCTCGCAGGTGTCAAACGTGACCGGCAGCCGGATGCCGAGGAACTGCGCGGGGTCGGGATCGTAGCTGGCCGCCATCGCCAAGGCGTTGACCACCTTGCCGGAACCCTCCGGATGCTTCCTGGCGGATTCGAGCTGCTGCCACCAGCGCTCGATCGAGTTCTCGGCGCCGGCGAGGGCGCGCAGGACCGCCGGCATGTCGGGCAGATAGCACAACTCGAAGCCCATATCGCCGGAATGACAGGCCGCCGCCGCCCAGATGTCGGAGTGGCGCAAGGCATGGGTCAGCGCGCCGTAGCCGCCCGAGCTTTTGCCGAACACGCCGCGGCGCCCGTCGCCGCCGCAATGGAAGCGCTCTTCGATCGCCGGCAGCATCTCGTACAGCAGAAAATCCTCCCAGGCGCCCATCGCCGCCGAGTTGATGTACTGGTTGCCGCCGAGCCGGGTGAAGCAATCGGGAAAGGCGACGACGACGGGAGGCATGCGCCCCTCCCCGATCAGCCGGTCGAGCCGCTCCGGCAGGTTCTCGCGGAACCCGGTCCAATTGGTGTGGGACAGGCCGCTGCCGGTGAAGCCGACCAGATCGACGAGCACAGGCAATCCCTGTCCGTCGTGCCCGGCCGGAACGTAGACGTCGACGGCGCGCGCCGACGGATCGCCCAACATGTTGCTCCTGAGAGCCTTGCTCTCGATCACGACCCGGCTGACCGAGCCCGTCGCTCCGAAGAACCTGCGCATGCGCCTACCTCCTTATGGGAGCGCGGGCGTCTCGCCCGCATGCGGCCGGGACGGCCGCGCTCCGGCGGGGTTGCGTTCGCGGGGCGCGCCATACCCGCCGGCGCCGGGGGTGACGATCTCGACCGTCTGTCCGGCGCGCAGATGGCCGCTGCCCCTGACAAACGGCTCGACCCCGTCGCCGAGGCGGAAGGCGCCGCAGCCGCCGGGACGGCCGCCTTCGAGACCCCAGGGCGGCGTCAGGAGGCGCGAGCCGTCGAGCCGCAGACGGCAGTCCGCCTCGGCGCGGTACACCCGCCGCAAGCCCATGCCGCCGCGGAACCGGCCGGCGCCGCCCGAGCCGTCGACCAGCTCGTAGCGCAACACCGTCAGCGGATATTCGACCTCGAGCGCCTCGACCGGCAGGTTCGAGGTGTTGGTCATATGGACATGGACGCCGTCGAGCCCGTCCTTCCCCGCGCGCGCGCCGGAGCCGCCGCCGATGGTTTCGAGATAGACCCAGAGACGCCCGTCCTCCGGGTCGGCGCCGCTGAAGCTCGCCGTCGTGCAGGAGCCGTTGCCGGCGGCGATGCAGCGCTCCGGCGCCGCCTGCGCCAGGGCGCCGATGACCAGGTCGGCGGCGCGCTGCGAGGTGCTGGTGCGGCCGTTGACCGCGGCCGGATGGGTCGCGTTCAGGATCGTGCCGGGCGGCGCCGTCACGGTGATCGGGCGGGCAAGCCCGGAATTGGGCAGGATCGTCGGGTCGACCACCGCCTTGACCGCGTAATAGACGCTCGACAACAACGCCGAGTAGATCATGTTGATCCCGGCCCGCACCTGCGGCGGGCTGTCAAAATGCAGGCGCATCTCGTCGCCCGCGATCGTGACCTCGACCGACACCGGAAGCGCGCGGCCGAGTTCGGGGCTGTCATAGGTGTCGGCGAAGCGGTAGGTGCCGTCCGGCAGGGCCGCGATCCCGGCGCGCATCTTGCGCTCGGCGTAATCCTGCAGGGCGTCGCCGACGGCGAGTACGGTGTCGGTGCCGTATTTGCGGCACAAGGCCTGCATGCGCTCGACGCCCAATCGGTTCGCCGCCCTCTGCGCCCGCAGGTCGGACAGCCGCTCGCGCGGGACCTGGCAGTTGAGCAGGATCAAGTCCTGCACGTCCTGCTGCAATTCGCCGGCGCGATAGAGGCGGATCGGGGGGATCCGCAGCCCCTCCTGGTAGATGTGGGCATGGCCGCGATCGGCGAAATCGGCGTGGTGCGCGGTGTTGACCGCCCAGGCGACGATCCGGTCTGCGACAAAGATCGGCTCGCCGAGCACGATGTCGGGCAGATGGGTGCCGCCGCCGGCATAGGCGTCGTTGCCGATGAACACGTCGCCCGGCCGCATGTCCGCAACCGGGTGGCGCTTCAGGATTTCGGGAATGACGCCGATCAGGCTGCCAAGATGCATCGGGATGTGCTCGGCCTGGCACAGGATCGTGCCGCGCGTGTCGAACAACGCGGTCGAGCAGTCGCGGCGCTCCTTGATGTTGGTCGAAAAGCTGGCGCGCACCAGCGCCTCGCCCATCTCCTCGACGATCGACGACAGAGCGCTGCCGATCACCTCGACCGTGACCGGGTCGATGCGGTTGGTCTGAACGGTCCCGCGGGTCAAGCCCGCGGGCTTCGGCTCACTCATGGCAGCTCCAGCAACAGATTGAGATACGGATCGACAGTCGCGGCGGCGCCGGTCGGGATCACGGTCGTCGCATCCATCTGCTCGACGATCGCCGGCCCCTTGATATGGTTTCCGGCGGCGAGCCTGTCGCGGTCGTAAAGCGGGCAGGACACGAACCCGCCGACGTCACGCAGCCACACCTTGCGGCGGCCGCATTCGGCGCCGCGCGGGTCGAGGCCGGCGTCGGTCGCCGGCCGGATGTCCGCCTTGCGCACGATCCCCTTCGCCTCGGCGCGGAAGGTGACGAACTGCACCGGTTCGTCCTCGGCGGCAAAGCCGTAGCGCTGCCGGTGCGCCTCGGCAAAGCCGGCCGCGAGTTCGTCGATCGCCGCCGCCGTCACCGGACCGGCGGGGAACGGCACGGACAGTTCGTAATTCTGGCCGGCATAGCGCATGTCGACCGACAACGCGACGCGCCGGGCATCGGCCGCGATGTCGCCCTCGGCGAACCATGCGTCGCAGCGCCGGCGCAGTGCGGCAAGGATCGCCTCGACCTCGCCGACGACCGCCGCGGACAATGCGAGAAGCCGCGTCGCCGCGAAATCGGCGCGCAGATCGGCGAGCAGCAGGCCCATCGCACAGAGGATGCCCGGGTTGCGCGGCACCAGAACGCGGCGGATCTCCAGTTCGGCCGCAAGCCGTGCGGCGTGCAGAGGTCCGGCCCCGCCGAACGCGACC
Organism: Allostellaceae bacterium; assembly: GCA_035252905.1. Lineage (GTDB taxonomy): Bacteria > Pseudomonadota > Alphaproteobacteria > ATCC43930 > CGMCC-115725 > AP-15. Next base: position 5,012 of record DATFCQ010000208.1, on the reverse strand, counting down.
AGGGTGTAATCGCGCGGGTCGTGGCCGCGCTCTACGCTGATGACGCGGATCGCCCGCGCCATATTGGCCGTGACCACGGCGAGGATGCCTTCGGCGGTCGCCAACGCCTCCAGGCCGAGCTTTGCCGCGAGGCGGTCGATCGCCGCCCGCGCGAGATCCTGGCGCACCGCCATGCGCCCGCCCAACAGATATGTCGGGTTCAGGGTCTGCAGCACCACATTGGCGTCGGTCACGGTCGGCTCGTCATTGCCGCGGCTGTAGCAGGCCGGCCCCGGATCGGCCCCGGCGCTGCGCGGCCCGACCTTGAGCAATCCGCCGGCATCGACAAAGGCGATCGAGCCGCCGCCGGCGCCGACCGTGTGGATGTCGAGCATCGGCGCCTTGATCGGATAGCCGTGCACCACCGCTTCCCGCGCGAGCCGCGCCTCGCCGCCCTGGATCAGCGCGACGTCGGTCGAGGTGCCGCCCATGTCGAAGGTAATGAGATCCTGCGCCCCGGCGAGGCGCGCCGTCGCCTGGGCGCCGACGACGCCGGTGCTCGGTCCCGACAACACCGTACGCACCGGCAGCCGCGCCGCCGTGTCAAAACCGATGACGCCGCCGTTCGACTGGGTCAGATAGGGCGTCGCGGCAACGCCGAGCGCCCTGAGCCGGTCAGCGACGCCGCGAATATAAAAGGCCATGACGGGCCCGAGAGCGGCATTGACCACGGTCGTCGACAACCGCTCATACTCGCGGAACTCGGGCGCCACCTCGTACGAGGCGCAGACAAAGGCCTCGGGAAATTCTTGCGCAACGATGCGCCGCGCCGCAGCCTCATGCGCGGGATCGAGAAAGCTGTAAAGAAAAGAGATCGCGACCGCCCTGACACCGGCTTTCCGCAAGGCGCGAGCCGCGTCGCGAACCGCCCTCTCATCGAGCGCGGTTTCGACGCGCCCGTCATGGCGCAGGCGTTCCGGCACTTCGCGACGCAGCGCGCGCGGGACCAGCGCGGGCGGCTTGTCCGCCTGCAGGTCGTAAAGCTCGGGCCGTTTCTGCCGGCCGATTTCTAGGAGGTCGCGAAAGCCGTCGCTGGTAATCAGACCGGTCGGCGCGCCGCGGTGCTGGATCAGCGCATTGGTCGCCACCGTCGTGCCGTGGCCGAAATAGGAGACCTCGCGCGCCGGCGCCCCGACCCGGGCGAGCGCCTCGCCGACCCCCTGCGCAACCGCCTGCGACGGGTCGGCGGGGGTTGAAGACACCTTCCATACCGTGATCTGACCGCTGTTCTCGTCGAACAGGCAAATGTCTGTAAAGGTGCCGCCGGAATCGACGCCGATCCGCCACGCCATTAAGAGGTCCCGCTTTCAGCCGACCCACCGCTCATCATCGCGGGACAAAGTCTTCGGCGCAATCCAAACGCCCCTCTTCGTCACACCCGTGAAAACGCGCATTCGGGCCGTTTATTCGGCCTCTTGCAGGACATGGCGCCTCTATAGCGGATCGGAAAAAGCCGCGGCGTGCGGGAACTGCCGATCTGCCTGGCCGTTCTCCCTTCCCATCCTATGAGACGGGAGACATGTCATGCGGCGGCAGATCGCCATGGCGGGGATGGTCGCGGGCGCAGCGCTCTTTGCCTTCCCGGTCGCGGCGGACCCTCTGCCGCCTGATGCGAGCTATCGCAATCTCCCGACCATCCCGTTCGAGACGGTGATGCAGAACGACAAGGCGGAAAAGCCGGAGGTGATGCGGCGCCAGCATCAGGTTCTCGAAGAACGATACGACCTTTCCGATCGGCCGATCCCCGGCGTGATGATGTCGGGCGGGCGCAAGCCGGTGCAGGGCGGCGTCCGCGTCAAATTGCCGGCGGGCGTGACCTGGGACCAGTTGGCGCAAATGACGCCCGAGCAGATCCGCGAGCGCGGCCTGCTGCCGCGCGGATTTCTGCCATTGCCGCACGTCAAGCAGGCGACCGGCGGCCAGGTCTTTCCCAACCAGGAGATCGATGAGATCCACCGGCAGGAAGACCGCAATCTCCGCCGCTTCGACGTCGATTTCGACATTCCGGACCCGTTCACGCCGGAATTCCCGCCGCCCCTCTTTCTGACTACACACCCGGAACTCGGCGATGTTTCGCACGGGCAATTATTGACCATCAAGAACTACTATGCGCTGATGGTCGGGCTTCTGACGCCGGTGCAGATCGAAGGGCTGCGCCTGCTATTGACGCCTTTCCCGCAGGAAGAATTCAACCAGACCGAGGACCGCAAGAGCGCGGATCAGAGCCTCGGCGTCGCCTGTCTCGACTGCCACGCCAATTTCCACACCAACGCGGCCTTCCACCAGACCCCGGACGTACGGCCGCAGGCGGCGCGCTTTCGGCTCGACACGGTCAGCCTGCGCGGATTGTTCAACCAGCAGATCCACGGCTCGAAGCGCTCATTGCGCTCGGTTGAGGATTTCACCCAGTTCGAGCAGCGCACCGCCTATTTCAACGGCGATCATGTCAGCGCCCAGCGCAAGGGAATCAACCGGCCGGACCGGGTCGATCAGGTCCCAATGATGGCGCAGATGCAGAACATCATCGATTTTCCGCCGGCGCCGAAGCTCGATCCGACCGGGCATCTCGATCCCGCCAAGGCGACCCCGCAGGAGCTCACCGGCGAGAAGGTGTTCATGGGCAAGGGCCGTTGCGCCGCATGCCACATTCCGCAGACCGCCTTCATGGACAACAACATGCACGATCTGAAGCTCGAGCGCTTCTACCGGCCGGGCATCGTCGATAATGGGATGGTGATTCTGCCGGACGGCCCCATCAAGACGTTCACACTGCGCGGCATCAAGGATTCGCCGCCCTATCTGCACGACGGACGCCTGCTGACCCTCGCCGATACGGTGGAGTTTTTCAATTTGGTGCTCGGCCTGAAGCTAACCCAGGACGAGAAGAATTCGCTGGTTGCCTATCTGCTCGCGCTGTGATGCGGGGAGGAAAGATGATCCGAGAATGCGTCATCGGGGCAATCGCATGCCTCGGCTGGGGCGCGGCGGCCTTCGGCGCCGACACGACCGGCGCGGCGGTCGGTGTCGGCAATCCTGCCGGCGCGACGGCGAGCGCGCCGCAATCGGCTCAGCCGGGCATGCCGGCGCGCGGCGTGCTGAACAACGACGACCGGCTGTTCATTCGCGAGATCACGATCGGCAACCGCGGCGAAATCGCAGCCGGCGCCCTCGCCGCGCAAAAGGGTCAAAACAAATCCGTCATTGACTTCGGCCGCCGCATGACGATCGATCATCGCCAGGCGGATCGGCGGCTGGCGGATATCGCCCGGCCGGTCGGCGTCCCCCTCCCCAACCAGCCCGACCAGGAGCATCGCGACAGGCGCGCCCAATTGGAACGGGCGAACGGCGCGGCCTTCGACATCGCCTATATCCGCGGTCAGATCACCGATCACCAAAAGGCGGTGCAATTGCTGGAATGGGAGATCGGCTCGGGCGAGAACGCCCAGCTCAAAGCCTATGCCGCCGAGGCGCTGCCGATCGCCATGCAGCATCTGGAATTGGCGAGCGCGATCCTGACGCAGCTGACCGGCGCGGCGCCGGTCGGCGGATCGCCGAACGTGAGGGAGCTGAACCCGGCGCCCGCAGCGGCGACGCCGCAAAACGCCGCCGCGCCGAAACCATAGCCGCGCCCGGCCGCGACGTGAAATGCCGGATTGGACGCCGACAGCGGCCTCCCGGCTTTCCACAGCATCGAGAGCATGACCCGGAACGCCGGATCGCGCGACGGCGTCGGCAAGCCTCACCTTTGGCCGACCCACGGCCCCTGGGTACCCGCTTTCGCGCTAGGGTACTACACGTCGCCATGCTTTTTCCGTCATTCCCGCGCAAGCGGGAATCCAGGGACCGCATATAGGGCTTTCTGCCGTGTAGCCCTTGGGTCCCGGCTTTCGCCGGGACAGCAGAGTTTCTAAGCTCGCTTACGCTCGCTAAGAAATTCTAGCTGGCTGGGGGAGCTGGATTCGAACCAACACCGGCGGCGTCAGAGTCCGAGGTCATGGTTTTGTTTTCAACACCTTGATCTCTTCTGATGCGTCTAACGGCGGCTCCGAACTCCGCAGAAACCCGTAGGGTGTGGCTAACGATTTTCTACTTGAATGACAACTCAGTTGGCATAATATCCTCCTTGCCGGCGGGAATTGGCCCGCCGGCGGAGGAGGGAAAAAGGATGAAAATCCACCTCCTCCTGGTCTTCCAGTGGGGCCGGATCAAGATCAAGGTCGAGATCCGGCTCTAAGAGGACCAGGGCGCCGGGAGAAGGTAGCCGCCTTCTCCCGGCTGCCCCTGAATATAGAGGAGCGATCATGTCACCGCAAGAATTGCGCGAGCGCCGGCAGAAGCTTGGAATGAGTCAAACAGAGCTCGCGCAGCTCCTGGGCTACACCCGCAACGGCCTCGCCAAACTCGAAGCCGGGCGCGCTCCCATCAAGCCGGCGCTCGATTTCGCGACGCGCTATTTGTTGGAGCACCCGGAGGCGTGCGGAGGTTCGGCGGATCGCGATCGAGCGCGCGCGTCACGCTCGATATCTGCCAGCCCGGCTTGTTGGCGATGAGGCGCGGAGCAAGGCCAGTTGCCTTGAGGCGGAGAGGCCATTCTCCTGCTTCTTCCAATTGGGGGCGCCTCTAAACTATTGAAAAAGCTGGCTGGGGGAGCTGGATTCGAACCAACACCGGCGGAGTCAGAGTCCGCTGTCCTACCGTTAGACGATCCCCCATCGGAAGGCGCCGGCCGCCCCGGTTACTTAACACAGCCGGGCGGGGTTGGGCCAGCCCCGCGCGGCAAGATCCCCAACTCGGCCGGGCGGCCCCACCCGCGCGACGGGTCGCGCGGGGACCCTAGGGCCTGTTAGATCTTGAGCCAATCGGCCGTAGCGGCCAGGCAGAGCACACCCAGGAAGGAGCGCGCGGTCTTTTCATAACGAGTAGCCACGGCGCGCCATTCTTTCAGGCGCGCCCACAGGTTCTCGACCATGTGA
>DATFCQ010000207.1:0-4430 GCA_035252905.1 Allostellaceae bacterium | reverse complement strand
ACGTAGCACGCGCCGGACAGCCCCCCTCACCCTACCCTCTCCCCCCATTGGGGGGAGAGGGTTTTAAAGGATGGGTGGGGGGTTTCGCCGCGATCTTTTCCTTTATAGTCTCTCGCCGAGGGTCAGCGAGAGAGGTGGGATGCCGCGCGAGCAGATGGAATATGATGTCGTCGTCGTCGGGGCGGGGCCTTCCGGTCTCGCGGCGGCGATCCGTCTGAAGCAGCTCGCCGCTATGGCGGGGCGCGAAGTCTCGGTCTGCGTCGTCGAGAAGGGCTCCGAAGTCGGCGCCCATATCCTGTCGGGCGCCGTGTTCGAGCCGCGCGCTCTCGACGAGCTGATCCCGGACTGGCGCCAAAAGGAGGCGCCGCTCTTGACCCCGGCGAGCGAGGACCGCTTTCTGTTTCTGACAACGCGCCGCGCCTTCCGTCTGCCGACGCCGCCGCAGATGAGAAATCACGGCAATTACATCATCAGTCTCGGCAATCTGTGTCGCTGGCTGGCGCGGCAGGCGGAAGAGCTGGGCGTCGAGATCTATCCGGGCTTCGCCGCCGCCGAGGTGCTCTATGACGAGGCCGGGCGGGTGCGCGGCGTGGCGACCGGCGATATGGGGATCGGCAAGGACGGCGAGAAGACCGCGCGCTACCAGCCCGGCGTCGAACTCGTCGCCCGCGAGACCTTGTTCGCCGAAGGCTGCCGCGGCTCGTTGACCAAGACCCTCGTGGCGCGCTTCCACCTGCGCGACGGCATCGGCCCGCAGACCTACGGGATCGGCGTCAAGGAATTGTGGGAAGTGGCGCCCGAACAGCATCAGCCCGGTCTCGTCGTCCATACCGTCGGCTGGCCGCTCGACGTCGCGACCTATGGCGGTTCCTTTCTCTATCATCTGGAGAATCGACAGGTCGCGGTCGGCTTTGTCGTCGGGCTCGATTACCGCAACCCGTTTCTGAGCCCGTTCGAGGAGTTTCAGCGCTTCAAGACCCATCCGGCGATCCGCCCGACCTTTGTCGGCGGGCGGCGCATCGCCTATGGCGCGCGGGCGCTCAACGAGGGCGGCTTCCAGTCGATCCCGCGCCTCGATTTTCCCGGCGGAGCGCTCGTCGGCTGCGCTGCCGGTTTTCTCAACGTGCCGAAGATCAAGGGCAGCCACACGGCGATGAAATCGGGCATGGTCGCGGCCGAGGTGGTGTTTCGCCGGCTCGGCGGCGAGACCGTGGAGGTCAGAAAGGCCCTCGAAGACAGCTGGGTATGGGAGGAATTGCGGCGGGTTCGCAACATCCGCCCGAGCTTTCGCTGGGGCCTTTATGCCGGCCTCGCCTATTCGGCGCTCGACACCTATCTGCTGCGCGGCGCCGCCCCCTGGACCTTTCGTCACCACCCCGACCACATCTGGCTCACGCCGGCGGACAGGGCGCGGCGCATCGACTATCCCCGGCCCGACGGCGCAATCACCTTTGACCGGCTGTCCTCGGTATTCATTTCGAATACCAATCACGAAGAGGACCAGCCCTCGCATCTGCGGCTGCGCGATCCGGAAAAGGCGATCGCGGTCAATTATCGGCTCTACGATTCGCCGGAACAGCGCTATTGTCCGGCCGGGGTCTATGAGATCGTGCGGGATGCGGCGGGCGCGCCGCGGCTGCAAATCAACGCGCCGAACTGCGTCCACTGTAAGACTTGCGACATAAAGGATCCGGAGCAGAACATTGACTGGGTCGTCCCGGAGGGGGGCGGCGGACCGAATTATCCGAATATGTGATGCCGCGCCGCGCAGGGTGAATGTTGGGGGTGGAGGATCGATGGGAAAAATGGCGAGCGGGCTTGCCCGCACCGGGGCCGTTCTGGCCGTGCTGTTCCCGCTTGTCGCGGCCGGCGGCGCCGGCGCGGCCGCGACGGGAGCGTCGGCGGTAACCCCGTTCGGGGCCTATCTGGCCGGGCTCCATGCCCAGCGGGAGCGCGATTACCGCGCCGCCGCCCAGTGGTTCGAACAGGCGCTGGAGGCCGATCCGACGGCGCCCGAATTGATCGGGCGCACCTTTTTGATGGAAATCTCGGAGGGCGGCTTCGCCCGCGCCGAGACGCTTGCCAAGAGCGAATTGCATCTCAACCCGGACAACACCGCCGCCGATCTCGTGTTGTTGATCGAGAGGATCAAGGCGGGCGACGCCAAGGCGGCGCTTGCCGAGGCCGAGGCGCTGCCGGCGGACGGGCTCCATCGCTTTGTCGCGCCGCTGGCGCTCGCCTGGACACGGATGGCGGCAGGCGATCTGCCCGGCGCCGACGCCGCATTGCAGCGGCTCGACAAGTTCGCCGGCCTCGCGCCGCTCAAATTCTTCCAGCTCGGGCTGCTCTACGATTTCGACGGCCGCCCGAACAAGGCCGAGACGAATTTCAAGGAGGCGCTGGCGGCGACCGGCCGTCTCAATTGGCGGTTGGCCGAGGCGATGGCGAATTTCTATCAGCGTCGCGGCCAGCCCGCCGAGGCGAAGAAAGTCTATCAGCGCTTTGTAGCGGAAAACCCGGGCAGCGAATTGGCCGAAGCGGTGCCGGACGAAAACCCCGCCGCCCCGCCGCCCCCGCTCGTCGCCTCGGCCAGCGACGGCCTCGCTGAAGCCCTCTTTGATCTGGCGAGCGTCGTCAACGAGCCGGAAACGATCGACCTGGCGCTGCTCTACGACCGCTTCGCCCTGGCTCTGCGCCCGCATTTGACCCTGGCGCAGCTGTTGTTGTCGGATATTCTGAGCGCCGAGAGGCAGCCGCAAAAAAGCCTGTCGGTTCTCGCCCAGATCCCGTCATCCTCGTCCTATTACTGGTCGGCGCAATTGCGGGTCGCGGCCAATCTCGACACGCTCGGCCGCACCGACGAGGCGATCGCGCTTCTCGAAAAGCTGTCGATGCAGTATCCGAAACGGGCCGGTGCGGCGATGCAACTGGGCGACCTCTTGCGCGAGAACAAGCGTTTTCCCGAGGCGGTCAAAGCCTATGACGAGGCGATCACGCGGCTCTCTGCCGAGGGATTGCCCGAAAGATGGTCGCTCTATTACAGCCGCGGCATCGCCCTCGAACGCTCGGGACAGTGGAAGCAGGCAGAGGCCGATCTGTTGCACGCCTTGAAATTGAAACCCGACGAGCCGCTTGTCTTGAACTATCTCGGCTATACCTGGATCGACCGCGGCCAGAATCTGCAGCAAGCGCTTAAGATGATCGAAAAGGCGGTGTCGTTGCGGCCCGAGGACGGCTACATCGTCGATAGCCTGGGCTGGGCGCATTACCGGCTCGGCCAGTACAAAGAGGCGATCCATTACCTCGAAAAGGCGATCGAGCTGGTTCCCGAGGACCCGACGATCAACGATCATCTGGGCGATGCGTATTGGCAGGTCGGGCGCGAGATCGAGGCGCGCTATCAATGGCGGCGGGCCTTGCAGTTCGGGCCCGAAAAAAAGGAGATCAAGCCGCTTGAGGCCAAGATCGCCCGCGGTCTCGCTCCGGTCGTCAAGGCGGGCGGCGGCTGACCGCTTGTTCGCCTGAGGAAAGCGGCGGAATGCGCTCCGCTGCGCTGCGCTTTTCCGCCCAACACCGAACCGTAGGGCGGAAAAGCGCAGCGCATTCCGCCGACGTCGCGGCGTTCGCGCCGGCCAAGGTCAATCTGTATCTCCATATTCTCGGACGGCGCAGCGACGGCTATCACGAACTGGACAGCCTCGTCGCCTTTGCCGATATCGGCGATCGCCTCCTCGCCGCGCCGGCCGCGCAGCTCTCGCTCGCGCTCGACGGGCCTGAAGCGGCGAGCCTTGCGGGGCTCGGTGAGGACAACCTTGTCCTGCGCGCGGCCAGGCGCCTTGCCGCACATGCCGGCGTCTCCGCTGGCGCCGCCCTTCGCCTCGAAAAGAACCTGCCGGCGGCGGCCGGGATCGGCGGTGGGTCGAGCGATGCGGTGGCGGCGCTCAAAGCGCTCGCGGCGCTGTGGCGCGTGCCGGCGGACAAGGCGGCGCTCGCTGCCCTCGGCCGGGAGCTTGGCGCCGACGTGCCGGTCTGCCTTTACGGCCGGCCGGCCTGGGTCGGCGGCATCGGCGAGCGCATCACCCCGGCGCCGGGGCTGCCGCCGGCCGGGATCGTCCTCGCCAATCCGCGGATCGCCCTGCCGACCGCCGCGGTGTTTGCCGCTTTGGGGTTGCCGCGCGGGGTCGGGCGGCGGGAGGCGTTGGGCCAGGCGGGACGGTTTGCGCCGATGCCGGCGGACGCACAAGAACTGGCCCATGCGCTCGCGCTCTGCCGTAACGACCTGACCGAGGCGGCGGTCGCTCTCGTACCCGAGATCGGCGCCGCATTGGCGCGCCTCGCCGCACTTCCCGGCGCGCTCCTTGCCCGCATGAGCGGCAGCGGCGCCACCTGCTTTGCCCTGTTTGCCGACCGTGATGCGGCGCTGCGGGCTG
>DATFCQ010000206.1:0-3069 GCA_035252905.1 Allostellaceae bacterium | reverse complement strand
CGATGCATTCGAGGGCGCGGCGCAGCCACGGCTCGACCGGGTGGTCGCCCGATTCAAAGGCAAGGACCATCACCGCCGCCGACCCGTCGCCGGCGCCGGTATTGGCCGCCTCGTTCGGATCGAGGATGCGGCAGTTCGCGGGATAGAGCCCGGCCTGGGCGATCGCCCGGACCGCGCGCGCCGCGGCATAGAAGCCTGCCCCGGGCTGCGACCCGGGGTCGGGGAAGTGGATCGCGCCGCCGGCGCGGAAGCGCGGCCGGGTCTGCAGGCGCATCCACGCCGCGGTGATCACGCCGAGCGTCCCTTCCGAGCCGATGAACAGGCGTTCGGGCGCCGGCCCGGCGCCCGAGCCGGGCAGCCGACGCGTCTCGACGACGCCCTTCGGCGTCACCACGCGCAGGCTTTCGACGAGATCGTCGATATGGGTGTAGAGCGTCGCGAAATGCCCGCCCGAGCGGGTCGCGATCCAGCCGCCCAAGGTCGAATATTCAAAGCTCTGCGGGAAATGGCGCAGGGTCAGGCCGTGCGGGCGCAACTGCGCTTCGAGGGCGGGGCCGAACACGCCGGCCTCGATCCGGGCGGCGCGCGAGGTGTGGTCGATCGCCGTGACCCGGTCGAGATGGCGCAAATCGAGGCTGACCGCGCCCTTGTGGCGCCCCGGCACGATCCGCGGGGTGATGCCGCCGACGACGCTGCTGCCGGCGCCGAACGGGATCACCGCGGCTTGCGAGCCGCCGGCCCAGTCGAGCACCGCCGCCGCCTCGGCCTCGCTCTGCGGATAGGCGACGAGGTCGGGGGCGTCGTCGTAATCGCCGGCGAGCGCGCGGGCGTAGTCGCAGAACGACTTGCCGTGCGTGTGCGCGGCGCGGTCGTAGGTCTCGCTCGAACAGCAGGCGGCCAGCGCGGCGGGCGGGGCGAGGCGCGGCGGGCGCAGGTTCAGCGCGTCGAGAGATGGCGGCGCGCGCTCGTCAAAACGGTCGCGGGCGAAGCGGCGGCGGTAGCGGTCGAGCGTGCGCGCCTCTTCCTCGGGGCTGAGGCCCTCGCCCTCGCGGCCCCAGCCGAACACCTTCAACCGCCGTTCCGCCATCCTGTCCTCCTGCTGAATGCCCTCTCCGCCCCCGGGGGCGGAGAGGGAGAGACTCAGACGACGCCGTCCGCGCGCAGGCGCGCGACCTCGTCGGCGTCGAGCCCGCACAATTCCTGCAATACCTCGGCGCTGTGCTCGCCGAGCCGCGGCGGGCGGCTGACCGAGACCGGCGAATCCGACAGTTTGATCGGGCAGCCGACGGTCTGGTAGACGCCGCGGCCGGGATAATCGACGTCGACGATCATTTCGCGCGCCTTCAGATGCGGGTCGGCGAGGACCTCGCCGGTGTCCTGGCAGGCGCCGCAGGGGACGCCGGCCGCGCCGACCTGCCGCATGACCTCGTGCTTGTCGTGCCGGCGGGTCCACTCCTCGATGATCGCGTTCAATGCCGCGCGGTTGTCCCAGCGCGCCTCCGGCGTATTAAAGCGCGGATCCTCGGCCAGTTCGGGCCGGCCGATGACCTCCAGCAGGGCCGGCCACATCGGCGGCGGGGCGTGGATGAAGACGTAGTCGTTCGCGCCGCCCGGGGCGCACGCATAGGTCGTGCCCGGGACGTTGGTGCCGAGCTGGTTGCCGGAGCGCGGCCGCACTCCGCCGGCGCGCTGGTGATCGCGCAGGCTGACGCGGATCAGGTTGACGACCGCGTCCTGCATCGACACCTCGACATGCTGGCCGCGGCCGGTTGCATGGCGCTGCTGCAGGGCCGCGAGGATGCCGATCGCCATGTGCATGCCGGTGCCGGAATCGCCGATCGCCGGCCAGTTGTAGGTCGGCGGGCTGTCGGCGAAGCCGGTGACGCTCATCGCTCCGCCCATAGCCTGCGCGATCGGCTCGAAACTCTTGAAGGAGCTGTAGGTGCCGAAACCCTTGATCGTGGCATAGACGAGGCGCGGGTTGATCTCCTTCAGCACCGCATAGCCGAGGCCCAGGCGGTCGAGCGCGCCCGGGCCGAAATTCTCGACCAACACGTCGGCGCGGGCGATGACCTGTTTGAACACCTCCTTGCCGCGCCCGCTCTTCAGGTTCAAGGTCAGGCTGCGCTTGTTGGCGTTGAACGACAGGAAGAACAGGCTGTCGCTGTCGGGCCGGTCGCGCATGTTGCGCCGGGCGATGTCGCCGCCGGTCGGCTCTTCGAGCTTGATCACCTCGGCGCCGAGAAAGGCGAGGATCTGCGTACAGGCCGGTCCCGCCTGGTTGTGCGTCATGTCGACGACGCGAATGCCGGTCAGCGCCCTGTCCATGCCGATCCTCCGTGGCTGCGGCGGAGAGCCTAGCACCGCGGGCCGAGCCCGACCAAGTGGCGGCGCGCCCGGTCCTGCGCTAGCATTCTCCGTCCATCCAGAGAAAGGGGCTTCGCGATGGCTGCCGACCCGAACCGCGTGATCCTGACCGGCGAGAACCCGTTCATCCGCCTCAGCGCCAGCGAGGGCGGCCCGGTCACGACCAATGCAAGCTTCTGGCGCATTCTGTGCTGTCCGGCCGGACCCGGCCACGTGCTCTACCTGAAGAGCGAACTGACCGAGAACCGCTGGCAGATCTATTCCGACAACATCGCGATGGCGCGCTGGCTGCAGACCACCGTGCAGGGCATGCTGAACGCCGAGACCGCCGACACGACGATCCCGGTGCACGACGCGCAATTCACCAAATCGGGCGATCCGCGCGATTTCTGGACCGAGCGCCTGACCGCGCGCGACGGCGAGATCTCATTGACCTGGCACGACATCGGCGACCCGCTGTTGATCCACACCCAGCCGGGCGAGGGCGGGCGCCGCTACGGCGTGTGCACATTGTTGATCCCGGCGCTCGGCGCGCGGCTGGTCAGGAACGGACGGCAGGCCGAGGGCCGGCCGTTTGCGACCGAGCGCGAAGGCCGCCCGTTCAGCACCTGCGCGCTCGCCTTCTCGGAAAGCTGGACCGAAGCGCGGTAGCAAAGAGAGTGGCGGAATGCGCTGCGCTTTTCCGCCCTACGGTTCCGGTGT
>DATFCQ010000205.1:0-11263 GCA_035252905.1 Allostellaceae bacterium | reverse complement strand
GCCGTAGGTCCAGCCGTGATAGGCGCAGGTAAAGCTTGCGGCGTTGCCGCTGTCGGCCCGGCACAGCCGGTTGCCGCGATGGCGGCAGACGTTGAGAAAGGCGCGCACCGTGCCGGCGGTGTCGCGCACGACCAGGACCGGATCTTCGCCCATCGTCGTCGTATAGAAATCGCCGGGGCGCGGGATCTGGCTGTCGTGGCACAGGAACAGCCAGCAGCGGGCGAAGATCTGCCGTAGTTCCTGTTCGTAGATCTCCGGCTCGATGAAGATGCGCCGGCTGATCAATCCGTGCTCGCTGTCGACAAGCCTGGCGACGTCCGCCGTCATTGGCCGCTCCTTCCGCTTTGGCAATTGGCGAGATCGGCCCAATCGGCGCCCGACATCAATTGCGCCCAGCGCCGATAAAAGCCGCGATGGTTGAGTTCGCTGTAACGGTAATCGCTGACCCAGGCGCCTAGATTGGGATCGAAACGCTCGTGCCCGAGGCCCATTTCATAGGTCAGCGCATGGCGCCGCGCGACGGCGCCGCGCCCGGTCTGCGTGCATCCCTGCCAATTGTCCATGTCGTCCTGTTCGAAGGTGCCCGACGGGCCGAACACGCGCGCCCCGGCCAGGCGGATGGCCTTTTTGACCTCCGGCGGGGCGGCCTTGTCGGCAAAGACCCAGGCCCACACCTCGGTCCTGTCGGGGCCGCGCGGATGCCAGACGCGGAACGTGCGCGAGGTCGGGCGCAATATCGAGAAGTTCGGGAAGACCGTGCCGGCGATCGGCTTGACGAGGCCGAGCCGCGGGCCGAGGCGCCGCTCGATCTCGGGCAGGATCTCCGCCTCATAGGCAAGGATCTCCGGCGCCGGCGGATCGGCCAGGGTCTCCGGGCCGACGGCGATGACCGAATGTCCGTTGCCGGGCGCCACCATCCGGCCGTGCGGGTCCGGAATGATCCGGAAATCGCCGCCGGAGCCGGTGCGTACGGCGGAGATGTGGCTCCAGTGCACGTGATAGCCGTCGCCGGCGAAATTCTCGGCCGGAAACTTCCAGTTGCACGGCATGACCCATTTGTGCACGCCGCCGATGACCTCGACGCCGCCCTCGCGGCGGTCGAAGAAGGCGTCGAGATACCAGGCCATCTCGCCGAGATACTGGCGCAACGGCGGCGCCTTCGGATCGAAAGTGGCGAACCACAGGCCCTTGTAATCGTCGAGCTGCGCCACCGGCACGAGGCCCCAGCGCCCGCGGTCCAGTTCGCCGTGATAAGCTTCCTTCAGATAGGGTACACCGGTGAGCCGCCCGTCATTGCCGTAGGTCCAGCCGTGATAGGCGCAGGTGAAGCTCGCCGCGTTGCCGCTGTCGGCCCGGCACAGCCGGTTGCCGCGGTGGCGGCAGACATTGAGAAAGGCGTGGACCTTTCCGCTGCCGTCGCGCACCACCAAGACCGGATCTTCCCCCATCGTCGTCGTATAGAAATCGCCGGGGCGCGGGATCTGGCTGTCGTGGCACAGGAACAGCCAGCAGCGGGCGAAGACCTGCCGCAATTCCTGTTCGTAGATCTCCGGCTCGATAAAGATGCGCCGGCTGATCATCCCCTGATCGGCGTCGACCAATTCGGTCGGGTCGGTGTGCATGGGCGCCTCCCTGGCCAGCGCGGCCGATCATATACCGAAAGCCGGCGCCGGGAGGCGGTTTTCGGATCGCCCGGTCTCGCGCCCGTGCCTGCAAAGCGCGTTGCGCCGGAGCAGGATTGCACGGCATGCTGCTGCGACGACGCGCGCCGCTCGTATCGGAGCCGGGGCGGCAGGGCAGCCGTGATGGCGACGGAGGGAGCAATCGGATGAGCTGGAACGGGTACACCGTCATCGACATGGACGCCCATATCCGCGAACGGGCCGACCGCTTTTACAAGGATTACATCGACCCCGAATATCGCGCCGCCTATCAGCGTCTGTGCGAAGCGATCGCAAGGCAGGAACAGAAGGGCGGGCGCATTTCGCTGTTCGGCAGCCGCGACTCGGTCATCGAGCCGATCGAAACCGGCCGGCCGCTCGGGGTGCGCGACACCTTCGGCCTCAGCGGCCGCTCGGCGATGGAGCACGGCCGCATCGCCTTTCCGCCGGGCCGCAAGGACCCGCTGCCGCCGATCCGCCAGGAGGTGAACTGGGACGTTGCGGCGCGGCTCGAGGACATGGACCGCGCCTCGGTCGACGTCAACGTCCTGTTTCCGACCCATGTGTCGAGCTATTGCGCGTTGCGCGAAATCGGTTTCGAGAACGCGCTCTACCGCGCCTATCACCGCTGGGTCGCGGATTTCTGTGCGCAGGCGCCAAAGCGGCTGAAATGGACGGTCGTCGCCAATATGCGCGACGTGCCGTCCGGCGTCGCCGAGATCCGCTACTGGGCCGAGCGCGACCCCAACCTCGTCGGCGTCTACATCTCGCCGCAGGCGCCGGGCGGCAAACTGCTCGACAACCCCGACCTCTACCCGCTCTATGACACGGCGCAGAGCCTCGATCTGCCGCTGTTGGCGCATGGCGGCACGGCGCGCCCGCCCTACGGACCCGGCACCCGCGATCTCGACGGCGCCTGGTTCCTGTTGCACGGCTTCAGCAACCCGTGGGCCGGCATGGCGGCGATGGGGGCGTTGATCGGCGGCGGCATCTTCGACCTGTTCCCGCGCATCCGGGCGGCGATCATCGAAACCGCCGGCGGCTGGGTCCCGGCGGCGCTCGACCGCATGGACACGCACTACCTGATGTCCCCGGGCCACGTGCCGAACCTGAAGCGGATGCCGCGCGAGGTCATCGCCGAAGGGCGCTATTTCCACGGCATCGACAGCTGGGAGCGCTCGCTTGAATTCTGCGTCGAGGAACTGGGCGAAGACATGTGGCTGTTCGCCTCCGACTGGCCGCACGGCGATACGGCCTGGCCGGAAGCCGTGCCGCAGACCGTCGACCGCCCGCGCCTCACCGAAAGCGCCCGCCGGAAGCTTCTCGGCGAAAACGCAATGCGCCTCTGCCCGCGGTTGCGCGGCTAGCGGAGATGGGGGAGGAGACGACGATGCCAGAGGAAAACGCGGTTCCCGACTTTCTGCGCATGGATCGGCCGATCGGTTCGGACCCGGCCAACACTCGGAAAACCGGCAATTGGCACGGCTGGCCGACCAGGGACGTCAATCCGGTCATACTGACCGACGACGAAGGCCGCACGGTGCGGATCCGGACGCCGGTCATGGATTTGGAGGGGCTTATCACGCCGACCCACCTGCACTACACGGTCCAGCATTTCGCCGTGCCGCCGGTGGTGGAGACCGGCGCGTGGGAGCTGAAGGTTTGCGGTGAGGTCAAGGCGCCGCTGACCCTCAATTTCGAGCAGTTGCGGCGCTTTCCCGGCCGCAGCGTCCGCACCGTCATGGAATGTTCCGGCAGCGACGCCACGTTCTTTGAATACTTCAAAGGGGAGGGGCCGAGACCCTCGCGCACCCAGGAGGGGATGATCCTGAGCGCCAGCGAGTGGACCGGCGTGCCGCTCGCCGCCGTCTTGCACGAGGCCGGCCTCACCGCCAAAGCGCGCTACGTGCGGGCCGAAGGCAGCGATCGCGGCGTGCCGCCGACGGCCGCCCCGGGCACCAAGCCGTTCTACTACGACAAGGGCCTGCCGATCGAAAAGGCCCTTCACCCCGACACCATTCTGGCCTGGGCGCAGAACGGCCAGCTTCTGGAGCACCTGCACGGCGCTCCGGTGCGCCTCTTGGTCCCCGGCTGGTCGGGCAACTGGTCGGTGAAATGGCTGACCCGATTGGAAATCACCGAGCCGGAGCCGGATTGCTGGTACCACTACCAGTTCTACTACTACGGCAGTTCGCCCGACGACCCCGACAAGGAATTGATCACGACGATCGGGGTGAAGTCGTTCATCACCCAGCCCAACGACGACACCGAGACGCTGTCTCCCGGCATCCACATGATCCGGGGCTACGCCTGGAGCGGCGCCGGCGCCATTGCCCAGGTCGAGGTCAGCGTCGACGGCGGAGAAACCTGGCACACCGCCCATATCGAACCGCCGCGCGAGCGGTTCATGTGGGTGCGCTGGTCATACCGTTGGGAAGCGCGCCGGAAAGGCGCCTACACCCTGATGTCCCGCGCCACCGACGAGGTCGGCCGGGTGCAGTCGCGCGAGCCGCGCTACAACAACATGCGCAAGAACTTCAGCGCCATCGTCGGCCACCCGGTCACGGTGGCGTAATGCCAGACCCTCTGACCGGAACACGTACGGCTCACCCCCTCCCAAACCCTCCCCCATCAAGGGGGAGGGTTTACCTTGGACTCCCTCCCCCTTGATGGGCTGACAGGGGCAGGTATGGCCGAGTGGGAGATGGTTACCAGTTTGATCTTATAGTAAAACTCGTCATTCCGGGACGGCGCAAAGCGCCGGGCCCGGAAGCCATGAACACCGGCTTTGCCAGGACAGGCAAAGGCCCGTGTGCATGGGTTCCGGGCTCGCGGGCTACGCCCGCGCCCCGGAATGACAGTCTTTCTACACGCCGCTATGACCCGACACCTACCCCTGTCAGCCCTCGATGGGGGAGGGCCGGGGTGAGGGTCGCTGCAATAGAGCCGTAAAGCCCTCAAAGCAGCCAGCGCGCGGCGGCGGCTTAGCCGGACGGCTTACGACACGCGCTCGTAAGGGAAGCGCTGCACCCTGTCCATGTTTTTGCCTTCGATGCGGATCAGGCGGGTCGGGCCGTCGCGTCGCGGCGAATGCAGATCCCCTTCATTGTAGAGATAGGCTGCGCCGGGGGTCAGCCTGTAGTCCCGGACGGGCCGCGCCTTGCCGGGCTGGCCGTCGCTCGGGCGGGCGACCGGGAAATAATCGGTCATGATCGTCTCGCCGCGCGCCTGGCCGTAGATCGCCCAGGAGGGACCGTGGTCGTGCGGGTTGCTGTCCTTGGCGCCTTGATAGACGTGGCCGAGAATGCAGAAGCCGAGTTCCGGGTCTTCATAGAGGACCTTGCGCTCGGGCACCTCGTCGCCGAGATTGGCGGCGATGAAAGCGTCGTCCTTGAGCACCTGCTGGACGAGGGCGCACACCTTCTTGCGCCCCTCGACGCCAGGGTCCTGTTTCAGGATGCGGTGACATTCGGTCGAGAACTGTTCGAGGCTGTATCCCATTTCTGTCCATCCTCGTCGAGGCCCGCACTGACGGCGAGCCCGGTGAGTTTATGAAAATTTACCCCGGGATCAAACATCCAGCAGGGCGAGACCGGGCATCCGCTGCAGCACGGATGCGGCGCCGTGCTTCGCAGAAGTGGACATCATGCTGTTTTCGCATGGCACCGAGAGCGCCAGCCTGGCGCCGATCGCGACGTGGCGCAGCCTCGCCGCGTGCGGGGGGAAGGGGCGGCTGGTAGGGTTGGATGCGCGGCGCTATCCGCGCGACTTCGCGACGTTCATCCGCTTCCATCGGGCCTCGAACGCTCGGCCCGCTCTACCCGCCGCCATTGCCGCTATCGCGTTTCGAGGAATTGCTGGGCGATTACGGTCCTCGTTCCATCCTACGCTCTCGATCTTTGTGTCAGACCAGCCCCAAAGCCGTTCTAAACCCGAGGGTAAAAGAGGTTTTGCTCCAATGGCGCATATCCTTGTTAAAACGCAGGCACTGCATTGCCCTCATTTCAGCCTTTCCTTCTGCTCCAATACTGGGGCTCGTTCATAAGACATCATTTTTCAGGATCACATTGACAAGCGGCAAGAGCGCCGTCTAGCGTCGTATCTCGCAGCAGCGCGACCGCGGAAAAGAAGCGGCGCGGCAATCCGCACGCAGCAGCCGCGAAATCGCCGGTATGCCTGTTCGGGGCGGCGGCGCCCGTCCGCCCCGACGTTCTCCGTGAGGACAGGACCCGATGCACGCCGCAAGCCTCGAACCGCCCGTACGGACCGCCCCGATCACCGACAGGAGCGCCTGGCGCGCCGCCGATTTCGCGGCCGACCGGAGCTGGATCGTCCATTGGTCCAAGGATGATCTTGCCGAGATCGACGCCGCGCTGCGCACCGCGCAGCAGCGGGGGTTGACCGCCGTCACAGTGACCCGCGACGGCTTCCCGTTGCCGACCCTCGGCGCCCGCCTGCAGGCGCTGCGCCACGAGATCGAATACGGCCGCGGCTTTGTCCTATTGCGCGGCCTGCCGATGCGGGACTATGGCGATGATGAGGCCGGCCTCGTCTTTCGCGGCCTCGGCTGCCATATCGGCGAGGCGGTCACGCAGAACGCCAAGGGCGACCTGTTGGGCCATGTGCGCGACCAGGGTTACGCCGATTACCGCGGGCGCAGCGATGTGCGCGGCTACCAGACCCGCGCCCGACTCGAATTCCACACCGACGTCGTCGACATTGTCGGGCTCCTGTGCCTGCGCGCGGCCAGGGAGGGCGGGCACAGCCTGATCGTCAGCTCGACGACGGTCCACAACGAGATATTGCGCGCGGCGCCGCAATTGCTCGGCCTGCTCTACGGCAACTTTCTGTTCGACCGGCGCGGCGAGGAGGTCGCGGGCCAAGAGCCCTATTTCGTCAGCCCGATCTACAGCCTCTACAAGGGATATCTGAGCTGCCGGCCGGCGGTCATCGAATATATCCTCTCGGCCGAGCCCAAGACCGGCATTCCGCTGAGTCCGGCGCAGCGCGCCGCGCTCGACGCCTTTATCGGGGAGGCCCTGCGCCCGGATTTGCAGCTCGGCATGGATCTCGAACCCGGCGACATCCAGCTCCTCAACAACAGCGTGATCCTGCACGCGCGGACCGGCTTTATCGACCACGAGGAGCCCGAAAAGCGGCGGCACCTGCTGCGGCTGTGGTTGAACGTCGAGGGCGGCCGGCCGGTCGATCCGGCGGCCTATCCCTATCGCCGCGGCGTCCCGGTCGGCCGCGCCCGCTCTGCCGCCCACAACCAATAGAGAGGATCGAGAGGACAGAATGCCCTACAGGACAATTGCAGTGAGACGCATCGCCGGGGCGCTGGGCGCCGAGATCGCAGGTATCGACCTGTCGCGCGGTGTGGACGATGAAACCCTGGGCGAGATCCGCAGCGCCCTGCTCGATCATCAGGTCATCTTCTTCCGCGATCAGCAATTGACCCCGGAGCAGCACATCGCCTTCGGGCGGCGGTTTGGCGCGCTCAACATCCATGATTTCGTCGCCGGCATGGCCGAATATCCCGAGATCATCGAGGTCCGGAAGGAGCCCGAGGACCGGGTCAACTTCGGCGGCGATTGGCACACCGACGTCAGCTATCTGGAATGCCCGGCGCTCGGATCGATCCTCTATGCGAAAGAGGTGCCGGTCTATGGCGGCGATACGATGTTCGCCAGCCAGTACAAGGCCTATGAGACCCTGTCCGACGGCATGAAAAAACTGCTCGGCGGCCTGCGGGCGGTCCATACCGCCGGCCATATCTACGGGCGGCGCGCAGGCTATTTTCGCGACGGCGGATCGATGCAGGTCAGCCATAGGGCCGAGGCGGAAAGCGAGACCGTGCACCCGGTCGTGCGCGTCCACCCCGAGACCGGACGGAAGGCGCTGTATGTCAACCGGGGCTTTACCGTGCGTTTCGACGGGATGACGGCGGAGGAGAGCGCGCCGCTCTTGTCCTATCTGTTCGAGCACGCCGTACGCCCGGAATTCACCTGCCGCTTCCACTGGGAGAACGGCTCGATCGCGTTCTGGGACAATCGCTGCGTCCAGCATTACGCGCTCAACGACTATCACGGCCAGCGCCGGCTGATGCACAGGGTGACGATCGACGGGGATCGGCCGGTCTGACCCGATCCGAGGGAGGATCGGGCGCTCGTCGCCGTCGCCGCATCGCCATTCTCGGAGAGGACCAATGTCGCAGCCGATCGTTCTACGCAGCCGCCGCGACGTCGTCGAGCTCGTGAACCGGGGCGTGCTCGGGCAAACGCGGTTCGCGATCGTCCTGATTGCGATCGGCGGCACGTTCATCGACGCCTATGATTTCACCAGCCTCGGCATCGGCGCGATCCAATTGCGCCAGCAGTTCCACCTGACCGGCGGCGAGTTGGGCACGATCACCGCCTCGATGGCGATCGGCGCCCTCTTTGGCGCCTTGTTCGGCGGCTACTACGTCGACAAGGTCGGCCGATTGCGCATGTTTCTGCTCGATTTGTTCTTCTTCGTGATCTCGGCGATCGGCGCGGCGCTCGCCCCGAATTACTACGTGCTGATCCTGTTCCGCCTATTGATGGGGGTCGGCGTCGGTCTCGATTTCCCGGTCGCCCTCAGCTTTGTCGCCGAATACACGGCCTCGTTCGGCAAAGCAAAATACGTGAACCTGTGGGCACCGACCTGGTTTGTCGCCACATTGATCGGGTTCCTCGTGATATTGCCGTTCTATCTCGTCGGCGGCGGACCCAATCTGTGGCGATGGGCGGTCGGATTTGGCGCGGTGCCGGCGCTGATCGTGTTGATCCTGCGCTACATCTATATGGACGAGAGCCCGCTCTGGGCGGCGCATCAGAGCCTTGAAGAGGCGGCCCGCGTGCTGCGCCGCACCTATCGCCTGGACGTCGTCGTCGCGCCCGATGCGGAGCGGCCGCAGCCGCTTGCGCAGAGCTATTCGCTGCGCAATTACATGAAGATTTTCTCGCCTCGCTATCGCCCACGCACGATCCTGGTCGGCGTCATGTCGGCGTTGCAGAGCCTCGAATATTATGCCGCAGCATTTTATCTGCCAGTCATCTCGACCATATTGTTCGGACACTCGCTGTTGCGGGCGATCGTCGCGTCGATGGTCTTCAATCTGTTCGGATTGGCGGCAGGGCTGTGGCTCGTGTTCTGGGCCTCGACGCGGATCGGCGCGCGTCGGCTTGCAATCCTCGGCTATGTCGGGGTCATCGCATCGCTGTTGGTGATCGGCATCGGCTACGGCCACCTGCCGCCGATTGCGGTGTTCCTCCTGCTCGGGATCTTTCTGGCTTGCCATTGCTTCGGCCAAGGAGCGCAGGGCATGACGATCGCCACCCTGTCGTTTCCGACCTCGATCCGCGGCGCCGGCACCGGCTGGGCGCAGACGATGACGCGCGCCGGCAGCACGATCGGCTTTTATTTCTTTCCGCTGGTCCGGGAATATTTCGGATTGGGAACGACGCTGTTGTTGCTCGCCATTGTTCCGGTGGTCGGCTTGGCGACGACCCTGGCGATCCGTTGGGAGCCGATCGGCCAGGACGTCGATGCCGAGGATTTTCTCGAAACCGGCGAGGCCGAAAGGGCAAGGATTGCTTAAGGGGAGAACGCCGATGGGTGCCGGTCCGGAGCCCCGCCCGGATGTCGAATTGGCGGCAAGTCTGTTCGATCGCCTCGCCCGCGAAACCGCCGACCCGCCCGGCGTCACGCGGCAGGCCTACGGGCCCGCCGAGGAAACGGCGCATCGGATGATGGCCGAATGCGGGGCTGCTCTCGGTCTCGACATCGCCCGCGACTTTGCCGGCAATACCTATCTGACCCTGCCCGGTCTTGACCGGGCGGCGCCCAGGATCCTCGTCGGGTCGCACCTGGATTCGGTGCCGCATGGCGGCAATTTCGACGGCGCGGCCGGGGTAGTTTGCGGGCTGTCGGCGCTTGCCGCGCTGCGGCATGCCGGCGTGCGGCCGCGGCGCGACGTCACCGTGATGGCGATCCGCGCCGAGGAGAGCTGCTGGTTCCCGGCCTCCTATATCGGCAGCCGCATGGCGCTCGGCCGGCTGCCCGGGGAGATGGTCGACACGTTACGCCGCTCCGATACCGGCCGCAGCCTGGCCCTGCACATGCGCGATCTCGGCTTCGATCCCGATCTGGTGCGCCGGAACCGCCCTTATCTGACATCGGACCGTCTCGCCTGCTATGTCGAGGTCCATATCGAGCAGGGGCCGGTTCTCGACGAGCAGCAGCTCCCGGTCGGCATTGTCGAGGCGATCACCGGCGGTCCGCGCTATCGCGAGGGCCGGATCATCGGCGCCTATGACCATGCCGGCGCGGCGCCGCGCCGGTTCCGCCGCGACGCGGTCGCCGCGCTCGGCGAATTGATCACCGGCGTCAACGCGCTGTGGCGTCAGCTCGAAGCCGAGGGGCATTATTCGGTCTTCACCTTTGGCATCGTCGGCACCGATCCGGCCATGCACAGCTTCAGCCGGGTCCCGGGCGAGGCCCGGTTTTGCCTCGACACGCGCGGCATCCGGCCGGAAACCGTGGCCGAGATCCGCACTCGCCTGGCCGGATTGATCGACGGGATTGCCGAGCGCCATCGCGTGTGTTTCGCATTGGGTCCCGATACCGGGCCCCAAATCGCGCAGATGTCCCCGGAAATTCGCCGCCGCCTCGGGGAGGCCGCCCGGGCGCTCGGCATCCCGTTCCGAGACATGCCGAGCGGAGCCGGCCACGACGCCGCTGCTTTCACCGGGGCGGGCGTTCCGACCGGGATGATCTTCATCCGCAATGCCCATGGCAGCCACAATGCGGAGGAGGCAATGGACATCGCGGATTTCGAAAAAGCCTGCGCGGTGCTGACCCGCCTTATCGCCGAATACGAATAGCGGCCCCGGGCGGAATGAGGCGGAATGCGTGAGGCTGGGCAAGAATGCGGATTTCCGCTGGATCAGCGCCGTGCGTCTCGAAGCACGCACGCAGCCGATGCAGCTTTTCCTCGTCGATTCCTGCCCAGCCTCGCAGCGTATTCCGCCAATTTTGCTGAACGGTTTGAAGCCCGGCGGTCAGCAGGCTAATACCGGATTCCCCTGTCCACGGTAGATTCCGAGTCCGGCGCGGAGCCTGTCCTCGGGCCGCGTGCGGCGCGGACCCGGAGGCGCCGTCCCGGAATGACGCCTTCTGTTACGATTCACACTGAGACACCGCCGGACAAATCTTATATTGACAAATACACAATAATATGATATACGCAATATCGATTGCCGCGTTGGTTTTGCCCGGGCGCTCCCCTTTCGCTGTTGTCGTTCGCTGCTTTCGCGCTGCAAGAACAGCGAGGAACAGCCATGCGTCTGTGGCGGAAAACGAGGATTCGCGCAGCGGAAAGATGAGGTCATGGCTGATAGTACGCTGCAGAAACAGCGAAGGCGGGGGCCGGGGCAGCCGTTCGAGAAGGGGCGGTCGGGCAATCCGGCCGGACGCCCCTTGGGTTCGCGCAGCCGGGCGGCGCGCTCGGCCGAAGCCTTGCTTGAGGGCGAGGCCGAGGCGCTGACCCGCAAGGCGATCGCGCTCGCCCTCGCCGG
>DATFCQ010000204.1:0-6496 GCA_035252905.1 Allostellaceae bacterium | reverse complement strand
ACTTCGCGGCACAGCGATTCAAACAGGCTCAGCCAAGACCGGCGCGGGCGTAAAGCCGCACCGCGTTGTCCCACAGCAATTTGCGCTTGCGCAGGGGCGGCATGTCCCAGCCGCGGACGATCCCGGCCGAGTGCGGGAAATGGCTTTCGCCGTGCGGGTAGTCGGAGGCGTACATCAGGACCTCGTCGCCGAGCAGGTCGGCGACGGCATTGGTCAATTCCGGCCCCTCGGGGATCTCGATGCTCTGGAAATAGCGCCCGCTCGTCACGTATTCGCTCGGGCGCTGCTTCAGTCTGGGCAGGGCCGCCTTGATCGTCTCGGCGTGCTCGTCGAGCCGCTTGATCCAGAACGGCAGCCAGCCGTGGCCGGCTTCGAGCGTGGCGATGCGCAGATGCGGATGGCGGTCCATGACGCCGCTGCCGATCAGGGCCGCCATATTGCGCATGCCGCACCAGGGATGGGCGGCCGAGCGCTGCAGCCACAGATTGTCCCAGGTGTCCTCTCCCCCCGGCGCATAGGGCGGCATGACCGTGAAGGTGTGCAGGACGATGGCGAGGTCGAGCGCCGCGGCCTCGCCATAGAGCGGTTCGAGGTCGGGATGGTCGAGCGGCATCCCGGCCGGGGCATAGACGAGAACGCCCCAGGCCCAGGCGGACCGGCCCCAATGCCGCATCTCGGCGAGGGAGCCGGCAACATCGCGCGCGCCGGCGAGGATTACGCCGCCGAGCCGGCGCGGAAAGGCGCCGCAGTAATCGTTCATCCAGCGGTGATAGGCGCGGTACATCGCGGTTTCGAGCGCGACGTCGTCGCCCGAGGTCCAGGTGCCGAACCAGCCGGACGGCAGGGTCAGATTGACCTCGACCCCCTCGTAATCCATGTCGGCGATGCGCGCGGCCGGATCGGCGTCGACCAGCGGCGAGGGATCGCGCTCGCGGGCGACGCCGGTAAAGCCGGCCATGTAGCCGCCTGGACTTTCCTCCGGCCGCGCCGCGCCGAGCCGGCGGCGATAGCGGCGCTGCCCCTTGGTGTAGGTGACGCGGCCGTGGCGGTCGCTGGCGCGGAAGCGCTCCCAGCCGGCGAGCCGGTCCCGTTCCGCCCGGCTCAGATAGGGTTCGAGGAGGGCGGCGTCGGGGCCGACATGGGTGTCGGAATCGAAGATCCGGGTGCCGTCGCGCGCGGTCATTCGTCCCTCCGGTATTTCTGCCGGGCCGCGTCCGGCATGTAGCGCTCTTCGAGCCGGCGCTGCGTGTCGGCGCTCTCGCCCCCGGCGGGGGTTTCGGGGATCGGGTAGGGCCGATCCTTGCGGCTCGCGACAAAATCCTCCCAGGCGGCGACACCGCGCTGCTGAAACGCAGTCATGAAATCCCACAGGGCCGCCCAGGTCACATGATGGGTGAAGCCCGGATACCAGGCGATCGTGACCCCGAGCGCGAGATGTTCGTCAAGGTCGAGGTAGCGCCCGAGCCGGCCCTTCATGAACGAGAACGGCCCGTCGACGGCGGCCCGTGCGGCCTTGATCTCGTCGACCGAATGCGGCGCCTCGAACTGCACCCAGTCGACACCGGCCTCTTCGCGATAGGCCTTGAGCCGCAGTAAGGTCTCGTCCAGTCCGCCATCCGCGGCGTCGCGGGCATAGCATTGCGCCATCACGACAAAATCCGGGTCGAGTTCGTTCTTGATGTCGACCGCGGCGCGGTAGCGGGCGATCGCCTGCTCCAACGGGACGATCTCGACCCCGGCGCTCCCTGTCTTGCGCTTGCCCTCGATCGGCTGGTCGTCGATGCGCACCCCGGCGATGCCGCGGCGGATGCATTCGCGCACCATCCGCCGCACCGCCATGATGCCGCCATGGCCGGTGTCGCCGTCCATGATGACCGGAATAGATACGCTGTCGGCGATCCAGCCGGCGATCTCAACGCATTCGGACAAGGTCGCGGTGCCGACGTCGGCGAGCCCGGTATAGGCGCCGACGACCCCGCCGGTGCCGACAAACAGGGCCTCGCAGCCGGCCCGCTCCATGATCCGGGCATGCGCCGCGCTCGGCGGGTGCAGCACGGCCAGGACCTTGTCGCGGCGATGGATCAGCGCCTGCAGGCGGGCGGTCGGCGAGCGGGGCATGGGGCCTCCCGATCCGGTTCGGCATCAGCATGCCCGAGCCGGCAGGCGCGCGTCGAGCCGTTTCGGCTGAAAAATTGACGGCAAGCGATCTGCCTTAACGTGCTGATCGCCTTCACCAAATATTGACCGATCCTCACAAAAAATCGGGCCTTGAGGGTCACGCTGGACGGATATCGTCGTTGATCGAGTAGCAGGATATCGCGATGCGTTTGGGAGAAATACTTGTTGCTCAAGGGTTGGTGACCGCCGCCGACATTGATGCGGCATGGAAGCGCCAGCTTACCGAAGGCGGTCGATTGGGCGAAAGCCTGATCGCCCTGGGACTGCTGACGGCTGACCAGCTGGCTTCGGTCCTACACAGCATCCCGGCCGTCCCGTCCGCCTTGGCCGATACCGGCATCGCGCCCCGCAATCTTCTCAATCTGTTGCTGAAGTTCATGCATGTCGAGGCGTGCGGAACAGTGCCCGAACTGGCCGATCGCATGAAGCTCGCACACCGGCTGATCCAGCAGCTGATCGATGACGCCCTGCAGCAAAAATTTTTGCAGGCGCTGGGCAGCGTCTCCAACGGCGCCGCATTCGCGATCCGCTATTCCTTGACGGATCAAGGCCGGGCAGCGGCCAGGAATGCGCTGGACCAGAACCTCTATCTCGGGCCGGCGCCGGTTTGCCTCGCGGCCTATCAGCAACAGCTTCAAAGACAGCGCATTACCAACGAATTGCTGGATGCGGACACATTGCGCAAAGGTTTCGAGGGGCTGGTCGTTCCGGAACATTATTTCCGCAAATTGCTGCCGGCGATAAATGCCGGCCGTACCGTATTGCTGTTCGGGCCGCCGGGCAACGGCAAGACAACACTCGCCACACGCATTGCGACGCTGTTCAGGGACGTGGTCTTTATTCCCTATGCCGTCGAGATCGGCGGCCAGATTGTCAAGGTCTTCGATCCCAGCCTGCACAAGCCGTCGATGCCGAAGGCGAACGCTGCCGCTTTGGGCAGGAATGGCGGTTTGCAACGCGAGCAGTTCGATGAACGGTGGATCGCGTGCGGCCGCCCGGTAGCGGTCGCCGGCGGCGAACTCACCTTGGAGATGCTCGATCTGCAGTACAATCCCGAGACCAAGTTTTACGACGCACCCTTGCACGTCAAGGCACTCAACGGCATGTTGCTGATCGATGATTTCGGACGGCAGAAATTTGATCCGAGCGATTTGCTCAACCGCTGGATCGTGCCGATGGAAAATCAAATTGATTATTTGAAGCTCAATACAGGAGTGAGCTTTTCTTTGCCGTTCGACGAGCTGCTGGTGTTCTCGACCAATCTGCAGCCTTCCGATCTGATGGACCAGGCGTTCTTGCGCCGCATCCCCTATAAGATCAAGCTCTTTTCCCCGAATCGTGAGGAGTACCGGCAGATCTTTGATGCCGTTGCCAAAGCATACAAGTTAACGTTAAGTGACGAAGTTTTCGATTTCATTGTTGAGAGCTTGCTGTGTAATGAACAATTTGGACTGGCTTATTATCAGCCGAAATTCATTTGCGCACAGGCGGTAGAGATATGCAAATCCTTTGGCCTTCGCCCAACGCTGACAAAGGAGCTGGCGGCAGAGGCGCTGGCCAATCTCTATTTCGATATCGAAGCTGTGCCAGAGCGGTAATACCAGATCCTGATAGGAACCTATTCCTGCCCTTGTCATTGCAAGGAGCGAAGCGACCAAGCGATCTCGATCCGGTCCGCGCCGGCGACGTCGGCTATGCCGCGTTCCGCTCCTGCTCCTCGGCCAGAACGATCAGAGCCTCGGCGATCCGGGCAGGCGAGAATACCAGCTCGGCCTTGCCGAGATCGATGGCGCCGATCGGCATGTCGAAAAAGGACGCGCTGCTCCTGTTCTGCGCCATGGCGACGCCGCCGCCGCTCCGGATCGCGCGCATTCCGGCGATGCCGACCGCGAGCACGCCGCTCAACACGATCCCGACGGCGCCTGCGCCGTAACATCCTGCGAGGCTGCTCAACAGCGCGTCCGGACAGGCGAGCCAGCTCCTCGACGATAGCGGCAAGGTCGAGATCGCAAAGCCGTCCGCCGCGACGACCAGCCGACGGCCCGGGGGTACGACGTAGACGACGCCTCCGACAGGCCTCTCGCCGGGTTCCGCCCATTTCACTGCCAGCGGTGCGCGAGAGGCCAGAACGGCCGGCAGGGTGCTCGGCAGGGTTGGGGAGAGATGCTGAGCGACGATGATCGGGAACGGAAAGCTCGCCGGCAACACGGCGAGCAGTTCGATCAATGCCGGGATCCCGCCGGCGGAGCCGATGATCGCAACGGCGGAACGTTTGCGGACGGAGCCGGTTGAGACAGTAGGAGATCGTGCCATCTGTACGGCACCATACATAGAGGCGGCCTCCTCTGTCATCTATACGACATAGCTGTTCAATCATGCCCTCCTGCAACCGCCTTCTCGCCGCTCTGTCGCCGGACGGCGAGAAGGCTCTGGGTGACGTCCTCGAACCGGTTCTATTGTCGTTCAAAGAATTGCTGATAGAGGTCGATCGGCCTATTGCCCACGTCTATTTCCCCACGAACGGCGTGGTTTCGATGGTCAACGAGCCGAACCCGGGCGAGATCGTCGAAATCGCGACGATCGGGCGCGAGGGGATGATCGGTCTGCCGGTCGTGCTCGGCGCCGAGACCGCGTCGAACAACGCCTTTGTTCAGGTCCCGGGCGAGGGGTTCCGCATCGAGGCGGCGGCGTTTGTCCAATTCGTCGAGGATCACCCGAACTTCCGGGCCGTGTTGATGCGCTACACATTGGCTTTGCTCAACCAGATCTCGCAAAGCGTGTCGTGCAATCGGCTGCACGAGGTCCAGGAGCGGTGCGCGCGCTGGCTCTTGCAAACGCATGATCGCGTCGAAGGCAACTCGTTCCCGCTGACCCACGAGTTTCTCGGGCAGATGCTCGGCGTGCACCGCCCGACGGTCTCGATCGCGGCCGGAATGCTGCAGAGGGCGGGCCTCATTCGCTACGCGCGCGGCACGATCACGATCATCGATCGCGCCGGTCTCGAAGCCGCCTCGTGCAGTTGCTACCGGCTCATCGCCCGGGAATACGAGCGGCTGGCGGCGGGTCGCACGCAAACCTGAATCGCGAGGCTCTGACCTCCCCTCGTCTCGGAGTATAATGGCGCGGCAGCCCGGTCCCGCGAGCGGAACAACGAGAGGACCGGCGGCTGCGGGGAGGATGCGATGGGATGGCTCGACGGGCAGGTGGCCTTGGTGACCGGCGGCGGCTCGGGCATCGGGCGGGCGGTGGTGGCGCGCTTTGTCGAGGAGGGCGCCCGGGTCGGCGTCATGGAGCGGGTCGCGGCCAGGGCCGAGGAACTGCGTACGCAATTCGGCGATTCCGTGGCGGGGATCGCCGGCGACGTCGCCCAATTCGCCGACAACGAGCGGGCGGTGGCCGAGACCGTGCGCGCTTTCGGGCGGCTCGACGTCTTTGTCGGCAATGCCGGAATTTTCGACGTTTATGCGCGGCTCGCCGAATTGGCGGCGGACAGGCTGGCGCAAGCCTATGACGAATTGTTCGCGGTCAACGTCAAGGGCTGCCTCCTCGGCGCCAAGGCGGCGCTGCCCGAATTGCAGAAGACCGCCGGCGCGATGCTCTTTACCGCCTCGGTCGCCGGGCTCAATTCGGGCGGCGGGGGCGCCCTCTACACCGCCTCGAAACATGCGGTGGTCGGGCTTGTGCGCGAGCTCGCGGCGGAATTGGGACCCGACATCCGGGTCAACGGCGTCGCGCCGGGCGGCACGATGACCGATCTGCGCGGCCTTTCGACCCTGCAGCAGGACGACCGCTCGCAATTCGCCAATCCCGATATCGCGGAGCGGCTGCGCGCCGGCAATCCCTTGCAGATCGCGCTGATGCCCGACGACCTTGCCGGCGCCTATGTGTTTCTCGCCTCGCGCCGCAATGCCCGCGGCATCACCGGCACGATCCTGACCGTCGACGCCGGAGCCATGCTGCGCATGCCGCGCCGGAATTGAAGGAGGCGCCGATGACACCCGACACCAGCCGACTGGTCGACGCCGATCGCGGCCTGATCAGCCGCCGCATCTTCATCGAGCCGGAGATCTACGAACAGGAACTACGGCAGATCTTCGCCCGCTGCTGGCTGTTCCTGTGCCACGACAGCCAGATCCCGCGCCCCGGCGATTTCTATACGACGACGATGGGCGAGGACCCGGTCCTGGTCGTGCGCGACACCGCCGGCACGGTGCGCGCCTTTCTCAACGTCTGCCGCCATCGCGGCAACCGGCTGTGCCGGGCCGACAGCGGCAACGCCGCAAGCTTTACCTGCGCCTATCACGGCTGGACCTACGGC
>DATFCQ010000203.1:0-11845 GCA_035252905.1 Allostellaceae bacterium | reverse complement strand
GGCGCCCCTCGTCCTTGGCCAGCACCGCGGCCACGCCAAGCGCCGCGGCGAGGCGGGGGAGGTCCAGCAGCAGCGTGGGCGCGTGGGCCGGGCAGCGGCGCAGCAGCGCGGCGGGCGTGTCCAGGTCGGGAGGGAGCGATGTCGGCGTGCTTGGCATAAAGTCATCATGCCCTGGGGCGCTCGGCAAACCCAATATACAGGTGAAGTGATGACCAGAAACACGCATTTCCCTGCGGTAGCGGCGATCGGCGGGCTGAGCGTCCCGATTGCATTGCTGACCGGCCTTCTCGCAGGCTGCCAGCCTGCCCAGACGCCGGGCCCGCAATCGGGAAGTCAACCCAGTGTCGGCCCTCCGGCGACTGGCCGTCCGGTCGGCGCGGGCGGCTTTCCGCGATCCTTCCTGATCCCGAGAACCAACACCTCGATCCGCATAGGTGGCTAATGCAAGCGCATTAATCGATCGATGATCCCGATCGGCCTCTCTGGGGCATACCCCTGCGACACGGATCCATGAGCCGGCGAAATGCGCCTCATTTGGGTTAAAACGGACATTTTGAGGCGATAGGATGGAAAGGTTCAGAAGCTGCCGAGACAATCGCCTCTTCGATGCCCCTCTACGGCTATGCCAGGATTGTCTAACTGCGCCTCTTCAGGCAACCGCTTGCGTTCGAGAGTTTTGGCCGGGAAGTGGACCCGCTAAACTCACTCGGACAGTTTCCAGGAAAAATACGGCCGGATTGCCAACGGCAAAGTTGATTGCAGCAGCAGTTCGCGAAAAATCCTGACAAATGAGACTATGACGGGGTATAAGACCCGGCATGGACTCTGGGAGGTGCGGCGTGGGTGGCAGGGCCACGTACGGCGCGAATTATGGGCGTCTGGCTGCACTAAAGGCAAAGTACGATCCAAAAATATGTTTCGCCCGAACCAAAATGTCAGGCCAGCAAGGCCAGCCCATGGCGGTGTATCGCTCCAGCAGATCCGATCTTAATTCGCTCGACCTCGTCGAGATTGCACAATTCGCCTACGAGTTAGAGCTCGTTTGAGAATACCGCTCTCACGCGAACTATAGAGGGCGTATCCGGGGCAAAGCCCAATAATAGTGGTTCTGATCCATTCTCAAACGGGCTCTTAACGCAAGCCTAACCGCGTTCTGGAGGATGACGAATGTCCGAGCCAGAGTTCGAGCTGTACCTGGGCGGCGGTCTCTACCTCGATAGTCAGGGCAATGTCCGCCAAGGAGCCCCGCCGCCCAAATCGGTGCCCGTCTTCGAAGCACCATTCCACTTGCCGCTTGAACCAGGCAAGCTCAAAGACGCCGTATCCGGGGCCGAGAAGGCCCTGAAAGACTTCACGCAAGATCCGGATGTCATCGCTAAGTTCGCGCGTTTCGGGTACGCATCGAAGCTCCTGGATGCGCTGTCCGACGTCGCTAAAGTGGCCGCCGCGATCGCGCCTGTCCTGACCGTCGCCGCCTTCGCCTACGACATCCTGAAGCTGTTTGGCCTGTTCAAGAGTGGGCCTTCAGGGTTCGAGGCAAAGGTCACTGAGGCGCTGAAGGAGATCACCGACACTCAGCGGGTGATCTTCGCGCACGTCACCGAAACCCACGTCACCCAGGCACACGACCGAATCAAGCAGTGGGTCGCAGGCGTGATCACCTACTATACGACACTGCAGAAGACCAACCCGAGCCTTCAGGATCTAAAGGACGAGTACAACAAGCTTGATTCTACCCAGGAAGAGCGGTCCGGGGACGTCCAATGGTTACTCAACGACATCACCTGGCGCATTCTCTTCGCCAGGGCCGACCACTCCCGGGTGTGGGGACTCATGACCGATTTGGTCTATACGATGCCGGACGCTGCCGGTCAGCTGCCTGTGCCGGCGCCGTTTCCTGCCGACAACCAGCAGGTGTTCGACCATCGCATGATGACGCCGCTGGCGTTGTTCGCCGCCGAGGCATATCTCACTGGAATCCGTGCGATCCGTCCGGAGCACCGCTCCATCGGAACCTTTCGCGAGAAGTTGCTGCTCATGGCGGATGCTCTCGAGAGGTGCGCGCAGCAGATGCGCACCGAAGGACTGGGGCGCACCGTCTATTCACGGGACCACTTCACCATGGTCCCAGCCTGGAATGTAATCGCCGGGAGGCCGCTCACCGGGCCGCCGGTCATCTCCCCGCGGTGCGGTCGCTGGCCCGTCGGCGCGATCGATCTGCGGCGGCATGACGATCACTTTTTCAACACGTTCCTGAACGACCTCACCATGTCCGAGGCGCTCGGCAAAGCCTCGTCCGGTCGTTTCGGCGGACTCGATTTTCGCTGGATACCGCCGGCGGTGCTCGGTGATTACCACGAGCCCTGGGGATGGGAGATCCTGAATCCGGATGAATGCGCCGCCGCCGCCAACGCGCAATCTGAAGCCGACTATGCAGATTTGCTGGCGACCAGCGGATATGTGGAGTTGCTGCGCGTTGTCGCCCTGTTGCGAAACGAGGCGACGGAGCCCCGGAACAGCCAAACCGTGGCCCTGAAGCGGATGGACCTGGTCCGCGATCCGCTCCCTGCAGAAGTCGTGGAGGTCAAGAGCGGCGGCTCAGGGTGGGTTAAGGAGACGGTCGGGACGGGCAGGCGGGAACTGCAGAACTGGGCCGCGGTGCTCGCCATTGGCTCGCAGCCGCTGAAGCGCGCCTATCCCCTTAAATACAATGTCGTGCTTCGAACCTTGGCGGCTGGTTCCTATGAGGACTACTATCGGACTTCTTATGCGCCCGATCCAAATCATGCGGGCGCACTGGAGTTGAATATCGATACGCTGGCCGGCGCCTTGCTCGACGAGTTCTACATCCTCAAGGACGTGGAAAGCCCGCGGGAAGCTCTAGCCCTGCCCGAGCGGCAGCGCAGAATGAAGGCGGCTACGTTCGACTGGTGGATCCCGGTCGCGCCTCCGTTTTCGCTGGGCAGAAGCTTTGCGGAGACGTCGGTCGATCTGGCCGCGGTGGGCTTTATTTCTCCTGCAGGGAACAGTTCGGCCGGTGAGGCGCCGCCAGCCGGCGCCAGCGGTGCGGGCGCCGCCGTTGGTGCTGAGGCATGGCTCCCAGGCGGGCTTTTGAGCGGAGTTGGCGGCATCCACATGCCCTTTATCGGCTGGAAGCCAGGGAAGGCTGAATTGGATGGCGAGCGCCGCGAGTTGAAGGTGGTCCCTGTCACCGTGAAGTATCGGCTCGATTGGCTCGGTGGCGATTTGCGAATTGAAATCGGCAACTTTCCTCATGATCGCAATTACGTGGTGTATGTCGTGCTGGAGGAGTTTCTGCCGAGAACGGGCAAATGGCTGCACACGGCGATCCCAGTGCCGGTCAATGGCTGCCTCACCTTCATCCCGCAGAGCTTCTTTGAGGAGGAAGCGAGAGCGATCGGTGAGGCTGGCCGGGCCATTGCCGCATTCTATAAGCGACAGTTCGTAGACATATCCGTCGGGCGCCCCCCGCCAGATCCGAAGTTCGATCCGATCCGTCCGGGCGATCTCGCCGACCGCACCCAAGTCTTCGCGCTGGGTCAAGCGCTCGAGCGCCTCGGCTTCGCGCCTGAGCTCAGCGTTCGCGATAGGCAGGCGCCGACGACCGATCAGAACACTTGAGCTTGGCTTCCGCATTGGTGGTCGCGTCGCGCGCAATGCATGGGCGTCGATCTCGAAGCCCAGAGCCGCCGAGTAGCCCCGTACCAGCCGGTAGACCGCGTCGGGTGTCAGCGCTTTGTCGAGCCGGCAGGTCCGTTGTTGCGGATCGGACGGAACAGGGCGCCATTGTCGCCTTCGCCACGGCCGGCGGCCTCGCGGTCGTCGTGGATCAGCTCGTTGGTGCCCGGATGCAGCGGCAGATACCGGGTCTTGTCGCTCTTGCCGGCGACCCGGAGATGCGGGACGCCGCGGCGCGCATGCCGGAAATCCCGGACCCTGAGCTTGCACAGCGCTTCGCGCCGCAGCGCATGACAGAGCAGCGTCGACAGGATGACGCGATCGCGCTTCTCCTTGACGGTTTCTTTAGGTGTCGAAGCGGTCGCATAGGCCGGGCCAATGCGGAGCAGGCCTATATGGCGATAGCTCCGCCGTCCACGTGGATTTCCGAACCTGTGATGTAGGACGACTCGTCGGAAGCGAGGAACAGAATGGCGTACGCCACCTCGTCGACCTCTCCCGGCCGACGCATCGGAATGACGCGCATGCGTTCGGCCCGCACGGCGGGATCGGCAGTGCGACCGGATGTGCGCATCGGCGGCATGATGCCGGGATGAACCGAGTTGGCGCGAATGTGATCTTTCGCGTGCTGCACCGCGACCGATTTGGTCATCAGCCGTACCGCCGCCTTCGAGGCATTATAGGCCATGTGGACGTGCTCGCTGCCGATGATGCCGGCAATCGATGACAGATTGACGATTGATCCACCGCCATTGGCGATCATGGCCGGGACCGCGTACTTGATGCCGAAGAACACGCCGGTCGCGTTGACCGCCATGATTCGGTGCCAGGCTTCGGTGCTGTAAAAATCCTGCTCGGCGCTGCCAGAGATGCCGGCATTGTTGACCAGCACATCGAGCTTGCCGAAATGTCGCGTGGTGGCGGCCACGACGGCGGCCCAGCTTTCCTCTTGGGTCACATCAAGCGGTTCGAACCGCGCCGCGGTGCCGATAGCATCGGCCACCTGCCGGCCTTCGCGCTCCAGCACGTCGGCAATCACGACCTTGGCGCCTTCACGTGCAAACAGGCGCGCCGTGGCCGCCCCCATGCCAGAGGCCGCGCCGGAGATGACGGCTACCTTGCCCGCGAGTCTCATGGCTGTCTTCCTTTTGCTTCTGTGGGTGGATCGTCTCGCCGCTGTCCGGTTCAGCGCGGCGGAGCATAGAAAGCGCGCAGCTCCCGTATGAGCATAGCGATCCGAGTCTAATGAAACGTCCGTCCGCCGTCGACCGCGAGTGCCGCGCCGGTGACGAACGAGGATTCCGCGCCAGTGGGGAACAGTATGGCCTGCGCGATCTCCAGCGGATCCGCGATGCGCTTGAGCGCCTACGGCGTCACGTCGCGCGGGCCGTCCGCCGTCATCGGCGTGTCCACCATGCCGGGACATACGCTGTTGACGCGGATCGCGGGCGCCAGTTCGGCGGCCAGCGCGCACGTCAGAGTGACGACGCCGGGGTGGTGGCGATTGGCTGCCCACTCGCCACTTCAGGGGACTGAGTGTCGCCATTGGCATAAGGGCACCGTCAACCTGGCTGCTGGCCGGCTTGCGGATCGGGAGCAGAGCGGGTCGCCGGAGGGGATGACGACGCCCGTTTGCCCCAGCTATGCCGGTTATCGCTTTCCGGCCGAGGTCATCAGCCACGCCGTCTGGCTGTATTTCAAGCGGGCGAATAGCATGATATGGCTCACTCAGAACCAGGGCACGAGCGGGAGACGGCAGATGAAGGTCGCATCAGCAGCATCGGTGATCGGGCTGGCGGTGCTGCTCGCCGTGGCCGGCGGCCGGCCCATATCGGCGGCCGACCAAACTCCGACGCAGCCGCAGCAGCACCCTCAACGCACCAAAACCCGCGTCAGACCCGCCGCTCCGTCCCTTGGTCGCCAGCCGGGAGGTCGCCAGGAGGGAGCGCGCCACGAGGGAGGCCGCCAGCAAGGAGCGCGCTACGAAAGAGAGCAAAGGCGTTTCGGGCGCCCGGGCGCCCCGGCATTGCCGGGACTTCCCGCGGCCGTCCCAGCTATCGTCGGGGGAATCCTGGGCGGGATCATGGCGCAGCCGCAGCCGGGGGCGCCCCCCGGCTATCCCAGCTATTACGGGTATGCGCAGCCTGCGGCACCCTCAGGCTACTGGTATTATTGCGATGCCTCCGGGCAGTATTATCCGTATGTCGCCACCTGCGCCTCGAGATGGCGCGGGGTCAGGCCGCGATAGCCGCCGCGGCGGCCGCGACCGCGGATAAGGAGCTTCGCCTGATCCTGGCCTTGCCGCCTCATCATTACTGCCGACACCCAATCCCGTTCCCAATGAGACGGAATCACGAGCGTGCCGTCTTCAAGCCCGTTTTTCACGAAATCCGCCGAAAGCGCCATCGGCCACCGAACTGGCACATATATCAGGCGGGACACCGTCCTTTCCCGAGACATGCCTGGACGACGAGGATGCGCCGTTTCCGGTCATCAGGTGCGGACAGCTCCAGGTGCGATCGGGATCAGTCGCATGTATAGGACTTTGATGAACCGAGGAGCGCTCGCAGCAGCGGCAGGAGGCGCGCTCGCGAGATGGCCGAGGCCTGCTCGCTCGCCAGCTATCGCCAGCTCGCCTGGACGGCCGCCTGGTACCTGCGCGAGGAAACCTACCGCCAAGCGCTCGCGACCCTGGTGAATGCCCAGCAGCGCCAGCCGCTTGCTGCCCGGTTCGGCGCTGCCGACTTCCGACCGCTTCATTGAGAAGGTATAATTGCTCGGAACGAAAGCAAAAGCGAATCCTCTTGCCAGGCGAGCGGCCATGTCCAATCGTGACAGTGAGAGCCCCCACAGGTTCGAGAATCCGGGGGCGCGGGTCTGCTCGGCAGCCGGAGAGGGTGCGATGAGGATTGGCCTGTTCTACCAGATCCAGGTGCCCAAACCCTGGACCCCTGCCAGCGAATCCCAGCGTATCCACGAGGCCCTGGAGCAGATCCCTTACGCCGAAGAGATGGGCTTTGGCAGCGTGTGGTTCTCGGAGCATCACTTCCGCCCGGTGTGGTCGCACAACAGCGCCCCGGACCTCACTCTGGCGGCGGTCAGCCAGCGCACCAGCCGGATCCGCCTCGGCATCGGCGTGGTCCTCGCTCCGATCCACCACCCATTGCATGTGGCGGCGCGCATGGCGACGCTCGACATTCTGAGCCGCGGGCGGGTCGATGTCGGTTTGGGCCGCACCGGCTACCCCTACCAGCTCACCCCCTACGGGACGGATCTCTCCGACACGCGCGGCATGTGGCAGGAATTCGCCGAGATCCTGCCGCGCCTCTGGACCGAGGAGACGGTCGCGTACCACGGCAAATACTATCGGATCCCCCCGCGCGAGGTTCTCCCGAAGCCGGTGCAGCGCCCGCACCCGCCGCTGTGGTCCGCCTGCACCAGCGACGAGACCACGCGCCTGACGGAGAGCCTCGGGATGGGCGGGCTGTTCGGCAGCGAGGGCGGGCCGGACCGCGTCGGGCAATTGCTGGCATTGTACCGGGACGCCTTGCCGGCGGCCCCGGGCACCGCCGCCCCGCGCGCCGCCTTGATGACGGCGGGCTATTGCCACGAGGATCCGCAGGTGGCGGCCCGGCGCGGCACCGAACTGATCGATTGGTACCTCGAGCAGCAGCGCGAGCGCGCCCGGCTGGTGTGGCGCGACTACGACCCGGAGACCGTGCCGCCGGACTATCGCGGCTATTACGAGCGCGACCGGCGGCTCGCCGGAGGGCCGTATCCGGGGGAGCCGACGCCCGCGGAGGTGCGCGAGCGCGGCACGTCGTTCTGCGTCGGCACCCCGGCGGAATGCATCCGCTTTCTCGAAACCTACGAGGCGCTGGGCATCGACGAGGTGTTTCTGCTATGCGCCGTCGGGCCGGCGCAGCACCAGGAGGTGCTCCATACCCTCCGCCTGTTCGGCGAAGAGGTCATCCCGCATTTCCGGGCCCGCGCGGCAGCGCACGCCTCGGCATAACGCGCACATTCCGGGGGAAACCCATGACCAGCCCTTCCGTCGCCGATCCGAGCGTCCTGCCGCAGCGCTCCTCCGCCGCGCGCGTGATCATCGCCGCCGCGATCGGCAACATGCTCGAATGGTTCGACTTTCTGGTCTACGGCTATTTCGCGGTCACGTTGTCAAAGGTGTTCTTCCCGGTCGGCAACGGCACGGTCGCATTATTGATCACGTTCGGCGCCTTCGGCCTGTCCTATCTGGCGCGGCCGCTCGGCGCGATTGCGATCGGCGCCTATACCGACCGCTACGGCCGCCGCGCCGGGCTCACCTTGTCGATCGCCTTGATGATGATCGGCACCGCGACAATGGCGGTGATGCCGGGTTACGCGACGATCGGGATCGTTGCGCCGATCCTCGTTCTTCTCGCCCGCCTGGTGCAGGGCTTCTCGGTCGGCGGCGAGTTCGGCAGCGCCACCGCCTTCCTCGCCGAGCACTCGGCGGCGCATAAGGGGTTCTTTGCCAGCTGGCAATGGGCGAGCACCGGGATCACCTCGCTGGTCGCCTCGGGTTTCGGCGTGTGGCTGACCAGCGCCTTGACCCCCGACCAGCTCTTTTCCTGGGGATGGCGGGTGCCTTATCTGTTCGGCCTGTTGCTCGGGCCGGTCGGCATCTATATCCGCCGCCAGGTCGCCGAGACGCCCGAATTCGAGGCCATCGAGCCGACCCCTACGCCGGTGCGCGACCTGTTGCGCCGCCACCCGCTGTCGGTCGCCTTGGCGATCGGCGCCGCGATCGTCTCGAACAGCTCCTTCTATCTGATCCTCTATATCCCGACCTATGCCGTCAAACAGCTGCACCTGCCGGCCTCGGCCGGGTTCACCGCCACATTGGTCGGCGCCGCCCTGTTGACGGTGGTGTGCCCGATCGCCGGGCATTGGTCGGACCGGCTCGGCCGGGCGCCGATCATGCTGGTCATGGCGGGGTTGTTTCTGTTGACCTCCTATCCGGTCTTCGCCCTGATGGTCGCCTGGCCGTCGCTCTTTGCCGCGGTCTGCGCCGCCAGCTGGCTCAGTCTGATCAAGGCCGGATACAGCGGCGTCTTGCCGTCATTATTGGCCGGACTGTTTCCGACCGAGACGCGAGGCATCGGCATGTCGCTGAGCTACAGCATCTCGGTGACGATCTTTGGCGGGTTCGCGCCGCTGATCGCGACCTGGCTGATCGCCACGACCGGCAACCCGCTGTCGCCGAGCTTCTATCTGATGTTCACAGCGTTGCTCAGCATGATCGCGCTCTCCGTCGTAGAGCGCCGCGTGCGCCTGTTTTGACGGCGGAAGAGCGCAGCATATTTCCGCCAATGAAGTTCACAGATGCAACCGCAGCGCCTCCCGCGCCTTGCGGTAGGCGGCGTCGAACACCTGCGGCCGCTCGGTAAAGTAGTTGAAATATCCCGCCGGATGATCGACGGCGATCTCGACCAGTTCGATCCGGCGATAGCGCGGATCCTTGAGGGCGCCGGTCTCGATCAATCGGTTGATCCGCTGCATGTCGGCCACCTCGGCCTGATAGCCGGCGGAAAACCACATCTCGTATTGCCAGTCCTGCACCTCGAACCAATTGGCGGGAAGCTTGCCGCGCCAGCCCCGGGCGAGCGGACGCGCGACAAAAATCTTTGCAAACGGATGCAGTTCGGCGACGAGGCAGGGGCGCTGATAGGCGCCGTCCATCAATCCGCCGGGGAGCCCCTCAAAGCCGTAAAGGGACAGCCACAGCGCCGAGGCGATCGCCTCGGCGGTGATCGGCGCGAGGCTGCTGTTGCGCCACAGCCCTGCCGCCCTCCGGTTGCCGAACAATACCGCGGTCCCGCGCGAGGGATCATAGGCGTTGAATACGACCCCGAACGGCGCGTCGTTCAATAGCGCGGCGATTTCGCCGAGATAGGCCGTGCTGCGCAACGGCACGTATTCCTGGGCCGGGAACAGGGCGGCGGCGAGTTCGGCGGGGGTCTTGGGCCACCCGATCCAGCGCCGCCAATACTCCGGCACGGCCGGGCGGAAGATGCCGGGATCGCCGGTATAGGCGGTCAGCAACGTTCCGAGAGGGCCGCTCGGCCGGCCGGGATCGGCCAGAAACGCCTTCAGATTGGTGCCGCGCAGCCATTCGCCCAGAACGATGATCTGGCCGCTGGTCGCGGTCACAAGGTCCGGGACAACCCCGAGGTCCCGGGCGGCGGTCAGAAAGCCTGCGCCGTGCTCGTTGAACCCGCCGAGGCCGGCGAGGGCGAAGGCGATGTCGGTGACCATCGGTGTAGATAGGCAACAGGGCCGGGGCCGAACGCGGCGGCCGCGCCTCGCCTCAGCCGGGCGCGAGCGTGCGCAGGAAGCCGGTGCGCTGGGCCGCGCCGGCGGCGAGAAAGGCCGCGTCCTGGCCGGACAGGATGAAGCGCGCGCCCATCTCAATGTAACGCGGCATCAGCGCCTCGTTGTAGACCCCGGCCATGCCGGGGAATTTGCCGTGCTTGCTCGCCGCCGCGATCATCGTCCGGTAGGAATCGGCCACGCGCTCGTCCCCGAAATCCCCGTGGATGCCCATCTCGGCGCACAGATCGTTGGTGCCGATCAGCAATACGTCGACCCCCGGCACGGCGGCGATCTCTTCGGCGTTGGCGATCGCGGTCGGCGTCTCCAGCATGACGATCGTCAGATTGGCCGCATTGAGCGCCGCTGCGGCCTCGCCCGAGGCCGCCGAGCGCAGCCCGTAATGCGGCCCGATGCCGCCCATCGAGCGGTGGCCGACCGGCGGGTATTTCAGCCGGTTGACGACTTCGCGCGCCTCGGCCGCGCTGTCGACATGCGGCATGACGATGCCGAGCGCGCCGTTGTCGAGGGCGCGCGTGGCGATCGCATATTCGCCGTTGGGCACGCGCGCGATCGGGGCGATGCCGGCGTCGAGCGCGGCGATCGAAATCTGGGCGCATGCTTCGAGCGACATGACGCCGTGCTCCATGTCGAGAAACAGCCAGTCGAAGCCGGCCGCCGCCATCGCCTTGGCGATCTCGACGCTGCGCGTCAGGCGCACCCCGACGCCGAGCGACAACCGGCCGGCTTCGAGCTTTTCCCGGGCGACGTTGCGGACAGCGGCGGGCATCGGCTTCTCCCCCTCAGATCAACGTGGCGATGGCGGTGGCGATGACGCGGTTCAGGGCCGCGAGGTCCATCGGGTAATCGGTCTCGTTGGCGACGGCGACGGTCAGGCGGTGGCGGCGCAGGATGAAGATGCGCTGATCCGAGGCGCCCGACGCCCAGGCGGTGTCGGCCGACAGATCCGGGAACTGGCGGTCGGCATTGGCGCGGAAGCACGCCGCATAGCTGGTGCCGGTATGGGTCGGGGTCAGCGCGTAATCGGCCCAGCCTTGCGGCAAGAGGCGCTCGCCGTTCCACACGCCGTCCTGCAGATAGAGAACTCCGAGCTTGGCATAGTCGCGCAAGGTTGCGAAACCGGCACCGGAGGCGATCAGATTGCCGGCAATGTCGGCGGAATGCTGATAGCTCGCCATGCCGAGGCGGTCGGCCAACAGCGCATAGACCGTCTGGTGGTAAGGCAGGCCGCGGCGCGCAATCCGGTCGCGGATCACGGCGCCCAAGACATTGGGGCCGGCGTTGATGTAGCGGAACACCGCGCCCGGGACCGTGGCGACGATCGAGCGCT
Source organism: Allostellaceae bacterium (assembly GCA_035252905.1). Taxonomy (GTDB): domain Bacteria; phylum Pseudomonadota; class Alphaproteobacteria; order ATCC43930; family CGMCC-115725; genus AP-15. Next base: position 444 of record DATFCQ010000203.1, on the reverse strand, counting down.
GCGCCGCCTCAAAGGCGTCGATGGCGTCCTGATAGACCGAGCTGTTCTCGAAGCCGAGCGTGGTGCGGCCGTCCTCGTGCCGGACCGGAAACCCCAGCCCCGCGCGCATGCGCAGCAGGTGGTCGAGGGTGATCAGGCGATGGATCGCCCGCGGGTCGCGCCACAGCGGCGCCGGCGCCGGGTCGTAGACCGAGCCGAGCCAGCCCTCGTGGATCAGGCGGCCGATCAAGGTGCAGGTGATCGCCTTGGTCATCGACCAGCTCGGGGTCGCGCGGTCCGGCCGGCCGAATTCGCTGTAGCGCTCGCACAGCACCCGCTCGGGGGTCGCAATCAGGATGCCGTAGGCGCCGGTCGAACTGACAAAGAACCGGTCGAGAGCCTCGGCCAGCGCCGCGGGCGCGGGCGGCGGCGTCTCGACCGCGGCGCCGACGGGCCAGGGGCGCC
>DATFCQ010000202.1:0-26198 GCA_035252905.1 Allostellaceae bacterium | reverse complement strand
GCCGCCGGCTGCGGGCGGCGCCGCGGTGCCCGGTCGCCGCGCCGCACCCGAACGGGCGCGGTAATCGTGCAGGGCTTCGGCGGCTCGCTCTCGCGAAAAGGCACGGTCGCTCATACTGTCGCCGCCGAAGGAGGGGCGACGGGTCGTGGGGAGCCCGAAGGAACCGGGTCGACTGTAGCCGCCGCTGACGGACGGCGTGCGCGGAGCGACATGCAGCCCGCCAAAGGACGGTGTGCGCGGCCGAGAGAAGCCCGGGCGCGCATATCCGCTGCTCGACCGGGCCTGCGCGTCCGTCGTGACGAAACCGACCGCGGCGAGCGGCGCCAGGACCGGAGGCGCCGCTTGGCCTGCCAGCAGCAGGAGCGCGGCCGCATAGCTCCGCAGGCGACGCCGCCGTTGCCGGTTCGGACGGCGTCGGCCGCTGTCGCCGGCCTCGCCATCGCCCGACAGGGCAGCCGGTCCAAGGCCAGGCGCCGCAATGCCGGGGCGGTCAGACGTCTCTCCGTTGCGCATCGACGCCTGTTTTCGCTCGCTGTCTTGCAGACTCACTTCTGGCTGAGCGCCTTGTGGTTTTCATGATCGACGTCGGCGGCCTGATTGCTGGTTGCACGCGCCCGATCGGCCGGGGATCGAGGCGTGGAAGCAGTCGCCAATGCCGCGTTTGGCTCGCCCCCGAGAGGCGGAGCGCGCAGAGCCGCCAAACCAGCGCACCCCGGACCGATATAGTCGCTCGCCAAATCAGCACACACCAGTACTGGTGGTCGGATTGCGGCGTTGCACCGATGCGATGGCAGAAATTCATGACAGGAAGTTAGGAAGCAATCGAAGGAATTTCCAGAAAGCGGTGATCGCGTTCTGCAGCAGCAGCTCTCGATTACCGCCCGCAATCGTGGGTCAGCCGCGCCAGCCCGTCGGATATGGCCGACAGTTGATCGATGACTTGCCCCAGGCTGTACCCGTCCGGTCTGAGAAGCATAGTTTCGGAGGACGATTGATCCGGTCAGCCTCGCGATGTCGGATCAGCCGTGTCCCTGCACCGGTGCGCGCTCGGACCAATCGATGTCACGGGCCCGCACCCCCCGACAGACCGAGCCGGCTCCTCTGGCGCGCCCCGGCGCACAAGGGAAGAGCACGATGCGCAGGACCGCCTCGCCGCAGCGGAGAGCGGATCTGCCGGACCAGCTCCCGGCGGGTGCCCCGCTCGACCTGACGGTGCCGTGCGACGGCCGTCTGGGAAATGTTGGCTGACCGCATGCTGAATCCTTGCCGCGCGTGGCGTATCGGGTCAGCATCATAGTAAGACCAGCAATGGTCCAACGATCGGGGGAGAAAGCGATGCGCGCGCTGAGGCTGTGGGGCGGAGTGATTACGGCGGCAATGGTATGGGCCGGGCTCGGATCGGCCGTGGCGCACGCCCAGTTGATGATCATCGGCAACGACCAAAAACCGGGCCTCAATGCGCAGCGCAAGCCGACCATGGGCGGACCGGGAAAAGACACGCTGTCGATCATCGACATGTCGAACCCGGCGGCGCTGAAGATCGTCGCCACGATTCCACTCGACAATACCGTGATCGGCCCGCCGACGAATCTGGCGATCACGCCGTCGCGCGACCTTGCCCTGGTCGCCAATTCGATGAACGCGGAGCGAAAGGGCAACACGTTCAAGCCGGTTCCCGATGACCGGCTGTTCGTGATCGATCTGACTGCGAGCCCGCCCGCGGTAATCGGCACATTGCATATTGGCAAGCAGCCTTCCGGCATGGCGATCGCGCCCAACGGCAAGCTCGCGCTTGTCGCCAATCGCGCCGACGGCACGATCTCGGTGCTGTCGATCGCCGGCAAGACGGTCAGGCCGATCGGCTCGGTCAAAGTCGGCACCGCCGCCGACTCGGTTTCCGCCGTCGCTATTACGCCGGACGGCAAGCGTGCGCTCGCGGCCAAGGCGGGCGGCAACGCCGTGGCGCTGTTGACGATCGACGGCAATACGGTGACCTATGACAAGCGCGACCTGCCGACCGGGATCTTCCCTTACAACGTGGTCGTCAGCCCCGACGGCAAGATCGCCCTGACCGCCGACAACGGCAATCACGGCACCTCCGACGGAAATGCCAAATCGATCGGGGTCATTGACCTCACCGCCGACCCGATGCGGGTCATCAACCACGTTACCGTCGGCGATTCGCCGGAGGGCCTGGCGATCAGCCCGACAGGAACGATCGCGGTATCGGTCGAGGCCCGCGGCTCGAATCAGCCGACCTCAAGCTGGTTCTATCACAAGGGCGGGGCCGTCAGCGTTCTGAAGATCGACGGCACGAAGGTGACGAAAATCAACGAGATTACGGTCGGCCAGCTGCCCGAAGGCGCCGTGTTCAGCGCTGACGGCAGCCATATCTACGTTGGCAACTTCCTCGATTCCGATCTGTCGATCTTGTCGGTCCAGGGCGACACGGTCACCGACACCGGCAAGACGTTTAAGCTCCCGGGCCAGCCGGCCTCGATGCGCGGCGGTCCGCAATAAACGGGCACTGCCAAGTCGAGTGAGGTTGCCCCGGGGCCGGCTTGGCAGAGATCCGGAATGAGACCATCCCCCGCCTTTTCGCCCTATGCTATGCAGCAATGCTTTTACTTTACGATTTGAATAGCCTCGGCAAGATTGATTGGCGGCCCCCTGTCCCAAAGCCGCTTGGGCGCGCGGAGGGCAGCCGAGCCGCAACTTGCCTAACCCAGGGCGAGCGTGCGGTAGCCGTCCGCCGCCACGGCATCGCAGTGCTCGCGATAGGCCGGATGGCCGCCGCTGTAACGCATGATCCTGGGTTTCTGCTTGCCCTCGACATTACGGTTGACGCCCGTCATCCACGAGCCGATCTCGTTCATCAGCTGACCCTGACCAAGGGCCAGGACGTGATCGGTCCATTCGGCGACACCGGCAGCCGTGGCCTCGATCCGCGTCAGACCGCGCTCGACCGCGAACTGGATCAAACCGGTGACCCACTCGACACTGTACTCCGCGGTGCGCGTGAAATTGCCGAGCCCGGCGTGTGGGCCCATCGCCATCAGCATATTCGGAAAGCCTTCCACCAGTACGCCGAGATAGGTCTGCGGCCCGTCTTTCCACATATCCTTGAGCCGCACGCCGTCGACGCCGCGGATATCGATCCGGTCAAAGGCGCCGGTGATAGCGTCAAAGCCGGTCGCGTAAATGATGATGTCGAATTCGTGCTTGCGGTCGCTGGTCTGAATGCCGCTCGGGGTGATGCGCTCGATCGGCGTTTCGTTCACGTCGACCAGTTCGACATTTGGCTGGTTGTAGACCTCGTAATACCCCGTTTCGAGGGGCACCCGGCGCGTGCCAAAGCCGTGGTTTTTGGGGATCAGCTTTTCGGCAACGACCGGGTCATGGACACGCTGACGGATCTTGCGCGCAGCGAACTCGGAGGCGAGCGCGTTGGCTTCACGGTCGGTCAGCATGTCGCTGAAATTGCCCTGCCAGATGCCGAAACCCGGCTCGGCGTAGAGCTTCTCCCAGAAGGCTTCGCGTTCCTCGGGTGTCACCTCGAGCGTCTTGCGGGGGTCCGGGTTGTGGATATAGCAGCCCGGTGTCGTCCGGCAAAGCGCCAGGATTTCGGAATAGCGAGCGCGAATGCCCCGCATCTCCTCTTTGGAGATCTTTCCGTTGTGCAGCGGCGCGCACCAGTTCGGGGTGCGCTGGAACACGGTCAGATGACCGACGGTTTTGGCGATCTCCTGGATCGTCTGCACCGCCGTTGCACCGGTGCCGATGATGCCGACGCGCTTGCCGGCGAAATCGACGCCGTCCTTGGGCCAGCTATGAGTATGGCAGGACAGGCCGTTGAATGCCTCGACGCCGGGAATGTTCGGCATCGTCGGCGCTGAGAGAATGCCGATGGCGGTGATCAGAAAGCGCGTCGAATAGCGGCCGCCGCCTTCCAACGTGACTTCCCACCTACGGGTCTCTTCGCGGTAATGCGCGGCGGCGACGCGGCTGTTGAATTGAATGTCGCGACGCAGGTCGAACTTGTCGGCGACATGGTTGAGATATCGCTCGGTCTGGGGCTGGGCCGCGAAGTGCTCTTCCCAATCCCATTCTTCGAGCAGTTCCTTCGAGAACGAGTAGCCGTAGGTCCAGCTCTCCGAGTCGAAGCGCGCGCCGGGATAGCGGTTCCAGTACCAGGTGCCGCCGACCCCGGCGCCGGCTTCGAATACCCGCACCTTGAGGCCAAGCTCGCGCAGCTTGTAGAGCTGGTAGAGCCCGGAAACGCCGGCGCCGATGATGACGGCATCAAAGTCCGCTGTCGCATCTGTTTGCGCTTCGTACGCGACCGCCTGCGAGGTCACCATGCTGTCCTTCCTTCAAGAGCCGATCCAGAAGCGGGCCATCAACCGAGACGCAGCAGCCGCACGCTCTCCGAGAGCCGCGCCGCCGCCGACTGCATCGCACGGTTGAGCGCCCCCAGCGCCTCGGCGTCGAGGTCGTGCGCATGTCCCGCCGCCGTCAGGATCAGCAGCAGCTCCCATGACGGCGACAGAACCGGCACCGAGACTAGCGTAATTCCCTGAAACATTGCGCCGCGATCGACCGCGAAACCGCATGTCTTGGCGTCTTTGACGCGGGCCAGGAAATCCGCGAAAGATGGCTTCTGGTACCACGCGACTTTCGAGAACAGCGCTTCCAGCTCCGGCTCGCTGCTGCTTCCGAAAGCGGCCATGATGACGCCCGATGCGCCCGCCGGAACGGGAGAGGGGCGCCCCACGGTGACATACAGATCCGTGCGGAACGCATTGCCAACCCAATCCAACAGCAGCAGAGACGAAGGGCCCAGCACCTTCGACAGGTAAACCGAAACGCCGTGCGCGTCGGAAATCGCGTGCATCAGCGGCCGCGCCAGATCCATCAAACCGCTGCGCCGCAAGACGCCATAGGCAAGTTCGAGGATATGAAGGCTGACCGAGTAGCTGCGGGTCGCCTCGTCGTACCCGACAAAGCCCTCGGCTTGCAGCGTCCGCAGGATGTTGTAGGCGGTGCCGCGATGGAGACCGGCGACGCGGGCGACCTCGCTTGCATTCAGCGGCCGCTCCGAACCGTGCAAGGTGCGCAGAACGTTTGCCGCTGCCACGACCGCGCCCACCGATTTGCCCGGATCGCTCCGGCGAAGCTCGCCAGCGACAGGTCGCCGGCGGGTCGCGCCGGTCGGCTCGGCTTCGAGGCTCTTGGCCTCGGAGGGGCTGGGGATTGATCCTGCTGGCTGTGGCCGGACCCTGTCTTGCACGACGATCTACCTTTTTCAGGACGATATAGTACCCAAGATTCTATATCAGCACAATACAAATCAGACGTCTTCTATAGAAGACATATGAAGAGAGCGGCAACGCTGCGTACCGCGGCTTGGAGGGTGCTGCGTCGGAGGGAGAGGCGGAGCCCAGAGGATCGGAAATTGCTGGCCGACCTGCGTCGGTACGTCCCGGGCGGCCCTTCGACAAGCTCAGGAGTGTTCAACGGGCTGCGCTGGATCGTGCGCACCGTGGCGTTTGATGCCGCACGATCTGCTGCCCTGGGGGTGGTACAGCAGCAGGGTGAGCGCTGGACCGCCGCCGGGGGGGTCTTTGCCGCGCTTGTTGACGGTCTGCGCATCCTGCTGCGCCGGGCCGTCGGCCGCACCGCGCACCTCTCGGCCGCGATTTTGGACAGCCGGAGCCGGACCTTGCAATCGACCCTGGCCCTTCGACAGGCTCAGGAGCGGCGGGCGCGCCGGGTATGACGGCGCCAAGCGCAAGAAGGGCTCGAAGGTCCACCTTGCGGTCGACACGCTTGGGCAGTCGACAAGCTCACCGCGGCGGTCCAAGAGGCCCCCGGCGAGAGTGTTGAGATCGCCTTTGTCGATCAGGCCTATACCGGCTAAGCCACCGCCGAGGAGGCAAAAACGGCACGGGATACGGCTCGTCGTGGTCAAGACGCCCGAGGCCAAGCGCGGCTTTGTTCTGTTGCCGCGGCGCTGGGTCGCCGAGCGCTCCTTCGCCTGGACCGCTCACTTCCGACGGCGCGTTCGCGACTACGAACGCCTGCCCGAGACCCTGGCCGCCCTGCATCTCGCCGCCTTCGCTTGCCTTATGGCGCAAAATGTCGTCCCACTCCTCGCTTCACATCCCTGACAGCCTCTAGGGCGGCGAGGGGTGCTTTGTCGCGGGCGACGCGGCGCTCGCGAAGACCAGGACGTGAAGGAGCGACTGACATGGCCAATCGCTATGACCGATACGCGCGTCTGCTGACGGACTGGCCCGACAAGGGCGTGCTGCGCATCACGATGACCCGGCCCGAGCGGCTGAATGCGGCCGATGACGTGATGCATCGCGAGCTGGCCGAGATCTGGCGCGACGTCGACGCGGATGGCGAGGTCGCCGCGGTCGTTCTGACGGGCGCCGGCAAGGCGTTCTCGGCGGGCGGCGATCTTGAATTGATCGAACAGATCGTCGCCGATTTCGAGACGCGGGTGCGCGTGTGGAAGGAGGCGCGAGACATCGTCTGCAACCTGATCGACTGCTCAAAGCCTGTCGTCAGCGCGATGCGCGGACCCGCGGTCGGCGCCGGGCTGGTGGCCGGGCTGCTCGCCGACGTATCGATCGCCGCCAGGGATGCGAGGATCATCGACGGCCACACCCGCCTCGGGGTTGCCGCCGGCGATCATGCCGCGATGGTATGGCCGCTGCTCTGCGGCATGGCCAAGGCCAAATACTACCTTCTGCTGTGCGAGCCCTTGACCGGCGCCGAAGCCGAACGGATCGGGCTCGTCTCGCTCGCCGTCGACGACGCCGAGCTCGACGCGAAGGCGCTCGACATCGCGCGCACGCTCAGCCGATCGGCCCGACAGGCGGTGCGCTGGACGAAGCATGCCCTGAACCACTGGTTCCGCACGGCCGGGCCGATCTTCGACGCTTCGCTCGGCCTCGAATTCCTGAATTTCACCGGACCCGACGTCCGGGAGGGCCTGGCCTCGCTGCGCGAGAAGCGCAAGCCCGATTTCACGCGACGGTGAATCGCGAAGAAAGGAGCAATTGCGCGCGCATGTCATGCGGCTGGAGGACAGCCTCGGCGCGCGCGATTTCGACGATCTCTACCGCTTCTCGATCGAGCAGCCTGACGCCTACTGGGCCCAGGTGACGAAGATACTGGGCATCGTGTGGGCCTGGCGGCTTGACGCCGGGACGATGCTGGTTGGTTCGGCGCCGCGCGGGTCGCGAACATTCATATCCGGATCAGGAAATCAAGGATGAAACCCGTTAAGTTTTCCAATGGCCCCATCGAAATGGCCGGATGTCCTGCAGTCTTTCGGGAGGGATATCGAGGCGGTCTTCCAGGACCGCTCGCATCCGCTTCTCGTGGATGTGCGCCGACCAGCGCGCCCGGACTTGCTTAGATCACGAACTCGCGGGCGACGCCGCGCAGGTCAATCTCGACTTCGAGCCCCTGCACCGGCGGACGGGCGTAGTGCCAGGTCAGCCCGGCCGGCATCGCCCCGCGCCGGACGATCTCGTCGGCGAGAAGCGGGTGCGGATCGTAGACCGTATAGAGCTGGGTCGCGGTGACATCGCCCCAGCCGAAGCCGAGCCCGCCGAGGCGCCCTTCCATGACTTCGAGGACACAGCGCGTTTTGTCGCGCATTCCCGCGGCCGACACATCGCCGAGCCGGACGATGCGTTCGCCATAGCCGCCGGGACCCTCGCGCGCCTCGCCGCTGCCGGCGGCGACAAAGCCGCCGTCTTCGCCTGGCACGGTATATGAGAAGGCATAAAAGGACGGCGTCGCCGGCGGGTCGATCTCGGGGCAGACATTGGTGCGGGCGACCGGGTTGACCTCGTCGCGAAAGAGGCCCCAGGCGGCAAGCCGCTCGACGTAATGGCGGTTGAAGGCGGTGAACCCGGCCTCGGTGAACTGCGCCGGCGAACGCAATTCGCAGGCGCAGAGCGCCCCCGGCGGCCGCCCGATCCGGGCGAGGTGAGCTTCGATCGCGGCAAAGCCGTCGGCGAGCGGCAGCAATGTCCTGAAACGCACCCGCTCGACCGCAAAGCCCGGCAGGGCCGCGGCTCCGCCCGAATATTGGAAGGCAAACGGCAGAAAGCGGTAACCGCCGGGGACAAAGGGCTGCAGCGTCATCGGTCAGGCTCCTGCGATCGGCGCCGTCGCTGTGTCGAGCCAGGAGGCGGTCTCGCGGTCGACGAGCGGCGCAAGCGTCTCGCGCACATGCGCGTGATAGGCGTCGAGCCAACGGATCTCCCCGGCGGAAAGCAGGGAGGGCTCGACCAGGTGGCGGTCGATCGGCGCCAGGGTCAGAGTCTCGAAGCGCAGCATTGCGCGCTCGCCTTCCTCCTCGGCCGGCTGCACCAGGACCAGGTTCTCGATGCGGATGCCGTAGGCGCCGGTCTTGTAATAGCCGGGCTCGTTCGAGACGATCATCCCCGGCAATAGCGCCTGTGTGCTCGCCGCCTTCGAGATCCGCTGCGGGCCTTCGTGTACGCCGAGATAGCTGCCGACCCCGTGGCCGGTGCCGTGGTCGTAATCGAGCCCCTCCTGCCACAACGCGCAGCGGGCGAGGGCGTCGAGTTGCGTCCCGGTCGTCCCCTTCGGGAAGCGCGCCAAGGCCAGGGCGATGTGGCCTTTTAAGACCCGGGTGAAGCGGTCGCGCATCTCCGGGGTCGGTGCGCCGATCGCGATCGTGCGTGTCACGTCGGTCGTGCCGTCGAGATATTGCGCGCCCGAATCAAGCAGGTAGAGCATTCCCGGCTCGATCCGCCCGTCGGTCTCGGGGGTCGCCTTGTAATGGACGATCGCGCCGTTGGCGCCGGCGCCCGAGATCGTCGGGAAGGACAGGTCGCGAAAATGATCGCCCCCGCGGCGAAAGGCTTCGAGCCTGTCGCTGGCGGCGATCTCGGTCAGGCGTCCCTTGGGCGCCTCACGCGCCAGCCAGGCAAGAAAGCGCGTCAGGGCGGCGCCGTCGCGGCGATGCGCGGCGCGGGTGCCAGCCAATTCGACCGGGTTCTTGCAGGCTTTCGGCAACAGGCACGGATCGGCGGCGGTCTGGATCTGCGCCCCCGCCGCCGCGAGCCGGTCAAAGACCCAGGAGGCGGCGGTCGCCGGGTCGATGCGCACCCGCCCGCCGGCGGCGGCCAATGCGTCGAGCGCCGCACCGAATTCCTCCGGCGCGGCGACCATAACCTCGTTGCCGAGATGGCGGTCGAGACCGGGGGCGAGTTTGCGGCGGTCGACAAACCAAGCCACCCCGCCATCCTGGCGCAGGATCGCGAAGGACAGCGGCAACGGCGTGTGCGGCACGTCGCCGCCGCGGATGTTGAGCAGCCAAGCGATCGATTCCGGCATCGTCAGGACCGCCGCGGCGGCCCCGTCGGCGGCGAGCGCCGCGGCAAGCCGGCCGCGCTTCTGCGCCGCGCTCTCGCCGGCAAAGCGCTGGTCGTGCGACACGACCGGCGCCAAGGGGCGCGCCGGACGGTCCTGCCAGATCCGATCGAGCGGATTGTCGGAGACCGCGCGCAGAACCGCCCCGGCCCGTTCCGCGGCGGTGCGCAGCCGCCCGACCTCGTGCGGCGTATGCAGCCACGGGTCGTAGCCGAGCGCCGTGCCGGGTTCGAGCGCCACGGCGATCCACTCCGCTGGCGGCTCGTCGACAACATGGCGGATCTCAAAGGCGTCGCGGTCGACCTGCGCCGCCGCCTGCAATGTATAGCGTCCGTCGACAAACAAGGCGGCGCGCTCGCGCAAGATGACGGCAAGCCCGGCTGAGCCGGTAAAGCCGGTCAGCCAGGCAAGGCGCTGGCCGCAGGGCGGCACGTATTCGCCCTGATGTTCGTCGGCGCGCGGCACGATGAAACCGTCGAGGCCCTGCAGGGACAGCGCTTCGCGCAATCGGGCGAGGCGCGCCGCCCGCGGCAGACGGGCGAAATCCTCGCGGCCGAGCCCGTCATGCCGGTCCCGTGCCATTTCCGCCTTCAGCGCTTCAAGCGCCTCGGCCAGCTCCGCCGGCACCGGGTCGGCGATCAATCCATGCCAGCTCGTGCCGACCGCGGGCGGCGCCGCCAACACGCCCGCGATCACGCCGCGCACTCCGTCCGGGTCGTAGGCCGACCCTGCCTTGCGCAGCAGCTCTGTTAAATGGCGGTCTGGTGGTTGAGGGCCAACCGCAACCTCTGTCGTCATCGCCCGCTCCTTGTCGGGTGTGCACCATAGGGGCTTCCCCGCCGCTTGCCAATTGCGCGGCCGGCTGTCGGTAGAGAACCAGGGCGGTAGAGAACCAGGGTCGACCAGCCGTCGATCAGATAGCGGCGATCGAGGGCGAGCCCGCAGCCGCGATGCGCGGCGAGCACGACTCTCTCCTGCCGCGCCAAAATCCCGGACAGAACCGCCCGTCCCCCCGGCGCCAGCACCCGCGCCAGATCGCGCGCCATCAGGGCCAGCGGACGCGCCAAGATGTTCGACAGGACGAGGTCGTAATGCCGCCCCTTCAATGCGCGATCGCGATATCCCGGCGCGGCGCGCACCCGCACGAAGCCGGCGACCCCGTTCTTTACGACGTTTTCGCGAGCGGCTGCGGCCGCGGCGGCATCGATGTCGCTCGCCCGGACCGGACGGCGCAGCCATTTGGCGGCGGCGATCGCGAGAATCCCGGTGCCGGTCCCGATGTCGAGCGGATCACGGAAACGCTGCCGCCTTGCCAGATCGGCGAGCGCCAGCAGACAGCCGCGGGTCGAGGGGTGCTCGCCGGTGCCGAAGGCGGTCGCCGCATCGACGCGGATGCCGATCTTTCCGCCTGGCACGCGATCCTGGTAATGCGAGCCGTAGATGAAGAACCGCCCGACCGACAGCGGCGGAAAAGCGAGCCGGTTTTCGGCGAGCCAGTCGCGCAGGGGGAGCCTCGCCTCGTCGGTAGCGAGCAAGGCGCCGCCCGCCGCCGCCGCGGCGAGATGAAGGCGGGCGGCAAGCTCGGGGGTGAGCAGCGGCGCCGCCGGATAGGCCTCGACCAGCCATTCCCCGGCTGCGCTCTCGAAGATCGAAACCGCGCCCGCGCCGGCGTCTAGCAAGTCAAGAACCGCCGCCGCCGCCGCCGCGCCGTGCACCCGGGCACATAAGCGCCAGATCCCCCTCGCCTCAATCATCTGTATTGTCCAAGCCCATCGTTCATGCCGTGGGAAGCGGCTTCAACCTCCGGCCCAGCTCGATTGTATCGATCCGGCCTTCCCAATAGGCGACGAGCGCATCGGTGTTCAGGAACGCCCATTGAACACTGCCCGTTCATCATCCGGGGCGAGGCGGCCTGCGATCATATGCGGGGTCGGACGAACGCCGACCACAGCCGCATTGGCGATCGTCATCTGATTGCCGTGGACCTGATTGACCTTGATCCGCACATCATGGCGCGCATTCCCGCGCGGGCTGACCCAGACGGTCATCGGCAGTCCGGTCGTGCCCGGGAAAGGTCGCTCATCTCGAACAGTTCGTCAGCCACTGCGAGATCGGCATCCTGCGAAACTGTTTTATTTGCCCTTATGATTCTATGATTCGCGCTCGACAAAGGCGTCCATGACCTTCTTGTCGCCGGCCTCGTCGAAATGGACCGCGAGCTTGTTGCTCTCGACCGCGGTAACGGTCCCGCGGCCGAATTTCTGGCTGAACACCCGGTCGCCGACGGCAAAGCCGCCCTTCTTGCGCAATTCCGCGCCGCGGCGCGGCACGGGAGCGCTTTCGATCAGGGGCGGGGGCGCGGCATCGGACCACGGCCGCCGCGTCGGCGGCCAGGCCGGGGCCGTATTTCCCCAATCGCGGCCTGCGGCTCGCGCCGCGCCCGGCCGCAACCCCAATTCGGCGACGAACTCGATATGCTCCTTAGGCAATTCCTCGACAAAGCGCGAGCGCATCGCGCTCTGCCACAATCCGTGGATGCGCCGGTTGGCGGCGAACGAGACATAGGCGCGCCGACGTGCGCGGGTCAGCCCGACATAGGCGAGCCGGCGCTCTTCTTCGAGCCCTTTCAGCCCGTTCTCGTCCATCGCCCGCTGGTTCGGGAACACGCCCTCCTCCCAGCCGGGCAGAAAGACCGTGTCGAATTCGAGCCCCTTGGCGCTGTGCAAGGTCATCACTGAGACCATATCGCCGTCGGCCGCGCCGGCATTGTCCATGACCAGGCTGACATGTTCGAGAAAGCCGCCGAGGTTTTCGAACTCGGCCATCGCGACGATCAGTTCCTTCAGGTTTTCGAGCCGCCCCGGCGCGTCGGCCGAGCGGTCGGCCTGCCACATTGCGGTATAACCGCTTTCGTCGAGCACGATCTGCGCGAGATCGGTATGCGAAGCGCTTTCGGCCTGGAGGCGCCAGCGGTCGAGCGCGGCGAGAAAGCCGACGAGCGCGGTGCGCGCCGCTCCCCGCAGCCGGTCGCTGGCGATCAGGAGCCGCGCCGCGGCGCTGAGCGGCAAGCCTTCGGCGCGGGCGAGCGCGTGCAATTGCTGGACGCTGGCGCTGCCGATGCCGCGCCGCGGCGTGTTGAGGATGCGCTCGAAGGCGAGGTCGTCCGCCGGCTGATGGACAAGGCGCAGATAGGCGAGCGCGTCGCGGATCTCCTGGCGCTCGTAAAAGCGCGGCCCGCCGAGGACGCGGTAGGGGAGCGCCAGGGCGATAAAGCGCTCCTCGAATTCGCGGGTCTGAAAGCCGGCGCGCACCAGGATCGCGACCTGCGCCAGTTTGTGATGCTGGCGCTGCAGCGACTCGATCTCGTCACCGACCCAGCGCGCCTCCTCGTCGGCGTCCCACAGGGCGCGGACCACGACCTTGCGGCCGGCGCCGGCGCTCGTCCACAAGGTCTTGTCGTAGCGGCCGCGGTTGTGGGCGATGACCCCGGCGGCGGCGCCCAGGATGTGCGCGGTCGAGCGGTAATTCTCCTCAAGCCGGGCGATCGTGGCGCCGGGAAAATCCGCTTCGAAGCGCAGGATATTGCCGATCTCGGCGCCGCGCCAGCCATAGATCGACTGGTCCTCGTCGCCGACACAGCAAAGGTTCTTGCGGCTCTGTGCCAATAACCGCAGCCACAAATATTGAGCGACGTTGGTGTCCTGGTACTCGTCAACCAGCAGATAGCGAAAGCGCCGCTGGTAATCGGCGAGGATGTCGGGATTGCCGGTCAACAGGTTCAGGTTGTGCAACAACAGGTCACCGAAATCGACCGCGTTCACGGTCAAAAGCCGCTCCTGGTAATGGCGATAGAGGGCGACTGCCTTGCCCTCGGCAAAAGCGCTGGCTTCGCCCGCGGGGACCCGGTCGGGGGCGAGGCCGCGATCCTTCCAGCGCTCGATGACGGCGAGCGCTGCGCGCGCCGGCCAGCGCCGTTCGTCGATGTTCTCGGCGGCGAGGATCTGCTTCAAAAGGCGGATCTGGTCGTCGGTGTCGAGGATCGTGAAGCTCGGCTTCAAGCGCACGGCTTCGGCGTGGCGACGCAGGATGCGCGCAGCGATCGCATGAAAAGTGCCGAGCCACAACCCATCGGCGCTGCGCCCGATCATCGCTTCGAGCCGCTCGCGCATCTCGCGCGCCGCCTTATTGGTGAAGGTCACGGCAAGGATTTCGGAGGGGAGGGCACGGCCGGTGCGCAGGATGTGCGCGAGCCGAGCGGTCAATACGCGGGTCTTGCCGGTCCCGGCGCCGGCGAGCACCAGAAGGGGCCCCTCTACGGTCTCGACGGCGAGGCGCTGCGCCTCGTTGAGCCCGGCGAGATGGGCGCTCTCGGCCGGCGGCCGAGAAAAAACGGCGGGTTCGGACATGAAGCGGATCATATAACAAGCGAGGCGCCCCGGTGCACGGGGCGATCGGATCTGTTCGGCCGGGCCGCCGCAGTCCTAGAATGCGGCATGTCCCCGGCGCGGCTCTACCAGATCCTTCAGCCCGAGACCCGGGAGGGCGCCGCCCGAATCTTCCGCCTCGTCCACCACCTGATGGTCGCGACCGGGATCGCGGTCCTGTGCGCCGACACCGAGACGGCGTGGCGGCAGGCTCACGAAGCGTTGATCGACGTCGGGTTCGGGCTCGTCTGCGCCTTCTTCTGCGCCGAATACGCGCTGCGCCTCGCCGCCGCCGGCGGCGCCCCCGGGGCTGAACATCGCGGGGCCCAGCGCGCGCGGCTCGCCTGGGCGCTCTCGCCGGAGGGGCTCCTCGACCTGTTCGGCGTGCTCCCGGTCGTCCTCGCCCCGCTGTTCGGAGTGTATCGCGCGAGCCTCCTCGCCTTCGTCTGGGCGCTGAAGCCGATCCGCTATGCCCCGGGCCTCAGAAGCCTCGGCCGCGTCCTCCGCCAGTCAGCGCAGGCCATGCTGTCGGTCCTGCTTGGCTTCGGCATCGTCCTGATGATCGCGGCGAGCCTTGCCTATCTGATCGAGCGCCACGCTCCCCATCCGGGTCAGGCGGACCCCCACCCCTTCACCTCGATCCCGGCAGCGCTGTGGTGGGCGATTGCGACAATGACGACGACCGGCTACGGCGACGCCGTCCCGACCACGGTCCTGGGGCGGGCCCTCGCCGGGATCGTCATGGTTACCGGCATCATGCTGTTCGCCTTGTGGGCCGGCATTCTTGCTTCGGGCTATGCCGAGGAGTCGCGGCGTCGCGAATTTCTGCGGATCTGGCAGATTGTGCACGACGTACCGTTCTTTCGCCATATCGGCACGGCGGTCATCGCCGAGGTCGCGCAGCTCCTGCGGCCGCGCGAATTCCCCGCCGGCGCCGTCGTCTTTCACCGCGGCGAGCACGGCGACCGCATGTATTTTGTCGCCGCGGGCGAGGTCGAGATCCAGCTCCAGCCACAGCCGGTGCGCCTCGGCGTCGGCCAGTTCTTCGGCGAATTGGCGCTCTTGAGCGGCGCGCCGCGCAACGCTACGGTCACCACGGTCGAGCCCTCGACCCTGCTCGCGCTCGACATCGTCGATTTTCATGAATTGATGGCGCGCCAGCCGGAACTGGCCCGGATCATCCGCGCCGAAGCCGAACGCCGCCTCGCCGCCGCCCCAGCGCCGGAAGAAGCGGCGGCCGCCGCCTTGACGCCGGGGCCATGAGATCGGCGCTCCCCGCCCCGCAGCGGTCGGCGGAAGGCCGCGGCGATGAGCTTGCGCCCGGCCGAGGTCGCCGCCTCGGCGGCGCCGGAAGCGCATGCCGTCCCCCCTCGCGCCTCTGTGTCGCTGCCGGGGATGGCATGGATCAGTCGATGACGGCGATCCCCTGCACTTCAACCAGCAGTTCCGGCCGGGCGAGGCCGGCGACGGTGATCAGTGCGCTCGCCGGAAAATTGTCGCCGAAAATCTTGCAGCGCAATTGGGTGAAGCGGTCGCCCCAGCGGGCGTCGGTGATGAACACCGTCATCGTCACCATGTCGCCGAGCGTGCCGCCTACCTCGGCGAGTGTCTTGCCGAGGCGATCGAACACCTCGCGCACCTGGCCGTCGAAATCATGCGCGAGCGATCGGCCGGCGGCATCCTCGGCCGCCGTCTGCCCGGCCAGCCAGACGACACGCCCGCCCTGGGTGACCACCGCCTGCGAATAGCCGCGCGCCTGCGCCCTCTCGCGCTTGATGTGCCTGACCTGCCTTTGCTCTGCCATGTCGACCTCCTCTCCGCGCCGTTGCTGTTTGCGGCTGCGTCCTTGACACTGACCCGCCCTGCCGGCATCGGCTCCCGGAGGTGCGCGGGCGCAAGGTGGTCCAAACGGCCGTCAAGATCGCCTCTGCCTACCACACTCCGTCAGGAAGGCAAAAGCCCGGGCGGTCAGGCACGCAGGAGCAATGCGCTGTGCGCGACATCCCGACCGCCGGTGCGGATGCGGACCGCACCGGCAAATCTTGCGACGGCTGAAGCTGGCGCCCTGCAGGAGCCTGTTTGAGTGATGAAAGTGGCGGAATGCGCTACGCTTTTCCGCCCTACGAGGACGGTGTAGGGCGGAAAAGCGTAGCGCATTCCGCCGACTTCGCAGCGCTGGCAGCGACTCAAACAAGCTCTAAGAATTCTAAGTAACAAGGGAGGAGCGAGATGCAAAGCAATCGGCACGATGCGCGCGCAGAGGCTGAATCCGAGACCCGGCATGAGCCCTTTTTCGAAGGATTTGAAACCGCACAGATCAAGACTTCGGGCGCGACGATCAACACCGTTTACGGCGGCAACCGCAACGGTTCGCCGCTGCTTCTGCTGCACGGCATTCCGCAGACGCATGTGCTCTGGCGCAAGGTCGCGCCGGCGCTGGCACGGGATTATTTTGTCGTGATGACGGACCTGCGCGGCTACGGCGACAGCAGCAAGCCGCCCGGAGGCGAGGATCACATCGGGTACTCAAAGCGGGCAATGGCGCAGGATCAGGTGGACGTGATGCGGCATCTGGGGTTTGCGAAGTTCGCGCTCGTCGGGCATGACCGGGGCGGCCGCGCGGCGCATCGCCTGGCTCTCGATCACCCCGAAGCGCTGACCAAGCTCGTCGTCCTCGATATTGTCCCGACCTACCGGCTGTACCAGGACATCACGCAGGAGTTCGCCACGATTTTTTACCACTGGTTTCTGCTGGTTCAGCCGTCCCCGTTTCCCGAAACCATGGTCGAGAACAGCGCCGAATATTTTCTGAAATGCACGTTGCTGTGGCTTGGCGGAAGCAAGCTCACGGACCCGTTGCCCGATTGGATCGGCCCCGCCGCGTTTCAAGAATATCTGCGCACGTTCCGCCAGCCCGAGACGATCCGTGCTATCTGCGAGGACTATCGCGCAGCGGCCTCGATCGACCTCGCGCACGACAAGGCGGACCTCGACAAAAAGATCCGGTGCCCGCTGCTCGTGCTGTGGTCGGAAAAGGGACCGTTCCATCGCATGTACGATGTTCTGCAGACCTGGCAGGAGCGCGCCGTCCACGTGCAGGGCAAGGCGATGCCGACAGGCCATTTCCTGCCGGAACAGATGCCGCGGGAATTGACGCAGGAGATCACGACGTTTCTGCGCGCCTGACGTCAGGCTCAGGGATCGCGCACATTTGAGTGTCGAAGCACCCGGCGATGAGCCGACCCTTTACACTTCAAGACGTCACAGGAACGGAGCACTATTTAACAGGTAAATTGCGGAGTTATAGATTGACAACCGATTTGACAATGTAAAATAGGGCGACAATAATAGTGCTGACGCGATCCGGCCCGCGCCGAAACAGGGCTATCAGGAAAGGCCCGGCTGACATCCCTCTCGATCGGACGCCGCCGGAGCGCTAACCAGGGGCTCTTCATCCCAGAGGAGGTTCGACCATGCCGCTCGATGTCGCTGCATCCCCCCAGACCCTCACTGCGACGCTCCACTACCTGAAACGCGGTGCGGAAAAGCCGGCGCGCTACCGCATCGAGCCGCCGCCCGGCGTGCCGGTCTGGAACGGGACCGACGATCCGCACGAGGTGACGATCGCGGATGCGCGCGGCCGTGAAGCCGAGTTCACGCTCGACCGCAACGGCTTTGCCCTGATCAAGGCGCCGACCGCGGTCGCCGACTTCTATTCGCCAGAGGAGATCAAGCGCGTCTATTATCCCGAGGTCGAACGCCTGCTGCGCGAGACCCTGGGCGCCAGCCGCGTCGTCATCTTCGACCACAATGTGCGCAACGCCACGCGGCCCGGCTTGGCTGTGCCCTCGCGGCAGGTGCACAACGACCACACGGTGAACTCGGCGCCCCGGCGGGTGCGCGATCATCTCGGCGCCGAGGCCGAGGAGCTGCTGAAGCATCGCTTCGGCATCGTCAATGTCTGGCGCCCGATCCGCGGTCCGGTGCAGGATTCGCCGCTGGCCCTGTGCGATGCGCAAAGCTTTACCGACAATGATCTGATCGCCAGCGATCTCGTCTATGCCCATGTGCGGGGCGAGACTTCGCGGGTAGCGTACAACCCGGCCCACCGCTGGTACTATTTCTCGGAGATGCAGACCGACGAAGCGCTGCTGATCCGGGTCCATGACAGCGCCAATGACGGCCGCGCCCGGCTGTCGTTCCACACCTCGTTCGAGAACCCGCTGACCCCCGGCGCGCCGCCACGGGAGAGCATCGAGGTCCGCACACTGGTATTCTTCCCGCCGGACGCCTGACCGGCCCCGATGGTCCCGCCTCGCCCCGAAGGCATCGGGCGAGGCGGATGCCCGCCGGACCTTGGAGGCGTGAGCGATGGCCCAGCTCGACATCCGGCTCAAGCGGGCCTACGAGCCGCCGGCCGCGAGCGACGGTACGCGCGTGCTGGTCGACCGCCTGTGGCCGCGCGGGGTACCCAAGGCGGAAGCGGCGATCGACCACTGGTTCCGCGATCTCGCGCCGAGTACCGAATTGCGGCGGTGGTTTCATCATGACCCCGCTTTATGGGACGAGTTTCAGCGGCGCTATAGAAGCGAACTTGTCCATCATTCCGAGCCGCTCGACGAGCTGCTGCGATTGGCTCATGCCGGACCACTGACGCTCGTATACGGGGCTCGCGACGAGCAGCACAATGATGCGGTGGTCCTGCGACAAGTGCTGCTCGACCGCGCCGTGCGCTGAGGCGATCCGGGCCGGCCCAGAAGGCACGTCTGCGGAGGCAGCCTCGGCATTCTCGCCGGCGACCCTGTCCGCTCGCATACCGATCCCCCTTTCCTCCTGTCCTCGCCGCGTCGTCGCGCCGCTGCGCCGGGAACTCGACCACGGCCGGCGGAGTTGCGTGAACAAGGGCACCCCCCGGCACGGCCCCGGGCGGGTGCCACGGCAAGCGGATGCGTTGTCTCCGGGCAAGGCGGCCGCGGAACACAACGGGCATCGGCCATGAACGCATTGTCGCAACTTGCCGCACTCGGACAGAGCTGCTGGCTTGACGATTTGAGTCGCCACCTGATCAGGAGCGGCGAACTGGCCCGCCTTGTCGCGAGCGGGGTGCGCGGCGTCACCTCCAACCCCGCGACCTTCGCCAAAGCGATTGCGAGCAGCGATTACGACCGCGCCATCGAGCGGGCCGCTTCTGCCGGCCGCTCGGCGGCGGAGACCTATGAGGAACTCGCCGTCGCGGACATCCGGGAAGCGTGCGACATGCTGCGCCGGGTGTACGAGGAAACCGGGGGCGCCGACGGCTATGTCAGCCTCGAAGTTTCGCCCCACCTCGCACACGACACAGGGGCCTCGATCGCCGAAGGGCGCCGCCTCGCCGCCCTTGTCGAGCGGCCCAACCTGTTCATCAAGATCCCCTGCACATTGGCCGGGCTGCCGGCCATCGAGGAGCTGCTGTACGAGGGGATCAACGTCAACATCACCCTCTTGTTCTCGATCCCGCATTACGAAGCGGTGGCCGAAGCCTATCTGCGCGCGCTCGAACGCCGTCTCGCCGCCGGGCGGCCGGTCGACCGCATCGCCTCGGTCGCCAGCCTCTTTCTGAGCCGCATCGACGTGCTCGTCGACCAATTGCTGCGGCACCGCATCGTCCCCGGCGGCGCGGCGCGGGAGCCGGACCCGCAGGCGCTTCTCGGCAAGGCCGCGACCGCCAACGCCAAGCTCGCCTATCAGAGCCTGAAGCGCATCTTTGCGGGCGCGCGCTGGCAGGCGCTGGCGGAGAGGGGGGCGCGCGTGCAGCGCCTTCTCTGGGCCAGTACCGGCCCGAAGAACCCGGCCTATCCCCCGCTGATGTATGTCGAGCCGCTGATCGGCCCGATGACGGTCAACACGATGCCCGAGGCGACAATCGCGGCCTTTCTCGCACACGGAGCGGTGCGCGCGATGATCGAAGAGGGACTCCCCGAGGCGCGCCGGGTCATGGCCGATCTGGAACGGCTCGGCATCGGCCTCGACTGCGTCGCGACCCAGCTCGAAAACGAGGGGATCGAGAAGTTTGACGAGCCCTTCGACGCGCTGCTGCGCGGGCTCGACGCCAAGCGCCGGCGTTACGCCGCCGCGGTCGAACTCGACCCGCTGTGCGAGGAGGCCCGGCGGCTGCGGCGGCTCGTCATCCGCATGACCACCGAAGCGGGCTCGGGGCATCCGACCTCATGCCTGTCCTGCGCCGACATCATCGCAGCGCTGTTCTTTTGCATCATGCGCTGGGACCCGAAAGATCCCGCGGCGCGCAATGTCGATACCCTTGTCCTGTCGAAGGGTCATGCCGCGCCGATCCTGTGGGCGGCGCTCTCCGAGGCCGGCGCGATTTCGGAGGACCCGCTGTCGTTGCGCCGGCTCGGCAGCTCGCTCGAAGGCCATCCGACCGCGGCCAATCCCTGGGTGCGGATCGCCACCGGCGCGCTCGGCCAGGGTCTTGCCGCCGCCTGCGGCATCGCCGCGGCCAACCGCCTCGACGGCATCGCGGCGCGCGTCTATTGCCTCTTGGGCGACGGCGAGTGCTCGGAAGGCGCGGTGTGGGAGGCGGCGCAGTTCGCCGCCCTCAACACGCTCGCCAGCCTCGTTGCGATTGTCGACATGAATGCTCTCGGCCAGAGCGGGACGGCGCCGTACCGTCACGACAGCGCGGTCCTCGCCCGCCGCTTTGCCGCCTTCGGCTGGCAGGCGGTCGAGATCGACGGTCACGACATGGCGGCCGTCGTCGAGGCGCTCGAAGGTGCCGGCAAAGGCGGCCCGACCGCGATCATTGCGCGCACAGTCAAGGGCAAGGGCGTCTCCTTTCTCGAAGGCGCCCTCGGCTGGCACGGCAAGCCGCTCGACCGCGCGCAGATGGAGAACGCTCTTGCCGAACTCGGCGAACCCCGGAATGCGCTCGCGGTCGCACCGCGCCGGGTCGCGGAGCGTCCGGCACCGTCTCCGGCGGCGCGGCGGCGGATCGCGGTATCCCATCGTCTCGGCGAGGAAGTCGCGACGCGGCAGGCGTTCGGCGCGGCGCTCGTCAAGCTCGGCGAGGTCGATCCGAGCGTTGTTGTCCTCGACGGCGACGTGCGGAACTCGACCGGCATCGAGAGCTTTGCCGAGACATTCCCCGACCGCTTTTTTGAGGCCTATATCGCCGAGCAAACCATGATCGGGGTCGCGCTGGGGCTCGCATCCTGCGGCAAGCGCGCCTTTGCTGCGACCTTTGCGGCGTTTTTATCGCGCGCCTACGACTTCATCCGCATGAGCCAGTACAGCCGGCCGGCGCATCTCGTGTTGTGCGGCAGCCATTGCGGCGTCTCGATCGGCGAGGACGGACCCTCGCAGATGGGGCTCGAAGACCTCGCGATGTTCCGCGCGCTGATTGACAGCACCGTGCTCTATCCGGCCGACGCGGTCGCCGCGGAAAAATTGACCGAGGCGGCGGCAGAGGCGCCCGGCCTCGTTTACATCCGCACGACGCGGCCGAAGACGCCGGTCATCTACGGCAATGGCGAGGAGTTCCCGATCGGCGGCAGCAAGATCCTGCGCACCTCGCCGCATGACCGGGTCGCGATCGTCGCGGCCGGGATCACCGTGCACGAGGCCTTGGCTGCACATGAGACATTGCACCGCGACCGGATCTCGGCGCGCGTTATCGACGCCTATTCGGTCAAACCGCTCGATGTCGCGGCATTGCGCCGGGCGGCAGAGGAAACCGGCAGGATCGTCGTTGTCGAGGACCACGCCTGCGCCGGCGGGCTCGGCGAGGCAGTGGCCGCCGCAATCGGCCCGGCCGCACCGGTCCGCCGCCTCGGCATCGCCGCATTGCCGCATTCCGGCACGATGGAGCAATTACTCGACCGCTACGGCATCTCGCGCGCTGCGATCGCGAAGGCGGTGCTCGAAGGCGGCGGCTGAGCCTTCGGCCGACGCGGTCGCGGCATGCCGGATTGCCACCAGCCCGATCCCCTGACGGTTGGTGCCCGTTTTACGCAGCCAAATGACCCATTGGCACACAGGATCTTGAGCTGCGCTAAGGCAGCATGGAATTGAACACTCCGGTTGTATTTTGAACCGCATTCCGGGGTGATCAATTATCCTGATCCGGAGATCATGAACAGCCAGGGCTGTGGGCGCTGTCGCTGCGAGACGTGACGCGCGAACGCAGCCCTTGCTCGCGCGCTGCGCGCAACGGTTTCGGCAAGGTTGTTTTTAGGCTACCCGCCCGGCACTATCTTACTGGCACCATCGGCGCACGGCGCCTTCGCGGCGATGGCATCATCGATCTCAACCGAGCGCGGGAGCCCGCAATTTCCAACCGACCGACGGACGACTCGCAAACGCCGGATGACCAGCCCTGAAGCCGCATCGATATTGCCGGCAGAGCCGGGCACATCGCTTGAGCCTGCCGATGTGCATTTGGCGAAAGCCCCGGATCGGCGGCGGCTTCCCTGTCGGCAGGCACGATATCGAGAAAATGAAGGACATGACCGAGAGCACAATCGCGCGGCACCGTCTCACCTTCGAAGAGCTGGCTAGGCTCACCCGATTGCGGGAGCAGAACCCGGCACAGACCGCAACGGTCACCCCGCCGCTCGGACTCGGCGACCGCGTTGCCGACCGCCTGGCCGCGACCGTCGGCTCCTGGCGGTTCATTATCGTGCAGAGCATTCTTCTGGGCTTGTGGATCGCCATCAACGTCGTGGGCTGGATCAGGGCGTGGGATCCCTATCCCTTTATCCTGCTCAACCTGGCGCTGTCGTTTCAGGCGGCCTATACGGCGCCGATCATCATGATGAGCCAGAACCGCCAGGCGGCAATCGATCGGCACAATGCGAGAGCGACTACAAGATCAACGTCAAGGCCGAGTTGGAGATCGAATTGCTGCACCAGAAGCTCGACCTTCTGCGCGAGCAGGAAGTGTACGAGCTGGTGCAGCTGGTGACCGCGCTCGAACAGCGGCTCGCCGCCATGGACGCGCTGCCCGCCGCTCCCAGAAGGGAGGGCGAACGCAGCGACGCACCCGTGTCATAGCAGGCCGTATCCGGCGTCAGTCCCGGATCTTGTTGAAGTCGTACACGCCGACGCCCTGCAGCAGCAGAAAGCAGCAATCCTCGCCGTCGCCTCCGTTCGAGATCTGGTGCGCGGTCTTGGGCGGGATCGCGTAACGTCCGCCGGCGTTGAGCCGCCCCTCGGCACGCGGCGCGCGGGTCTCGATCCGCAAGGTCCCTGCGAGGCAGAAGTACCAGTCGGTAACGCCCGTATGATAATGCCAGGGAATGACATCGCCGGGCGCCAGCGTGTAGAGCCGCGCCCGCACGTCGCTGCCTTCCGCAATCGTTTCTATGTTCTTCACAACATAGCCGGTGCCGGCCATCGCGGCCTCCCGTAAAATCATCTGTAAAGATGTATGACGCTTTGATGTTTCTGCAAAGATCGGCTGTGGAGCACGCTCGCGTCAAAGCTTCCGCCAGACATGTCCTTGCAGGCGGTGCTGGGGTGTCGGCGTTCTGCGTCGGAAAGGCGCAGGCAGGGTTATCGTCCAGACGCCATGCTATAAGATATAATCCATACGTATCTTTTTGGCTGCGCGGCACGGCCAGGGCCGGAATGCCGCAGCGGCGGGAGCAGCCCATGAGCTATGTCGTGAACGAGGCCTGCATCAAGTGCAAGTACATGGATTGCGTCGAGGTCTGTCCGGTTGACTGCTTCTACGAAGGCGAAAACATGCTCGTCATCCACCCCGACGAATGCATCGACTGCGGTGTGTGCGAGCCGGAATGCCCGGCGGAAGCGATCCTTCCCGACAGCGATCCCGGCGGCGAGCCCTGGCTGGAGCACAACCGCACCTATGCGGGTCAGTGGCCGAACATTACGCGCAAGGGAACGCCGCCGGACGACGCCGACGAGTGGAAGGACACAAGCGATAAATTCGCTCATTTCTTTTCGCCGAAGCCGGGAGGGGCTTCGCGGTAGGGTCTTGCCGTGCCGAAGCGTTCAGTCCTCCGTTGGCGACGCTTTGGCCGGACACTGCCGTCGGGGTCTCCTCCATCGCCATCCTGGCCGACGGCGCGGCTCAGGGCGCCGGTGCCAGGCGCCGGCGTGCGCTGCCCTGCGCTTTCGAGGGATGCGCGGCTTCGTCGAGCTGCAGCAATCGGGCAAGCGCCCGCTGCGGTCTCACCAGGTCGGCAAGCGTGTAGCCGTCGAGCGTGGCCAGGAATGCGTTTGTTGCATCGCGCAACGCACTTCGCAGCATGCAGCATCCTTCGATGCGGCAATAGCCTTCGCCTCCCTGCAAGCAGCCGAGCACGCCCAGCTCCTCCTCCATGTCGCGGACGACCGCGCCGACATTGATCTGAGCCGGCTTCCGGGCGAGCCGTATCCCGCCTCGCTTGCCGCGGATCGTCTCCAGATACCCCTGCTTCCCGAGTTGATGGACCACTTTCATGGCGTGGCCTTTGGCAATGTCGAAATGCTCGACGATCTCGGGGATCGTGGACAAATCCTCCCCCTTCACACCGACATACATCAGCACGCGCAGCGCATAATCCGTGTGGAGCGTGAGGCGCATTGGACTCCTTCTCTGTAATTCGACAAACACCGCTCGGTGCGTATAAAACATACAGTATATTCATATGATAAGGGCTGCGCATCCGGCAAGCGGACCGGCTATGTTTTCCCGGCCGGTCCATAAACAGCAGAAGCCCGAAGAAGAAACTGCGGCATGGGGAGGACGGCACTCATCCCCATGCCGTCAGGCTGCGGTTCGTATCTGCCCCCGATAAAGGGCCGACTGACGCCGTGGCGCGGCAATTCCCACACGCCGGCGCCGCCAGGGTTGAGATCGGCGCCGATATGGGCGTCGATCAGACGGGGCTTGCCGCTTGCGAGCGCGCTCTTGATCGCGTCGCCGAGATCGCCGGCGCGGTCGACGCGCACGCCCGCAATGCCGCAGGACCGCGCCAGCGCCGCAAAATCCGGGTTATAGGGCTCGCCCGTCTGCGGATGGCGGAAATCGGTCGCCAGCTCGCGGCCCCCGAGATAGCCGCGCTGCAGACCGCGGATCGAGGCATAGGAATAATTGTTCCGACCACCCAGACTGCCGGGATGTCGTATTCGACGGCGGTGCCGAGCACGTTCGCATGCATGAAAAACGCGCCGTCGCCGCACACCGAAACGCACGGCCGGTCGGGCGCGGCGAGCTTTGCGCCGAGCACACCGGCGACGCCGAACCCCATCGGGCCAAATCCCATGCGGCCGATCAATGAGTCCGGGCGACGCGGCTTGCAGAACTGCAACAGCCAGTTGTGGTGGACGCCAATGTTGCTGACCAGGATTGCGTCCGGAGGCAGGGCGCCGTCGATCTCGTGCGCGGCGCGCTGCGGGTTGATCGGGGTCGCTTCGTCGCGATAGCCAGACGCGACGGCGGCTTCCCATTCGCGCCGCCAGACGTCGATCCGGGCGAGCCAAGCCTGCCGCGCCGGCGTCGTCCGGGGTGCCCTGCGCGCCTCGATCTCGGCGAGAAGCTGGCGCAGAAAAGTCCGCGCATCGGCCATCAGCCCGAGCGCAACCGGGTAATTGCGGCCGATCTCGTCGGGGTCGATATCGACATGGATCAGCCTGGTCGGCGGGATCGTAAACGAATAGCCCTGGATCCACGACGAGGCGGTGCGATCGTCAAAGCGCACGCCGAGCGCGAGCAATACATCGGCCTCTCGCATCGTGCCGTTCGCCTGATACAGCCCGCCGCGCGAGACGAGGCCAAGCGACAGCGGGTGACGGCAATCAATTGCGCCAAGCCCGCTCACCGAGGCGCCGACCGGGATCTGCAGGCGCTCGGCGAGCTGCAACAGCTCCGCACTGGCGCCGCCATAGCGCACGCCGCGCGCGCCGTTGGACGGCCCCGCCCATGCCGGGATTCACGGCGACCTTGTTGCTCCCTGCTCCACTGCCGAGTGACTAGGATGGACGCATGACGAGATCGGCAGCCGAAATCCTCCGCGAGTATGGACCCTTCCCGGGTGTCGACCACGTGCACGGGGTCACGTTTGACGGTCGGCACGTCTGGTTTGCCGCCGGAGACAGGCTGAACGCCTTTGATCCGGCGAGCGGGAAGACGATGCGCGCGATCGATGCCGCCGCCCATGCGGGAACGGCCTTCGACGGCCAATTCCTGTTTCAGCTTGCCGAGGATGCGGATTCCGACGAAGTCGCCCAGGCAATCCGCGATGATGTCGCCCAGGGTTCCGAGATGATCTCGCCCGGCAGCGGAGCCTCGCTGGCGGGCATATTTTTGGCACTGGCGGAGGGCTGGTCAAGCGTCCGGGCCGCGGG
>DATFCQ010000201.1:0-4982 GCA_035252905.1 Allostellaceae bacterium | reverse complement strand
CGGGCGACAAAGCCGGGGGCCGCCGAAGTCGCGCACAACCCGCGGGCGCGCGCAGCTCGATTGCGCGCGGCGGAACGCACGGCGGCGCCGGCCTGGCCGGCCGAACGCGATTCGGCCGCTTCCATCCGGTCATAGAGGGGGCATGCGGATGATCCGGCTCGGGACCTTGTTCTGGCTGCTGCTCGCGGCAGGGGCGGCCGGCGGCATGTATACCGTCAAATACCGCGTCCAGGGGATCGAGCACGCCCTGGTCAAGACCGAAAAGGCGACGATTGCCGAACAGCGCGAGATCCGCGTGCTCGAAGCCGAATGGACCTATCTCAACCGGCCCGCTGCTCTGGCGCAGATGAACACGCGGTTCCTGTCATTGACGCCGGTCACGGCGAAGGCGCTGCGCACCAGCGTCGCCGATCTGCCGATGCGGCCCGCGCCGGGCGAAGCGATGCCGGACTGGAACCTTGTGGCGGTTTCCGCCACAGGGGCCGCGGCGCAGCCCCGGGTCATTCCCGCGGTGTTCAAGAAGGGTCCGGCCGAGGCCGTTGCGCGGCCGCTTCCCAGCCGGCATACGCTCAAAGCCGCAGCCAAGGCCGAGCCGCAGTCGCGCGCGCCGAGCCGGAAGAAGTCGCTCGACGATTTGATTGCCCGCATTGTCGCGAGCCGCTGATGGTCGCGCTGCCGCGCTTTGACGACAATCCGAGCCCGCCCCGGCATTTCAAGCCGCCGCCTTATGCGCCGCTGATCCCGCACGGGCCGACGCAGCAGGCGCTCGAAACCGCCCGCACCCGGCTCGTCCTCGCCGCCGCCGTATTTGTCCTGTTGTTCGTCGCGGTGGCGGGACGGGCGATCCAGGTCATGCTGTTCGGCGCCGAGACGGCCGGTACGCGCATCACCCAGTTCCATATTCCGAGCCCGCCGGTTCCGGACCGCGTCGACATCGTCGACCGCAACGGCCGATTATTGGCGACCTCGCTCGACAGCCCCTCGCTCTACGCCGATCCCCGGCAGGTGCTCGACCCGGCCGAGGCGGTGCGCAAACTGATGACGGTGTTCCCTGCGCTCGACCGCGCCGCGCTCGCCAAAAAACTGACCTCGGGCAAGAGCTTTATATGGATCAAGCGGCGCCTGACGCCGCGCCAGGAGGCTGCGGTCAATGCCCTCGGCATACCGGGGCTCCAGTTCGATCACGAGAAACTGCGCGTCTACCCCTACGGCAATCTGCTGGCTCATGTCGTCGGTTACGAGGGCATCGACAATCACGGTTTTGCCGGGATCGAGCGCGCCTATGACGGCGCATTGAAACAGCGCCGCGGGCCCCTGCAATTGGCGCTCGACGTGCGCCTGCAATACATCCTGCGCGACGAGGTCGCCAAGGTCATCCAGGATTTCACCGCGATCGGCGGCGGCGGCATCATCATGAACGTCAATACCGGCGAGATCCTGGCCATGGTGTCGTTGCCGGATTTCGACCCGAACCACCCGGAACGCGCCGACCCGAACCATCCCGAGGCCAATTGGGCAGACCGGATCTTCAACCGCATGACGCTTGGCGATTACGAGGTCGGCTCGGTCTTCAAGACCTTCACGATGGCGATGGGGCTCGATTCCGGCGCCGCCACGATGACCAGCCGGTTCGACGCCATCCACAACATCCACATCGGCCGCTTCACGATCTCCGACTACCACGGCAAGCATCGCATGCTGACCGTGCCGGAGATCTATATGTACTCCTCGAACCTCGGCTCCGCCCGCATGGCCCTCGCCGTCGGCGCCCAGCGGCAGGAGGCGTATCTGCGGCGCTTCGGGCTCTTAAGCCGGCCGCAGATCGACCTGAAAGAGCTGGGGATGCCGCACTACCCGCATGACTGGCGGGAGGTCAACGTGATGACGATCGGCTTTGGCCACGGCATCTCGGAAACCCCGGTGCAGGTCGCCGCCGCGGCCTCGGCGATGGTCAATGGCGGCATCCTTCGCCCGGCGAGCGTGTTGAAGCTCGCGCCGGATCAGGTTCCGCCGGGCCGGCGCGTGATTTCGCCGCGCACCTCGGAACAAATGCGCCAGCTTTTGCGATTAGTCGTCGAATACGGCACCGCCCGGTTCGCCGAGGTTCCCGGCTATGTCGTCGGCGGCAAGACCGGAACGGCCGAGAAGGTGGTCCACGGCGTGTACGCGCGGCACAAATTGCTGTCGGATTTCATCGCCGCCTTCCCGATGAACAACCCGCAATATCTGATCTACATGATGGTCGACGAGCCGCACGGGAACAAGGCGAGCCACGGCTACGCCACCGCCGGGTGGACCGTGGTGCCCGCTACCGGCCGCGTCATCGCGCGCATCGCGCCCCTGCTCGGCGTCAAGCCGGTCGACGAAGCCTCCGCCGCGATCGTCGACGCATTGACGCCGAAGAGCATGCTGGGCCAGAAAATTGAAGATTACTGAGCTTGCCGGAGAGGAGGCCGCGCCGTCCGGCGGCAATCCTGAAATCGCCGGTCTCTCCGCCGATTCGCGTGCGGTCGGCCCGGGGTTTCTGTTCGCCGCGCTGCCCGGCACGCGGCACGACGGGCGCAAGTTTGCGCAGGAAGCGGTGGCGAAGGGCGCGGTCGCGATCCTGACCGACGATCCTGCCGCATTGGCGCTCGACGCCGATTCGCGGCACCGCGTCGTCCTCCTCGCCGACCCCAACCCGGGGCGCCGTCTGGCCCTCTTCGCCGCCCGCTTCTACGGGCGCCAGCCGCGCGCGATCGCCGCGGTCACCGGCACCAACGGCAAGACTTCGGTGGCCCATTTCACGCGCGAGATCTGGACCGCAGAGGGGCAGAGGGCGGCGAGCCTCGGCACGCTCGGAGTGGTCACCGCCGCGGGGCGCCGGCCGGGGGCATTGACCACGCCCGATCCGGTGGCATTGCATCGGGAACTCGCCGCCCTCGCCGCCGCCGGAATCGACCATGCCGCCCTTGAGGCGTCGAGCCACGGATTGCAGCAGTTCCGTCTCGACGGCGTCAGGATCGCCGCCGCCGCCTTCACCAATCTGACCCGCGACCATCTCGACTATCACGGCGACATGGCGCGCTATCGCGCCGCCAAGGAGCGCCTGTTCGGCGAACTGCTCGGCGAGGGCCGGCCGGCGGTCCTGAACGCCGACAGCGACGAATTTCCGCGGCTCGCCGGGCTGTGCCGGGACGGCGGGCATCCGGTCCTCGCCTATGGCGCGGCGCCGCAGGCCGAATTGCGGCTCGCCAAGCGCACGCCGCGGGCGGCGGGCCAGGATCTTGTGCTCGACATCCTCGGCGAGCGGCACGAAGTCTTGCTGCCGCTGGCCGGCGCCTTTCAGGCGATGAATGCGCTCTGCGCCCTTGGCCTTGCAATTGCCACCGGAGCGCCGACGGCGGCCGTCGCCGCCCTCGCCCGGCTCTCCGGCGTGCCGGGCCGCCTGCAACTGGTCGCGACGGGCCCGGACGGAGGCGCGGTCTTTGTCGATTACGCGCACACGCCGGACGCGCTCGCGACCGTGCTCGCATCCTTGCGGGCGCATGCGCGGCGGCGTCTCGCCGTCGTTTTCGGCTGCGGCGGCGATCGCGATCCCGGCAAGCGCCCATTGATGGGGAGGATCGCGGCGGCGGGCGCCGACCGTATTTATGTGACCGACGACAATCCGCGCAACGAGCCGCCGGAAGCAATCCGGCGCGCGATCCTCGCCGCCGTCCCGCAGGCGGTCGAGATCGGCGACCGCCATGCCGCGATCGCCGCGGCCATTGTCGATCTCGGCCCGGGCGATCTGCTGTTGATTGCCGGCAAAGGCCACGAGACCGGGCAGATCGTCGGCGCCGCGGTGCATCCCTTCGACGACGCCGTGGTCGCCCGCGCGATCGCCCGCGCCCGCGGCTGGCGGGCGGTCCCGGCCGAGCCTTCCGGTCCTTGTTGAGCGCGGAGTCGCCAAGAGGTCATGGCTGCCGGCTTTTGCCCCCACCCTGTCCCTCCCCCGCACGCGGGGGAGAGGACGAATGCATCTCCCTCCCCCGTGTCGACGGGGGAGGGCCGGGGTGGGGGCGAGCCCTGGTCATTGCCGTCGGCGCCGCTGTGGACGGCTGCGAGCGCCGCGGCGGCGACCGGCGGGGTTGCCGTCGGCGATTGGGCGGCGAGCGGGGTGTCGATCGACAGCCGCACGGCGGGAGCGGGGGATCTCTTTGTCGCGCTCTGCGGCCCCAACCGCGACGGCCATGATTTTGTCCGCGCCGCCTTTGAACGCGGCGCCGCGGCGGCGGTGGTCGCGCGCGACGTCGCGGATCTGCCGACAGAGGCGCCGGTGTTGCGGGTGGCCGACACCTTGGCCGCCCTTGGCGCGCTTGCCGCCGCAGCGCGGGAGAGAAGCCGCGCGCGGATCGTCGCGGTGACCGGAAGCGTCGGCAAGACCGGCACCAAGGAGGCGCTCGCCCTTGCTCTCGCGGCCTGCGGGCCGACCGCAGCCTCGGCCGGCAGCCTCAACAATCATTGGGGCGTGCCGCTGTCGCTCGCCCGCCTGCCGGCGGAGGCGGCCTACGGCGTCTTCGAACTGGGCATGAACCATCCCGGCGAGATCGCCGCTTTGACCCGGCTGGTGCGGCCGCATGTGGCGGTGATCACGACGGTCGAGCCGGCCCATCTCGGTTTCTTCCCTTCGGTCGCGGCGATCGCCGACGCCAAGGCCGAGATCTTCGAGGGGCTGGAGCCGGGCGGGGTCGCTGTACTCAATCGCGACAACCCCTATTACGAACGGCTTGCCGCGGCGGCGCGGCGCTGCGGCGCCGCAATCGTCGGCTTCGGCGCCGCGGCCGCGGCCGACGTGCGGCTTGCGGATTATGGACCGCGGCCGGACGGCAGCGCCGTTACGGCGGCGCTCTCCGGCACCCTTGTGCGCTACGACGTGCCGGTGCCGGGCCGGCACTGGGTCCTGAACAGCCTCGCCGTGCTCGCCGCTTCCCGTGCGGCCGGCGCCGATGTCGGGCGCG
>DATFCQ010000200.1:0-23353 GCA_035252905.1 Allostellaceae bacterium | reverse complement strand
CCGGCGCAGTTCTTCGGGGCTGAGGTCGTCACGGATCGCGAGTGCCAACATCGTCATCCTCACCACACGCTCGGTCTGTTCCGCAACCCTTTCTGAGGTCACCCGCCTTATCGGTCAACAACCATTCAGGTTGGTATAAGTCGGCGGAACCTTGCCATCCGCCTCCGCGGTCGCTGGGTCCGCCGAATCGACACCGGCGATAACGTCAAGCAGTCGGAGGAGGTCGGTGACGGTGCGGGCCATCGGACCAGCAGTGTCGCGCTTGTCGTAAAGCCCAATCATGCCGGCACGCGAAACCAACGCCCAACTCGTGCGCAGACCAACAACGGCATTGTTGGAGGCGGGATTCCGGATCGAGCCAAAGGTATCGGACCCAAGGCCCACAACACCAAAGCTTGCGGCGAGCCCCGATCCCGTGCCACCCGACGATCCGCCGGTCGCATAGGCGGTGTTGTAGGGATTACGCGCAAAACCGGGGAGCACGGAATTGATGTTGTCCGTTCCGCCGCGCGCCCATTCGGACATGGTCGTTTTGGCGAGGACGATTCCACTCGCGGCCCTGATCCTGGCGATCACCGCGGCATCCCTCGCGGGGATCCAGCCCAGCAGCGCGGCCGAACCGCCAGTCGTTTGCAAACCAGCCACGTCGTAATTGTCTTTTACCAGGACCGGGATGCCGTGCAAGGGACCTGCCAGCTTGCCAGTCGAAGCGAGCGCAGCATCGAGCGAGGCCGCGTCCGCCAACGCGTCCGGGTTGATGATAATGATCGCTCCCAGAGCCGGGCCTTTGCGGTCATACGCCGCAATCCGGTCGAGATGCGCTTGGCAGACCGATACCGCGGTCGCCCGACCGCTCACATAGGCAGCGTGCAACGCCGCGATCGACGTCTCCTCGATCGGGAATGACGCGGCTCTCGTGGTCATGACAGTCCTCATCGTCGCAATGACGGTGGAGGGTAGTTTGGCAGATCCAGCCCGGAAGGTCTGCTAAGGGATCGTAGATTTGCGCCACTGAACGCAAGGACTATAAGTAATTCAGCGGCGGATGCGATCAGTGCGCAATGTCGGGCCGGGGGCTGCCGTGCGCCGCCAGTCGCCGGCAGATTCCCGTTCTGCATTCCGAACGACGTTCAGGCTCGCGCGCCGAATGCGGCCGCGTTAGGATGCGGACAGCCGCCAGTTTCGTCCGGAAGGGAAGCCTGATGAGCCGCACCTACCACGTGATCGACGCCGACGGACACATCCTGGAGCCGTTCGAGCTGTGGCAACAATACACCGACCCGAAATTCCGCGATCGCGCGCCGCGCCTCGTCGAGGACAAGGACGGCAAGCGCCGCTTGATTATCGAAGAGCGCGCGGCCGGAGACCCGCAGCGCGGTTTTGGCAGCATCGGCGGGATCGGCGCGCGCCAGGGCGCCGTCAAGGCGACCGAGCTGAAATATGAGGAAGGCCGCCCCGGCGGGTTCGACCCGCACAAGCGCATCCCCGACATGGATCTCGACGGGATCGACGCCGCCTTTCTCTATCCGAGCGTCGGGCTGTTTGCCGGCGCCGTCAACGACCCCGACCTCTCGGCCGCGCTGTGCCGCGCCTATAACCGCTGGCTGGCTGATTACTGCAAGCCCTATCCCGATCGGCTGTTCGGGGTGGCGATGCTGCCCATGCAGTCGGTGGCTCATGCGATCGAGGAAATGCGCTTTGCGCGCCAGGAGCTCGGCTTCAAGGGCGCCTTTCTGCGGCCCAACCCCTATAACAACAAGATGATCGACCATCCCGATTACGAGCCGTTCTGGGCCGCGGCCGAGGATCTCGACATGTCGATCGGGTTCCATGAAGGAGGTTCGAGCGGCATGCCGACAGTCGGTGTCGACCGCTTCGAGAGCCGCGCCGCCAAGCACATCGTCTCGCACACGATGGAGATGATGCTGGCCTGTCTCGCGGTGATCTGGGGCGGGGTGTGCGAGCGGCACCCGAAGATCCGCATCGCCTTTCTGGAGTCGGGCGGCGGTTGGATCGCGCCGTGGCTCGACCGTATGGACCGGCATTTTGACGATCAGTTTTTCAACGATTCCAGCCTAAAGACGCGGCCGAGCGAACTCTTCCAGCGCAACTGCTGGATTTCGTTCGAGCCGGTCGAAACCAGCCTCCAGGTGCTCGCGGACTTCATCGGCCCCAAGAAGATCCTGTGGGCGACCGACTATCCGCATCCCGACGGTTTCTTTCCCGGCGCACCCGCCATGGTGCGCGAGCGGCTGAAGGGCACCTCGCCCGCGACGCAGCACGGCGTCCTGGCCGGCGGCGCGATGGCCTTCTACGGCCTGAACTGACGCACAAAGCCCATCGCAAGCCCCCCGTGCACCGAGGGCGCAGCGTGGGCGTACTGACGGCTGATGGGTGCGAAGACGCCGGCGCCAGTGGAGCGAGCCTGCTCGGCTGGGCCTCGGGGTTTGCGCCACAGCGGAACGGTTGCTGCCGCGTCCAGGCTGTCGCAGGGTTGCAGGCCAAAGCTGCTCCGGAGGACGCGCGAAGGAACCGTTGTGCTGGCGCCCGGGTCAGGCGAAGCCCAACTGCCCACGGCGGGCTATGCCCCTTCTCCGACCTTCGCCTTGGCCCGAGAGGCAGTCGGAGAGGCCGCGATCGGCCGTCATTCATCGGAGAAGCTGCATTTATCCAGATAGGCGGCTCTCACCTGGTACGATTCAAGATGAGCCGGGCCAGCTTAATAATAATTCACTCGCGTATAGATTTTGACATAATTGCAGATAGAGGTCAAGGCGGTACTGTTGCGAGAAGCACGCGACGGAACGTTAACGCTAAAATGTACCTCGCCTATGGCGTCAGTTTCTCCTGCTGCATTCATGACTTGGCACGGCGATGCCGTCATTCGGAACGCGCCATCTCCTTGGCGAGCCGGTCGAATTGCCGATTTGGGACGACTGTTCGCGTTGCGTCCCGTTGGCGAAGACTGACTAGACAGACGCGCACGAGCTTGCCGCCAACCTCATCTCGCCCGCACCGTCCGCGTAAATACCGTTGTGCGCTGTCGTTTCATATCGCGCTATTGAACCGTGAAGACGATATCGACCCAATAGTTGTTGGCGTTGTAGGTGTTGTTCGGGAAGAGGTTTGAGCTGCCATAGGCATAAACCCCGTTACCGCCGCTCGATGAGCTCGCCGGCGCAGTCAACGGCCCGTTTGTATAGGCGCCGCCGAAGTAGTTGCCGTTGGCCGAATACTCTCCGACGTTCGTATGGTATGAGACGATGTAAGTGGTGTTCGCCGTGACGTTGACGGGACTCGGTAAATTGACCTGCTGCCAACCGCTCGCCGTCTCGTTGCTGAAGGTAGCGCTGGCGAGCAGGGTGCCAGAGGTACTCCAGACAGCGCCTATGTGCGTGCCGGTGTTCTGCGGACCCTTATAGAAGCGGATAGCGGTGATCTTGCCATTTGTCGAAGCCTGAAACTTGACCCCGAGAGTAACGGCGCTAGGGTCGCTGACCGTCACGATGCTCGGTGTGGTACTGGGGCTGAACAGGCTTGCAGTCGACCCTGAGGTCACTATGCTCAGAGCCAATGTGGCGGAGCCTGTCCCTGCTGAGTTGGTGGCGCTGATCGTGACATTGAAATTGCCGGCTGCCGTCGGCGTTCCGGAGATGAGACCGGTTGTCGTGTTGACCGATAGCCCACCGGGCAGACCCGTTGCATTGAAGCTCGTTGGATTGTTAGTTGCCGTGATCTGGTAGCTGAACGCGGCACCGACGCTGCCGCTGGCCGCCGACGGACTGGTTATCGCAGGCGGGACAGGTCCCGACTGTGCGGCGAACAGGACGTCAATCCAGTAGTTATCGGACATGTAAGTATTGGATGGGAAGACGGGGGAGCTGTTATAGGCATAAACGCCCGCATTGACGGGAGCGGTCAGTGGGCTGTTGCTCTGTGACGTACCGAAATAACCGTCGCTCGCGGAATAGTCTAGATCGGTGTGATAGGAGACGACGTAGGTCGTGCCCGCCGTGATCTGCACGGGTTGTGGGAATAGGACCTCTTGCCAGCCGCTCGCCGTCTCGTTGGTGAAGGTCGTGCTGGCGAGCAATTGTCCCGTCGAGCTCCACATACTCGCGGTGTGGGTGCCGGTGTTTATCGAATCTTTCCAGAAACGCATGCCCGTGACGGTCCCTGAGCTCGAAGATGAAAACTTGACCCCAAGTTCGACCGAATTCAAATCCGAAGCGGTTTGGCTATCCGGGACAGCCGTTGTTCCAAACAAATTTGAACCCGCCGCTACGTTGATGCTGATCCCGGGCCGCGGCGTTTCCGTATTGAGGCTGTCGTCGGTCGCACGGGACTGGATTGTATGCGATCCCGCTGCGGCATTCCAGGTGTAGGTCCAATTTGTTGTGCCGGACGCTCTGAACCAGGTCGAGCCGCCGTCCACCGACACTTGCACACCGGCGACCTGGCCGCCGGCGTCACTGGCAACGCCGCTGATCACGACCGGCTGGCCTTCCACGAAGCCTGCGCCGTTGGCGGGCGTCGAGATCGAAGAGGTGGGAGGCGTGGTGTCCGTCGATTTGCTTGCAGCGACCAGTCCCGACTGCAACGTTTCTGGTTGCACACCCATGTCAGCGAACAGGTTCACCATCGCTTGCTGGACGTCCGGATCGGTCGGTGTGGGCGGCCCGTCATGCTCGGCACTCAACCCCCACGACCAGAAAACGGTTCCGGCGCCGAACACGAGGGCGCCGATGGTCGGATCCCGATATAAAGTCAGATTGTGCGTCGCTGTGTCGTTGCCGACCGTTGAGCCGTAATCGAGCAGGTATGTGTTCACAGCCAGCGTCGTCGATGACAGGTCGATCAGACCTGCAGGGGCAAAGCCGTTGTCCGGCGATGCATCCCATTCATAACCGAGATAGTTTTGTGTAAGGGTCCAGGTCTGACCGGATGTCAGCTTAGAGACGTCCGGCGTATTGCGCCAGAACCGCAATGTGCTCATCGGATAGGGGACCTGGATCGCATCGGAGCGCCACGAATCCACCTGAAATATCGTGCCGGTTAAACTGTTTTCGGGTTTTCCTCCGTCCGCCGGGGGGCTGAACCGCGGGTCGCGCCACGTCCCGGTCCAGGTCCAGGTCGGGCTTGCGTCGAGAGGGTCGAGCGGGGCGTTGTACCGCGTCTCTTTGTAGCAAACGAGCGTGCGATAAGGCGTGTTGCTACCGTCGATGCTCGGCTCCCAGCGGGTCTTCCAATAGACTTCATTGCCGCTCATGAAGACAAGATTGAGGCCGGCCCCGCGCGCCGCTACTATATTTGCCCGCGCGGTCGTGTCCCAATACTCATCATGACCGGTGGATGTGAAGATCTTGTGCTGGTGCAGCAAATTAGGATTGCGCGCGACGTCGACCCCGGCGATGTAGGAGACGTCGTAGCCATTCTGTTCCAGCCAGAATATTGCTGCGAATTCGGCGCCGAAAAGAAAATCCTGCCAACCGGCGTAAGTCCCGATGCTATCACGGGTGCCGAACGGTCTGTTGTAACTTACCTTATAGGCGCGGCCGGGAGACGAATCCCCGCCGGGGCCGTTACCGCCGTAAAGATTGGCGCCGCCCCAGCCGTTGTAGGCGTGCCATGTCATGTCCGAGGTCTGAAACAGGATGTCGCTGGTCGACTCATCGGCGCGAACGATAAACGGAATCTGGTTCTCGTTGCTGGTATTATTCAGATCGACGAGGTGGGCGAGATAGACGCCGGAGACCGCAGTGGCAGGCACAGCCCATGACGCCGTGACCGACCAATTGCCGGCATCCACCAAGCCGGTCGTCGCATCGGTGATCGGAGCCGGCTGACTTTGCGCGTGGTTCATGTTGATCGTCGTGATTAGCCGCGCGCCGTTCCCCTGGTAATAGCCGAGCCGATAAATGTCGATTTTCCAGTTATTCGTACCAGATTGGATCTTGAAATAGACCGTAGAACCGTGATTGACGCTGATGTCGGTCGTGAAGCCCAGCAGCGTTGTCGAGCCCGGCCCGCCGTCATCCCACACGCTCTGGGGAGTGCCCGGATTCAGATTCTCGGCGACGATCGCGTTGGGTGGGTTTTGCGCCAACGCAGCGTTGACCGCGGCCGTCAGGAAAAATATTGCCGTCAGCAAAATTCGCATCGCTGCCTCCCCGTGCGCCTAGTGCGGCATTCGGTGCGGTCCTGGAGTGGTCGCCTCCTCGAGAGATTCCTCAGGCGGAAATTGATCAAAGTTCACTCGCTTCGCGAGTTTGATCCTCGGTTCCGCTATTGCCGGCAGTTGGGCAGGACAATTTTGCGCCTCTGCCGCGATGGCGAGACCCTTGAGGCTCGCCAAATTGTTCGGCATCCCGGCCTTTAATGAATTTGCTTCGGCTTTCTCTTGCTCCGCGAGTGCCCGGGCGTTCGGAACGACCTCGCTTGAGGGGCCATATATAAGGTCCACAAAGTTCGCCCGATGCATCCAATAAGCTGTCGCGTTTTGATCGATTGTTGCCGAGACATCGTTGATTCGCTGCTCAATTTGATCGCACCCGTTGCCCGGCGCGGCATTGACGGCGGCGGTCCCCAATACCAGGAAAACCGCGTAAAATAGGATGAGTGCTTTCATAGCCAAGCCTCCCAACCCAGGTTCTATCTCGCGAGACACGCGGCGCGTCTGGTTGAGCCCACAGAGTACCTCTAAAGCATAATAAATGCAAGTTGACTCGATAAGTGATTGACTTTTTTGTTATTCCATCTCGGCCTCATACCAGATCTCTCTGATCAGAACTTTTACGGATCATCCCTCCCATCCGCGGACTATTTCGTAGGCCGGATAGAGCGTCGTCAATGTCGTTTTGAGCCCCAGCGCCCGCGCCGCGAGCAGCATGTTCTGCTCCGCCGGAGAGATCGATGGCAAGGGGTAAGTCGGCGCGGAGTGGGGAACTCCGTTGCCGATTTGCCCGACCTGCGATGCCCGAGCCGCAAAAGCGGTCATGGCCTGATGGAGCTACGATCCTACGATCTTATACTGGCATTCATTTTATCCCTGCCGCTGGCAGGCCGACGGGCAGAGCGATATCCTGGAACGCGTGGAGCTGCCTCTCCGCGGAGCCGAGGAACACCGCATGGACGTAGAGGCGTGGCTGCAGAGTTTGGGTCTTGAGCGCTATGTGCCGGCCTTCCGCGACAACGCGATCAACTGGGAGGTGCTGCTGAAGCTGACATCGGATGACCTCCGGGAGATTGGTGTTGCAGCGGTCGGCCACCGGCGCAAGTTGCTGGATGCCATCGCCGCCTTGGGCGCTCCCTCGCCCATGGCCGATGCATCGGGACCGCAGGCCGAAACGACCGCAACACTCGCGCCGAGGAGCGACGCCGAGCGGCGGCAGCTCACGGTCATGTTCTGCGACCTCGTCGGCTCGACGGCGCTCTCTGCACGGCTCGATCCCGAGGATCTGCGCGAGGTCATCGCCGCCTATCACCGCGCTGTCGCCGAGGCCGTCCGCAGCCTCGACGGTTTTGTCGCCAAATACATGGGCGATGGTATGCTGATCTATTTCGGCTATCCGCAGGCCCATGAGGACGATGCCGAGCGGGCGGTCCGCGCCGGGCTGGGCGTGATCGACGCTGTCCGGCGCCTTGATATCAGATCCGTCAAGCTGCAGGCGCGCATCGGCATCGCCACCGAGCTGGTCGTCGTCAGCGATCTGATCGGCGAGGGCTCGGCACAGGAGCAATCGGTCGTCGGTGAGACGCCGAACCTCGCCGCCCGTCTGCAAAACCTGGCCGAGCCGGATGCGGTCATCATCGCCGCGAGTACGCGCCGTCTGGTCGGCGCCTTATTCGACCTCGAAGATCTGGGAGCGCGGCAGCTCTCCGGCTTTGCCGAGCCGCAGCGCGCCTGGCGGGTTCTCGGCGAGAGCGGCGTCGTCAGCCGCTTCGAGGCGTTGCGCTCCGAGACGACGCCTCTGGTTGGACGCGACGAAGAGCTCGCCCTGTTGCTGCGGCGCTGGGATCAGGCGAAGGCCGGCGAGGGCCGGTCGTACTGGTCTCGGGGGAGCCGGGGATCGGCAAATCGCGTCTGACCGCGGCGCTGTCGCAACGCATCGCGGGCGAGCCGCACACGCGACTGCGTTGTTTCTGCTCTCCGCACCACCAGGACAGCGCACTAGCGCACTTTACCCGTTCATCATCCAGCTTGAACATGCCGCCGGGATTGCGCGCGGCGATACGGCCGAACTGCTGTCGTTACCGAATTCGGTGACCGATCTCAACCTCAGCTCGCAGCGTAAGCGCGAGAGGCTGTTTGAAGCACTGCTGCATCAGCTCGAAGCTCTGGCGCGCAGCCGGCCCGTGCTGATGGTGTTCGAGGACGCACATTGGATCGACCCATCCTCGCGCGAATTGCTCGACCTGACGCTCGACCGGGTATCGCGAATGCCGGTCCTGCTCGTTGTCACCTTCCGCCCCGAGTTCCAGCACGCCTGGAGCGGCCAGCCCCATGTGACGATGCTGGCATTGAACCGGCTCGGCGGGCGCGACGGCGCGGCCTTGGTCAAGGGACTCGCTGGCGATGCCAGCCTGTCGCGCGAGATCGTCCTGCGCGCCGACGGCGTGCCGCTGTTTGTTGAAGAGCTGACCAAAGCGGTGCTCGAAAGCGGCGAGCGTACCGACCGCGTCGCCACAGTATTGGCGGTGAGCCCGCTGCCGGGCCTGGCAATCCCCACCGCCTTCATGCCTTGCTGATCGCGCGCTTCGACCGGCTCGGGCCGCTTGCCAAGGAGGTCGCGCAGATCGGCGCGGTCGTCAGGCGCGAGTTCGGCTACGACCTGATCGCGCAAGTGGCGCAACGGCCCGCCGCCGGGTTGCAGGCTGGACTCGACCGAAAAGCCAGATCGCCCTCGAAGAGGCGCTGCGCGTCGCACGACGGCAGCAGGCAAAGGCCTACGAATTGCGTGCCGCGACAAGCCTCGCCCGACTCTGGAGCGAAAAGGGCCGGCGGGCTGAAGCGCGCGATCTGCTCGCGCCGCTCTATGGCTGGTTCACTGAGGGGTTCGATACCGCCGATCTGAAGGAGGCGAGGGCGCTGCTCGATGAGCTGTGATCGGCGGCTCGGTCTCGATCGTGCGAATGTCCGGGATCGGCGCATTGTTGTCATTCGACACCTGGGGAGGAGGGCCCGCTCTCCGCCGATAGCTGACCTTGGCGGTCAAAACTTAAGATGTCCGCATCACCGGAAGCGGCCCTCAAAAACGGTCGGACACCATTGGATAAACTGTTCGGGCTGGCTCCAGCATGATATCCTGATCGAAGTCGGAAGACCGAAATGGACATCCTGCCTGAGGATATCCAGCAAGGTAACGGCTTTCGCGTGCGTGTAAACATCAATCAGGAGGGGCCGGGCGATCGTCAGCTTCGTGCTTTCGGCACACATTCCGGTGAAAGCATGGGCCGGTGAAAGCGTGGGGGGCGGATGCCCGAGATGTTGTCGTCGGCGAGGACGCGGAGTACGCCTTTGCGTGCACGATGATCTCTCTGTGAGAAGGAGCACGCGCATGATCGTACGGATATATACGGGCCACGACGGCCAGACCCATTTTGAAGATCTCCCTCTGCCGGCTGAGGAGAGCCGCAACGTTGCACTCCAGGCGGGCGCCAACCTCGTGTTCCGCCGTTTCCCTGCGGACTATTGGAGCGATTGGCACACCGCGCCCCGGCGACAATACATTTTTATTCTCGCGGGGCAGATGGAAATCGGCATCGGCGACGGCACCGTGCGCCGTTTTGGACCGGGTGATGTGGTCCTCGCCGACGATCTCACGGGCCAGGGTCACACGACGCGCTCGCTGGGAGTTCCGCGGATCAGTGCCACTGTGCCGGTGGGCGCCTAACGCGGGCGTCCGCGCATGGGGACGCCCGATGGCGCTTCGGCCACTGTGTTGCTCTCACACACGAGGAGACTGCGTATGCCAGAGCGTCAACGCATGACGACCCGACTGAAGACCCTGTTCCAACGGCCCGAATTATTTGTCTTGGCGGGCGGGATCAATCCCATCGGCGCGAAGATGGCGGAAGCGCTGGGCTATGACGCCTTCTACATGTCCGGGGGCAATACCTCGGCGCACCAACTGGGCTGGCCCGACTCCGGGACCAGTATGCGCGACATGGTGGACAATGCCCGGAAAATTGTCCTGACCGTGCAGATCCCGGTCTTCGCGGATGCCGACACAGGCTACGGTGATGCCGTCAGTACGCATTACACTGTGCGGGAATACATTCAGGCGGGCATCGCCGGCGCCCACATTGAAGACCAGACGTTTCCGCCGAAATCCGGCCCCCGCCGCCGCTGCATCTCGATCCGGGAGATGGTCGGAAAGCTTCGGGCGGCGATGGACGCCAAACAGGCTCTCGACCCGGACTTCGTGATCATGGCCCGGTGCGATCTCGGCGGCGTGCCGGGCGCCAGCTTTGCGGAAATTATCGAACGCTGCCAGGCCTACAAAGCCGAAGCGCAGGTCGATGTCGTCTGTCCCAATGGCTTGCGCACCTGGGAAGAAATTCAACAGGCGATCCGCCTCATTCCCGGGCCCGTCGTCCCCCTCATTCCCGCCCACCTGTCGCCGTATCCCTCCCTGCAGGCGCAGCAGGATGCCGGAGCCGCCGCGGCCTGGTTTCCGGCGCTGACCACCATGGCAGGCTTGCAGGCCAACTGGGATTTCTTGAGCGATTTTCGGCAGCGCGGCACAGTGGCCCTGGATGCGCTCCGTGCCCAGGCGGCTCAGAGTCCCTGGGGCGTCGCCAGCAATGGCCGCATTCTGGACGAGTCGCGTCTGCGCTCCCTGGAGGAGATGTATCTTCCAGATTAAGGCTGGCCTGAGTATCCGTCCGGAAACACTTTAATGAATTCATCGATTTGATCGTCATTCCCGCGCAAGCGGGAATCCAGGGCCAAATATCGGACTCTCCATCACTGGCCCCTGGGTCCCCGCTTGCGCGGGGACGACGGATAAATTACTGAGATCTCTTTCAGTATAGAGACATGTGCAC
The DNA here is from genome assembly GCA_035252905.1 of Allostellaceae bacterium. Lineage (GTDB taxonomy): Bacteria > Pseudomonadota > Alphaproteobacteria > ATCC43930 > CGMCC-115725 > AP-15. The sequence continues at coordinate 12,304 of DATFCQ010000200.1, read as the reverse complement.
ACCCTAGCGCTTTCGCGGGGGTGACGGTAAGTTTTTGAGATCGTGAGTTCTGTTTCCGGACGGACACTGACGGATTGCTCGGCCGGATCAATAAAACGGGGCGACCGCTGATGAGACACAAGCCGAGATCAATCGGCGACGGGCTGCGAGATCGGCGTTGCAGAAGTCAGGACTTTCGCAATGCCGACGGACGGCGGCTCTCATGACCCTCCTTCGCCGGTTCGCCTTTGCGCCTTCAACGGCTCTTCAGGCCCCGTTCCGGACCTTTGATATGCGTGTAAGCGAGAATTTGCAAACAGTATACAGCCCCGCCGACTCGATCTCACACGATGATCGCATTGAGCTCCTTGCCGGCGTGCTCGGGCACCCACACCCAGACGCCGGCCGCCATGGCGATCATGAAGACGGGGATGCATAGGAACGCCAGAGCAAATGACCCTGTCGACTGCTGCAGGGAGACCGTGACGAACGGCCACAGCACGAAGCCGACGAAATAGGCAATCGTCCACACCACTCCGTTAGCGCCGCCGCGGATGCGGGTCGGGAACACCTCGGCGGTCAGGGTCGTGCTCGGCCCCCAAATACCAAGGAATCCAAAGCTCCAGGCCAAACCGAACACCCACAACAAAATAGGGTTATCGGCAAGGACCCAGAGGGTGATGAAAATGGCGCCCTCGATCAGCATCGCGATGAAGCCGACGCGCCGACCAATCCTGTCGGCCAGCCAGCCGGCCAGACACAGGCCGAAGAAGCCAACAATGCCCCAGCATACGTAGAAAGCGCTATACTCCTGCGTCGACCAGTGCTTCTCAACGGACAGATAGTAGGGCATCCAGCTGCCCACGGTGCCAAAAATGCAGCAACTGGAGCAGGCTACGAACAGCGCGACCAGGGTCGCGGGCAGCACGTCCGGCATAAACACCTGCCTGATGCTTACTCTGCCGACCTTGGCATACCACGCCCGGTCGTCCTCATTGAGCGCGCCGCCGGCTGACAGAGCCTCGGCGATCCGCCGTTTGCGATCCTGCGCGCGCACCCAATACGGCGATTCCGGGCAGGTCGCGCGGACGTAGATCGCCAGCAACGCGATCACCCCCGGCACCGTCACCGCGACGCGCCAGCCCCAGATGGCGGCGACGATGCCGGTAATGCCGCCGGCCAACGCGACGCCAAAGCACCATGTCGCGCGATTGATGCTGATCACCCGACCGCGCAGCCGCGCCGGCCAGGTCTCCGTCACCAGCATCGATCCGAGCGACCATTCGCCGTTCAGCGCGAAGTTCACGACCGACAGTCCGGCGATGAAGAGGGCGAAGGTCGGGGCCAGCGCCACCATGGGCATCATGTAGGAGAACAAGGCAATATTGAGCGCCAGCAAGGTGCGCCGCCCATAGCGGTCGGCAAGCCACGGCCAGAAGTACAGTCCGGTAATCCCGACGAGCAACGCGACCTGCAGACCGGAGCGATAGGTCGGTAGGTCGAGCGCGAATTCCGTGATGATCAGCGGCGAAACCAGCGAGAACATCGAGCTGGACATGCCATCGAAGCCCCAGCCCAGCCCGTTGGCCAAGGCAATGTGCCAATGGGTCTTGGTGACCTCGGTTCCGTTTGCCACAGCGCGAAAATTCGCGTATTGGAGATGTTTCTGCTCAAGCGGTCCAAGCTCCAAATCGGCCATCTCTATTATTGTGTTGCTCATAGCCGCTCCCAAGGTGCGCCGCGATAGCGACCGCGCGTAGGGACTTCCGGAATTCTCGCTAGCTTACGATGGGGGCGGCGGAGTGCGAAGCACAATCGCAAACGGGGATTGCCGTCAACATTGTCAATGCTGCTGCGGTCGACCCGCGCGATACCGGTCGGGTGCGAATAAGTTTGCTGGAACAGCGCTCGGCGCGGCATATGATGCAGGACGGCAAGGAGAATAAAAGTGCTCGAGCATCGGACCATTCCGGCGGTGACAGGCGGCGTCTCGACAGCACAACCAAGCGCCGGTCGCGCTCTTGGCGAAGCCGTCACAGCGCTGCGCCGCGGCGAGCCGGTACTGATCCGCGACCACCAGGTTGGCGCTCTCGCGGTTGCCGCCGAGCTCGTGACCGAAGAGAACCTGCATCGTCTGAGAGAGATCTCCCAAGGGCCGGCGAGCATGGTTCTTACGGGCCGCCGCGCTGTGGCCCTCGGCCTCACGCCGCGCGAGGAGCTGTCCGGTGCGATGGCGATCTCCGTCTCTTTCCAACTTCCGGCCGCTGTCATCCGCAATCTCGCCGATCCCGCGGCATCGATCGGATCCGGCCCACCGAGGCTGGCTCCCGAGCCGATCGTTGCCGAAAGCGCGGAGCGCGCCGCGCTCGCTTTGGCGAAGCTCGCCTCGCTCCTTCCTGCCGTTTTCGTGCTTCGCGTGGGAGCAGCCCAAGCCGCGCTCTTGATGCGTCGTGGAGACCTTGCGGCGATCGAGGCCGCAGCGGTGTTCAAATGCAATGCGGCAGCCGCCGGGCTCGATCGCGTCGCCGAGGCGCGCTTGCCGCTCACCGGCGCCGAAACCGCCCGCCTGATCGCCTTTCGACCGCGCGATGGCGGTAGCGAACATCTCGCGATCTTGATCGGCGCGCCCGATCCTGCGGTACCCGTGCTGGTGCACCTACATTCGGAGTCCTTTATTGGCGATCTGCTCGCCAGTCTGCGCTGCGACCGTGGCGACCAGATGCGCGGAGCGATCGCAGCGATCGCGCGGGCAGGAGGGGGAGTGCTTCTCTACCTCGCGCAGGAGGAGCGCGGCGTAGGGCTCATAAACAAGCTCCGGGCTCATCATCTGCAGGACGCCGGTTTCAACACTCTTGACGCCAACGAGCAACCGGGCTTTGATGCGGATCAACGTATCTTCCTTCCCGCGGCGGAAATGCTTCGCCAGCTCGGCTTCGGGACGGTCCGCCTGCTGACCGACAATCCGGACAAGGTGGCTGCGCTCGATCGGCATGGCATCCGCGTCGCCGAACGCGCGCCTGATGTCTTCCCGTCAAACAGACATAACGAGTGGCATCTCCGCACGAAGGCGACCCGGAGGGGACACTTTCTCTGAGGCGCTGACCCACGACGTGCCGTTACACTGGCTGATCTCGCGCCTACGCGCATCGGCGCACGCGAAGACTGCGGAGACGAGGCAATCCGGATCGACACCGGCGCAGGTTCGATGTATCTGGTGATCGTGCCCTCCCGGGACCCAATGACAAGCGGGTGTTTATGGAGCCTTTCCGCGATCGGGATTATTCCACGCCAGTGGGGGTGGGTATGGTCCGCGAGCCGATCGACCCATCCTGGTGGTCGGCCGTCCTTGCCGTGCGCGCAGCGTTTACGGCGCAGCCCGGTGCGGACCTGATCTCGGTCCCGCTCCATGGCGGCACGCTCAGCGTTTCCGCGGCGGGCGGCTGGCGCGCATCGACCCAATTGCCGGACGATGTCGCGGCGCAGCTCGACCTCTATCTTCCCTGTTGCCGCTCCCACCCGCGCGGGCTCGCGGTCGCTCATGTCGGGCAGAGTCTCGACGGCCGCATTGCAACCGAGAGCGGCGACTCCCGCTGGGTCACTGGCGAGGCGGACCTCTTGCATTGCCATCGGATGCGGGCGCTCGCCGACGCGGTGCTGGTCGGTGCGCGCACGGTGCGGGCCGATGACCCGCAGCTGACCGTGCGGCGCTGTGCCGGATCCAATCCCACGCGGGTCGTCATCGATCCTGATCTGAGGTTGTCCGGCCGGCATGCGGTGTTCCGCGATGGCGCGGCCGGGACCCTGATCATCGCTGCGCAAGGGCATGGCGACTCCCGGAGCGAGACGCCCGGGAGCGAAATTATCGGCGTGCCGCGCGTTGACGGCATGCTCGATGTTTTGGCGATCCGCGAGGCACTCGGGCACCGCGGGTTGTCGATGGTGTTCATCGAGGGCGGCGGAATCACGATCTCACGCTTTCTCGAGGCAGGCTGCCTCGATCGGCTGCAGATTACGATCGCCCCGATCATTATCGGATCGGGCCGCCCCGGCATAGCATTTCCCGGTTGCCACGCGCTCCACCAGGCGGTTCGTCCGCGGATCCGCCGCTTCGACCTCGGCGGGGACACGCTGTTCGACTGTGATTTCAATGCGTGAGGCACAGGCATTTTGGGTTGTCGCGCCGGGCCGGGGCGAGATCAGAACGCAGCCGTTGCGATCCCTTGCGCCGGGCGAGCTGTTGATCCGGAGCCTTGTCAGTGCCGTCAGCAGGGGCACTGAAAGCCTTGTTTTCCGCGGTGAAGTGCCCGAGAGCGAATGGCGCCGGATGCACTGTCCATTCCAGGAGGGCGAGTTTCCTGCGCCCGTCAAATACGGCTATGCCGTGGTCGGCGTTATTGAGGACGGGCCCGAGGACACGATCGGCCGCCGGGTGTTCTGTCTGCATCCGCATCAGGACAGATTTATCGTCCCGGAGGATGCCGTCGTCGCCGTTCCCGATGACGTCCCCGAGCGGCGCGCCACGCTCGCCGCCAATATGGAGACGGCCATCAACGGGCTATGGGATGGCGCACCGGGTCCGGGAGACCGGATCGCCGTCATCGGCGCCGGCGTCGTCGGCGCCCTTGTCGCCGCGCTGGCGGCGCGGCTCCCCGGTGCGGAAGTCGAGCTGATCGATATCGATCCCACCCGCGAACCCGTCGCGACGGCGCTGGGCTGCCGCTTTGCAATCTCTACGCCGAAGCACGCCGAGGCCGATCTCGTCATTCATGCGAGCGGTCGACCCGAGGGGCTGGAAACGGCCCTCGCGACCGCCGGTTTCGAGGCGACGGTGCTTGAGATGAGCTGGTACGGCACCCGAGTCGTGCCGCTCGCGCTCGGCGCCGCTTTTCACTCGCGTCGGCTCACCTTGCGCTCGTCGCAGGTCGGCGCCGTCCCGGCGGGTCGGCGCGCGCGCTGGTCTCGCAGGCGTCGGCTGGCGCTCTCGCTGGCGCTGTTGCGCGATCCGGTCTTCGACCTGTTGCTGTCCGGTGAGAGCGATTTTGCTGCCCTCCCCGAACTGATGCCGCGCCTCGCAGCCGCGCCGGCGGGCGTGCTCTGCCATACCCTGCGTTATCAGTGAACAGCGAGCAAATCTATGTACAGCATCACGGTGAGCCATCATTTCATGATCGCGCACAGCCTGCGCGGGGCCGTCTTCGGACCGGCACAGCAGCTGCACGGCGCGACCTTTGTGGTCGAGGCCGAACTGCGCCGAGATGCGCTCGACGCCGACGGTATCGTGTGCGACATCGGTCGCGCTCTCGAGCTCTTGCAGGCTGTGCTCGGCGAGCTCGATTACCGCAATCTCGACGAGGTGACGGAGTTCCGCGGGCGCAACACGACGACCGAGTTCCTTGCCGGCGAGATCCATCGCCGGCTGGCGCGGCGGGTTCGCGAGGGCGCGCTTGGGCCTGACGCCGCGGCCATCAGGAGCCTTAGAGTGGTGTTGCGCGAGACGCCGATAGCCTGGGCCGCCTACGATGCACCCCTTGAATGACCGAGATCCCGGCCTTCGCTTCGCGCACCCGTGAGGCGGCAGGCGAAGATCGGCTTCACCGAGAGCTCGTCTTCATCGCCCCGGGGCGGCTCGATCAACTCACCGGCGGATATCTGTTCGACCGTCATATTGTCGAAGGTTTGCGTGCGCGCGACCGGGTCGTGCGAGTCGTCGAGCTTGCAGCACGGGATCCGCGAGGGGAGGAGGCAGTGCTCGCCGCCGTCGCCGACGGCACGCCGACCGTCGTCGACGGCCTCGTCCTTGCCAATCTCGGGGAGGTGGTGGTGGCGCATGCGCGCCGCCTGCGGCTTATCGCCCTGGTCCATGGCCCGCTGGCACATGAAACCGGTCTTTCGCCGGCTGCGGCGAAGCGGGCCGCGCAGCGCGAGGCTGCGCTGCTGTTACGGCTTCGCGGCGTCCTCTGTGCGAGCCGGAAAACCGCCGCCACGATCGCGAGGTATGGCGTCTCTCCTGACCGGATCGCCATTGCCCCGCCGGGGACGGCGAAGCCGCACGAGCCTCCGAGACCGCGGCGAGGCCCGGTTCGCGCGCTGCTCTGCGTGGCGAACCTGGTGCCGCTCAAGGGTCACAGCGTGCTCGTCGCGGCGCTGGCCCAGCTCTGCGATCTGGAGTGGACATTGCTGTGCATCGGGTCGCTCGAGCGCGATCCGGCAACGGCGGAGGCGGTTCGACAGACGATCGCCGCCGCGGGTCTCGAACGCCGCATCACCCTCGCCGGCGAGCGGGCGCCCGCAGCCGTCGCGGCGGCTTACGGCGCAGCCGACGCCTTTGTCCTGCCTTCGTTCCACGAAGGCTACGGCATGGTTTATGCGGAGGCGATGGCGAATGGCTTGCCGGTGATTGCGACAATCGCCGGAGCGATACCCGAGACCGTGCCGCCGTCGGCTGGTCTGTTGGTTCCGCCCGGCGATCCGGCGGCGCTGGCACAGGCCGTGCGGCGGGTCATCGCGGATCCGCGGCTGGCAACCCGGCTGGCTGCCGGCTCGCGCGAGGCGGGCGCCCGCCTCCCCGATTGGCCGCGGGCGATCGCCGATTGGGAAGCGGCATTCGATCGCCTTGTAACGCTGCCTCCGCCGTCATGAGTGTGCATTCTACGAATAGGGTAGTGCAATATATTCTAAAAACCGGCTGTGGTATTCAGAGCCTCTTATCATAACACGTCGATTGTTCTCCAAGTTATGCAACTCTAAGAGGAATGATGAATACATTGCAGACGACATCGATCATCGACACCATTATTTGGGACGCCGACGGCGTACTGTTCAATACGTTTGACCAACATGGCAGGTTTCTATGGTCAAAAACTATTGTGGAGGATTTGAAAATTGATATCGCGGTTTTGGATCATATCTTTGCAGGCTGGGATGACGTTCTGCGCGGCACTCGCGACACACGCACGCATATCATTGAAGCGCTTGCCATTAGCGGCAGCACTATAACGCCTGACGATTACATTACCTATTGGTTGGAAAAAGACAGCAGCGTGAATTGGGAAGTAGCCGCTCACCTGTCTCCCGCCCGCGACTGCATCGGCACTAATCAAGAACCGCTCCGCGCAACCCGCATCGCCAGTCTGTTCGCCCCACGCATTCGCCGACTTTTCGCTTCCAGCGCCATTGGCTTTCTAAAACCAGAGGAAGGATATTACCGTTTTATCGAACACCAACTGACCCTCGCTCCGTCTCAACTCTGCCTTATCGACGACACAGTTAGGAATGTCGAAGCCGCTCGAACTTTCGGTTGGACTGCGCATCATTATACAGGCGTGGCAACCCTGAGACAGTTTCTCGCCGAGCACGGGCTCTTGGGGCATATATAAAATCGAAAATGACCGGAAGCGGCGCATCTCGCCCGTTGCTGTAGGGCCCGAAGGCCTCTCAACCAAACCGCCGGCCGATGCTTAAGAGAACCGCCCAACCGGGCGGTTCTCTACAAGCTCTAGAGAGGATCAGGTCGCCGGACGAGCAACCGCGACCAATTTGTTTCCATCGGGATCGCGAAGATAAGCGAGATAGGCCCCATTAGGACGCACGCCCGGCGGGTCCTCGATTGACGTGCCGCCATTTGCGACCCCGGCTTTGTGCCACGCTTCGGCCAGTTTCACATCGCCTACCGCAAAGCCGATCGTGCCGCCGTTGGCAGCCGAGGCCGGCTTGCCGTCGATGGGCTTGGTCACCATGAAGCGCGCCCCATTGTGCGTGTAGGCCAATCGGCCTCTCGCGGTGTCCTCAGTCCCAGGCGCAGCGCCTATCGCGGTGAACAGGGCGTCGTAGAATTTCTTCGACCGGGCAATGTCGTTGCTTCCGATCATTACATGGCTGAACATCACGTTCTCTCCTCTTCAAGTCCTGACACCCTAGATGATCCGCACCAGGCGAGCCGATCATCTAGGGACTTCTTCAACACAATCCGTCCTGAGCGGTCATCCGATCGCCAGAGACCACGATACCGATGTCCGCTTCCTCTCCCCGTCTTCCTAGAAGAAGACAAAGGACCGGACCACGACGTTCTTGCGGCATCGGGCGTCGGCGGGCGCGGTCGGGTCGACGCAAGCCGTATGGAAGGACCAGCGCGAGACCGAGCCGTCGGTCACAGAATCATAGCATTTGAGCATGGAGACCTCGGTCGGCTTTTGCCGGGGAAACCAGTACCACTCGTGATCGGGACGGTAGGTGAAGCGGGTGGTCTCGCCGACGCGGTCGTCGTAGATCCGGTAGTTGTTGATGTAGGGCTGGTCGGCGAAGGACGGCCAGGCGCAGAGCACGAAGGGAAACTGCTCGATTGTTTCTATCGGCTTGGCGAGGTTGATCGACATGAACCGGCGCGACATCTTCCGGTCGGCCTCTTCCTCGGTGTAGTGCTGCGGGCGCCCGAAGTTCCGCAGGTTCCGGGTCAGCAGTTCGCGGCAGCGCACGCGGCCGCTGTTGTCGTTCAGGTCGTTGTGCACGAGGTTGGCGTAATTGGCGTTGACGCCCGGGTTCTTGCCGTCCTGATCTTCGGTGCGGTCGCCTGCGTAGTCCTTGTCGAAGACATCGTGGTTGTAGACCAGCGCATCGGTCGCATCCGGGAAGAATTCGAGCAGGAGCTTCTCGATCTCGGGGTAGAACACGCGCTCCACCTCCGCCGAATCGTAGATGTTCGAGCACTTGGACTCGAGGTGCGCCAGCGACAGGCCGAGCCGGTCCATGCATTCGGGGCTGTCGGGCGAGAGGCCCGGATAGTACTCGCCGATGCGCCGCGCGTCGCGCAGCACCTGCGGGAAAAACAGGTTGCGCCGCCGGTTGTCCGCATCGTTCTGGCGCAGGAGCGCCGCGACGTCGGCGCGCGCCGGGTCGCGCCAGAGCGCGTTGGACGGGACGACCGAGTAGCTCGGCCGCTCGTAGACGGTATAGGGCAGCGGCAGCGCCACGCCGCCCGGCGGGGCTTTGAGGCTGTTCGACTGGCGGATGTAGCGTACACACTCGTCCCAGTCGCGGAACCCGAGACCCCATTTGGTCTTGATCGGGCCCGGCGGGGCCTTGTCGATCATGTCGATGACGCGCTGGCCCTCGCCCTCGGCGATCTCCGCGAGCGCGTCCCTGAGCGCCGCGGCGGTTCCCGCATCGCCGTCCCGGTCGAACGCCATGTAGGACAGCCCGCCATGCGCCGCGATCGGCGGCGGCTGCCCTTCCGTGCGTTGGAGCGGCGGCACATAGGCCGACATGGCTCTCTCCGTATCCACCGCGACGTGGTTGTCGGCGACCTCGAACTGGCTCATCGCACACCTCCGGTTACCTCGACCCCAGCGTGGCACACGGAGCCTCTGTTTTCCAGACCATCCGATGGGCTGACGGCGCATCGCCGTCATTCGATGTCCGGGAGGAGGGTGGCCTACCCTCCGCCGGCAGCCAACGCGTTGCCTGCCCCACACCGGCCATGTCTTCGTGTCCGTCCGGAAACAATCCAGTAAGGGCTTGTACAAGAATAATCGCTATGAAGTCATATCGTCATGCCCGGGCTCGTCCCGGGCATCCACGCGGCAGGGCCAGCATCAAGCCTTTGAAAGATATTGTGTGATGCAGACGCGTGGATGGCCGGATCAAGTCCGGCCATGACGCTGTATTGCGACTGAGGCAATGCAATCATTTTCTGACGATGCCTAATACCAAATCTTGATGAAGACAACCCTTATAACTGGAAATCGTCATGCCCGGCCTTGTGCCGGGCATCCACGCCTTTGCTATAGCCTCCGGCGTCTATTTCAGGCACGTGGATGGCCGGGTCAAGCCCGGCCATGACGTCTCTAATTGATTTAAGGGTTCTACTCATCGGGATCTGGTATAAGTGGTGCATCCGATAAATAAGGGGGCCCCCGGAGCGACAGCGGCCCCAGGGCGGCACGGCATGGTATCAGCCTTCCGCAGCCTGAAAATCTCACTCAATTTGCCGGATGCACCACTAAGTTTAAGCTGCTGCTGTTTTTGTACCTGGCAGCAACTTGCCGTCTTTGGTGGCCATTTCATTCGCGTGTGAAGGAATTGCTGCATTCGGTTTGACCAATTCGTTGATGACATAAGCAGCTTCAGTCGGACCGGTTGTAAAAACGTTGCCAATATTCAAGACAGCCAACGTCGCATGGAACTCTCGTCTGACCACGAGATCCTGATCCGCGATCACGCCGGTGTCACCCGACAGATAGACCGTGAGGCCGTTCGAGAAGCGCAATACATAGCCGCCGGGCGGCCCAACGTAAGCGGTCAAGCCGTTGGTCTGCATCTGCCTGGCGAGATCGCCGCTGAGGAAAGCCGGACTGATGCCGTTGCTGTGCGCGGCCGGTATGCTCCAGAGGGAGACTCCGCCAAGCTTGCTCATGGCTCCGAAGCGAAGGGTGACCACCTGGCTTTTGTCGCCGCCAGCCGCCGGAATTCTCGTGCCGAACCAGCTATTCATCTCGCCGCCGACAAAGAATTTTGCCTTCTTTGCGATCACGATTTTTTCGGTGTTCGAGCTCGGCGTGTCCTTGACGTCAAATTTCGGATGGGCGCAATCGCCCGCGTTCGCCATCGACGAATGCATGTCGCCCAAATGGTCTGCGTGGACGTGGCTGAGCAGCACGCCGTCGATCTTGCCCAGCCGCGGATCGTCGGGCCCGCGGACCGTGCGCCCCGCATCGTACAGAATCCGGGTCCCGTCGGGATCTTCAAAAACCATGGCGCGATCAAGCGCACAGAATTCGCCATCGTAACTGCCGAGCGGCGTGATCTTCACATTCGCCGAAAACCCGGGTTCAACGAGTGCCGCCATGAAGCCAATGATCGACAACAGAAGCAGCGAAAGGCGCGGCATTGTATTTCCCCCAAGGATCAATGTTGTCGTTTGCCCTCTACCCGACAATTCCCCCAGATCCCTGTCGGTTCCAAGGACAGGATCGTCCCTTTGCCCGGCTCGGGCAACGGCAAATCGCCTTCCGAAATCGAAGCGGCCGGCGGGCGGAGCGCGGCGGCGACGGGCTCCATATCGTCGGCCATACGACGTTGGGCAGCCCCGCGCCAAACCCGTGGCGGTCAGGATGGATCATCGCGCGATCGCCTCTCGGCATCCGCAAGCCAATCCTCGCAGCGCAGCCCCTCGACCCGGCCGAAATCGTCGAGATCGGTCGTGACCACGATCAGGCCGCGGCTGCGGGCGTGACCGGCGATCAGCAGGTCACAGGCGCCGATCGGCTGCCCGCGCCGCTCCAGCGCCGCCCTGATCTCCCCCGTATGGGCTGCGGCATCGCCGTCGAACGGCAGGACCGCAAGCCGGGCGGCAAACCCCTCGACCGCACGCCGGTTCTCGACCGGCTTTGCCGATTTCGCAGCCCCGTACAGCAATTCGCTCAGAACCACGGTCGAGGTGCAGAGCGCCTCCGCCTCGTCGTTGAAGCGCCCCCGCAGTTCCGGCGGCCGGTCGCGCAGAACCCGAATGCAGAGATTGGTGTCGAGCATGTAGCGCAGCATTCAGAGCGCCTCGCGCTCCTGCACCGGCGGCTGGTCCCGCTCGCCGAGGTCGATGCCCGGCGCCGCGAAAAAGTCGTCCCAAACCGCATCGGCCGGGACGATAACCCGCTGGCGACCGATGCGCAGGATCTCGACCTCCCGAACCTCGGCAGGGAAGGCGACGTCCTTCGGAAGCCGCACCGCCTGCGATCGGTTGCTGCGAAACAGGGTCGTTCTCGCCATTGCGCGCCTTTACGGATATACATATGACATATCCCGAGGTAGTCAAATTCTCGCCGCCGGTCAACGCTCCGCCGCTCACCCACCCGCCGCGCGGCATCGTCGGCCGCAATTCGGATGAAGTTCTTGCAGCACTGCGATTCCCGATCGCTTTGCCCCGAATAGAGGATCGTGAAGGTCCTCGCGGCCAGAGCCCGGATCATTGCTTTCGGAGACCAAATCTGACCAGCGCCGCAACCCGCGCTTCGATCGTGCGGCCTACCGTGAGCGCAACCGGGTTGAGCGCCTGATCAACCGCCTGAAGCAGCATCGCCGGGTCGCCACTCGCTATAAGAAACGCGCCGTTAATTACCTCACTATGATCATCATCGGTTTCATCCTGCTTTGGATGCGGATTCCGACGAAGTCGCCCAGGCAATCCGCGATGATATCGCCCAGGGTTCCGAGATGATCTCGCCCGGCAGCGGAGCCTCGCTGGCGGGCATATTTTTGGCACTGGCGGAGGGCTGGTCAAGCGTCCGGGCCGCGGGGGTATGGGAGGAGCGTCGGCTCAATCCCGCCCATAGCCGCG
>DATFCQ010000199.1:0-13462 GCA_035252905.1 Allostellaceae bacterium | reverse complement strand
TGGTCAGAGAGCGCTGGCGCACCTTCGGAGACTTCGGACGCCTCAAGCTCACCCTCGAACGCGCGCACGAGATCGTCGAGAACGAAGCGATCTTCCACATCTCCAATAGCTGATAATGCTCAACTTCGCATAAAGTCGAGCTCAGGCGAGTCGAAGCCGACTTCCTCCGGTCAACTTTGCCGACCCAGAAAAAATCCTCTCCGGCGTTGCCACCGGAGAGGCTCGATGCTGTGGGGATCAGCCGTGCTGAGGCGCGTTCAGGCGAGCACGACGTCCGCCACCAGTTCCTTTCCCTTGGTTTCCGGACCGCAGAGCAATGCGACGATGAACAGCACACAGCCGCCCACGGTGCCGATCAGCATCGGAATGGCAAAGCCGAGATGCAGGTCTATGGCGAGAAAGGCGAGGATCGGCGCCGTCAGACCGCCGAAGATCGCGCCCTGGTGGTAGCAGAAGCCGGCCGCCGTCGCGCGCACCTCAGTCGGGAACCGTTCGGCGAGATAGGTCGGGTTCTGGGCATACATGCCGCCACCGGCGAAGGCGCCCTGCACGGCAAAAAAGGCGACGATCATCGCGTAATCATGGGTGAGCAGGTAGAACGGGGTGACCAGGATGCCGAAGATGGCGGGCAGGATCAGCGCCCAGCGCCGGCCGAGACGGTCCGCTACCCATCCCCAGAGCAGGCCCGACAGAAAGAAGGCCGCGCTGGACAGCATGATCGGCAGCGCGACCATCCCCGGATCGAGGTGCAGATCCTTTTGCAGATAGGTCGGAAACAGGCCGCCGACCGAATAGGCGGCGACAAAGCCGCTCGCCATCCACCAGCACGCCGTCAGCGTATTGGCGAGCATGCCCCGTTTGAAGATGCTGAACAGCGGCAGGCGAACCTCGCGCTGCTGGGCGCGTTGGATTCGGCGGTTTTCAAGCCAGACCGCCGGTTCCTTGACGAAGGGCACGATATAGAACAAGAGGAGCGCCGGCAGCACTCCGATGATCAACAGCCCGCGCCAGCCGATCGCATTGTAGAGAAGGCCGTAAGCTGCGCTCGACAAGAGTGCGCCGATGCCCCACGAGGCTTGCAGGACGCTGCCCATGAACCCGCGCGAGCGGATCGGCCACTGCTCCAACGCCAGGGCCGCGCCGCAGGGCCATTCCGCGCCCATGCCGATGCCGAGAAGCGCACGGAATAGGAAAAGAAGCCAGAATGCCGGCGCCAGCCCGGCGCCAAGATTGCACACCGAGTACCAGACAATCGCGATCATCAGCGGCTTCTTGCGCCCTACCCGGTCGGCAAGCCAGCCAGCGGCCGTGGCGCCGACGAGCCGCATCCACAAGGTCAGGGTGAAGACCGCGGTCACCGCCGTTAGCGGCACGTGAAAGCTCTGCGCGATCGGCAGCATGATCAATAAGAAGATCGAGAAATCGAAAGCGTCCAAGGTCCAGCCGAGCCAAGCTGCGATCCAGGCGTGCCATTGTTCCCGGGTTGGCTCTCGCCACCATGCGACCGGTTTTTCGATTTGTTCTATAGCTGCCATTGTCGTTTCCTCCTTTTGTGCTGGCTCCTTCGCGGGAGCCTTACCGGAAGCGTATAGCAGCACTGATGCCTTGCGCCTTACGGTGATCGCATCCGTGGTCTGCAACTCCTGCAGAACACCAGCGGCGCTCGCCCCTCCCGATGCCGCCGGCAGCGTGCTCCGATCTCTCGATCTCGTTGGATTCGACCTACATCCGGTGCTCGTCGATCGTGGCTTCCAGCCACGCAACCTGCACCTCTTGCAGGCGCAGGGGCTCCATCTTGAGCCTCGACCGCTCCGGTCGGCACAAATCGCGCCAATGTCCAAAAGATCGTCTGGACACGCCGCAGAATCGCCCCACCGGCTCCGATACGTGACGCGCGGCCCCGCCGATAACGGCATTGGCCTCATCGACCGAACCAGTCGCAGCGACCCGGATGTGGAACTTGGGTAGGCGGGCGCCGTCACCAAGCACGGTGCGACCATCGTCACCCGTGCGGGTGTAGACGCGGTTTATCTTTCGATACATTCACCGCACCGGCGTGGGCCAGGCCTCGTTGGTTCGGGACGTGCTTTCAACCAAGAGCCTGGGGGGCCGAGAGGCAGGCGCCGTCGCGCGCAACGACCTTGCCATCGAACAGCACCAACTTCCGCGCCGGGTGGGCGGCAACCGCCTCGGCGACGCAACTGGCCTCGAGCGTGAACAGAGTGGCCGGGGTCCCGACCATCACACCATAGTCGGCAATGCCAAGAGCTTTTGCTCCCGCCACGCTGACCAGATCGAACGCCACTTCGACCTGCTCATCGCGACGGAAGTCACCCTTCCAGCCGATGATTGCGGCCCGCTCCAACAGATCGGCCGTCCCGTACGGGGACCAGGTGTCGCGGATGTCGTCGTTGCCGGCGAACACGAGGACGCCGGCGGCACGGAGCATCTCAATAGGCGGCATGGTCAGGCCGCCGGCGCCGTGGGTGACGAGCGCTACGCCCGCTTCCGCCATCAGCGCCGCGGCCTCTGCCGCTTTCCGCTCGGTGATGCCGCCGAGGCAGAACCCGTGACTGATCGTCACCTTTCCGCCGAGCCCCAGCGCTCTGGTGCGGGTGCAGATCTCCTGCACATTGAACAGGCCCATTTCGCCCGGCTCGTGCAGGTGGATGTCGAGACCAACACCGTACCGCTCCGCGATCGCAAAGATCCCGTCGAGCTGGCCTTTCGGGTCGCGATCGATCTCCAGCGGGTCGATGCCGCCGACCAGGTTGGCGCCGCCGCGCATCGCCGCATCGAGCAGGTCGAGCACGCCGGGGCAGCGCATCACGCCGCTTTGCGGAAAGGCGACGGTCTGCATCGTGACCCGATCGCGATAGCGCTCGCCCGCCGCCAGCACGCCTTCGAGCTTGGCAAGACCGTTTTCGAGATCGATATCGACATGGGTGCGCAGATACGTCGTGCCGCGTGCGACGCACTCGCGAATCAGATTGCCGGCGCGCTCTTCAGTCGAAAGCGGCAGATAAGGCAGGATCTTTTTGTCAGTCTCGATGCGGCTCATCCGGGTCGGACCGGCCGTATGTCCCATCCACGGCAAGCCCGTCAGCGTCTTGTCGAGATGCATGTGTCCGTCGACCAGCCCGGGCAGCACGAGGTCACCGCCGATATCAAGCGTCGGCGCGCTGTTCGACAAGGCCGGCGCCAGCCCCTCGCCGATGGCCGCAATCCTGCCGCCGGCAACGCCGATATCGACCAGCCGCCCGTCGGCAAGGCGGCAATTCCTCAGGAATGCGTCAACACTTGTCATGCCTTTTCCCTCGCGACGGGTCAGCGGCGTGTGGGCAGCATACTGAAAGCGCGGAACGAGCGCTCGATCGCCGCCGGGTCGAGCCCCCGGGCGATAAAAAGGCGATCGGCCACGGCAACCTGTTTGATGCTCTCCGGTTGCGCCTGAAGCTGACGAAGCCCATTCACCGCATCGACCGTGGTGATGACGTTGCCGAGCGTAAAATGGTGCTGCAAGAGCGGGTCGGAGCGCACCGTCGAGAGGATCGGAAATGGATCGGCAAGACCTGTGCTTTCGATGACGAGCCGGCGAAACGGCGGCAGCACCCCGTGTTCGCGGCGCGCATGCAGATCCTTGATCGCGGCCGACAACTCGCCGCGGGCCGTGCAGCAGACGCAGCCCGATTGCAATATTACCATTGTCTCGCCGATGCGTTATGGCTGATCATGTGATGATACAGCCGCTCCAGCATCGTCAGCACGTGCGGTCGGCCTGACACGTCCGGGTGAATCGTCATCGGGAACACCGCGTAATCGTATTCACGATACCCCCAGTCGAACCGGTCGCGCCACATCTGCTCGATGTTGCGCGGGTTCACAAAGCCGCGGCTGTTTGGCGATTTCTCGATGAACAGCATCGGCAGCAGGTCGTCGAGATATCAGCTCGCCGGAATCTCGATCAGATCGGTCCCGCGGCCGCGCTCGGCCGCTCGCCCTTTGTCAAGGAGTTGGAGGGAGGCGGCGCTACTAAGCGGCCAGCGGAACCGGATGGGCGGCGAGAGCCTCTTGAACAGGGTTCCATTGCGCCCATTTACCATCCATACAGATGGCAGAGAGATGGAGAGAGATGACGGACCGCCTCGACGAGAGACGACCCAAGCTCGCGGAAAGCGAGAAAATCACCATTAATCTCGGTCACGTCGATCTCGGCCAGATCGATCTGATGGTTCAGGAAGGGTTCTACTCGAACCGCACCGACTTCATACGCACCGCCATCCGCCGTCAACTCGAACGGCATGAGGAAGCGGTCAAGCAGGCAGTAGCGCGAAACAAGGTGGAACTCGGCCTGCGGCTTTTCAGCCGCGAAGATCTGGAAAAGGTGCAGGCCGCCGGGCGGATGCTTCATATCCGCGTTTTGGGACTGGCCGCCATTGCAAATGACGTCACTCCAGAGCTCGCTCGCGCGACCATAGGATCGATTGCCGTGCTGGGGGCATTCAACGCCAGTCCGGCGGTTAGAGCGGCTCTGGCAGATCGTATTCGCTGATCGGTCGCGGTCTGAGCATTGGCGCATCTCCCCATCCGATCCGGAGCCCCCGCTCCGGCTGGTTCCGAACATAGGAAATTGACACAATGGACGACAGACTGGATCCCGGCATGCGGGAAGCAGCCCGCTTGACCCGCGCAGGCCGCCTCGCCGAGGCGACTGCACTGCTGCAACGGATGCTCTACAAGCGAAGTGGTCCCTATCCCGTCTCCGGCACTGGAAGCGCGCCGCCGGCGTTTGGTCTGGCTCCCGAAACGGTCGAGATCACAAATCCTGCACCCTCTTTGCGCACCGGGCAGGAGTTCGACGCCGGCATCCGTGATCGGGACGGAAGAGCGGGCCGCGCCTATCTGCCCGAGACGCTGCGCCGTCTATTCGACCGGATGCCCCGTACTGGCTTTGAACCCGGCCCGGGCGGGCGGGCGGAACCCTCTCCAGCCGAGGCGCCCGAAGCGCCGGAAAACGGCCAATTCCTCGTTCGGTCCTATACCAACCAGGCCGGAACCCGCGTCTACAAGCTCTACGTGCCGAGCGGCTATCGCGGCCGGCCCCTGCCGCTGATCGTCATGCTGCACGGCTGCACGCAGTCCCCCGACGACTTCGCCGCCGGCACGCGCATGAATTTGCGCGCCGAAGAGCGCAACTGCCTTGTCGCTTATCCAGCCCAGGCCGCCTCGGCCAATGCCTCCAAATGCTGGAACTGGTTCCGCCCGGGCGACCAGGAACGAGGCCAAGGCGAGCCCTCGCTGATCGCGGGCATCACGCGCCAAGTTATGAGCGACTACTCGGTCGATGCGGATCGGGTCTATGCCGCCGGGTTTTCCGCGGGCGCAGCGGCCACCGCCGTTCTAGCGGCAACGTACCCCGACCTCTATGCCGCGATCGGCGTGCATTCAGGCCTGGCCTGCGGGGCGGCCAGAGATGTTGCTTCCGCGTTCGCGGCAATGCGCCAGAACCAGCTCTCCGCGAGCCTCCCGCCCGGTGGCCGCCGCTCGGGTCGAGGCGGCAGCTTGCGCATCGTCCCGGCGATTGTTTTCCACGGCGACAGAGATACGACGGTGCATCCGCACAATGGTAATCACGTCATTGCTCAGCTCCGGGAAGCGCTGAACATTGATTTGAAAGAAACAGTGCAGGAGGCTCGAATACCCGGCCGCCGCGCCTATCGCCGCGTTCTGCATGAGGACCCGAGCGGGCAGGCCATCTTCGAGCAATGGATCATTCACGGGACGGGTCATGCCTGGTCGGGTGGCAGTCCCGCCGGGTCCTATACAGACCCGCAAGGACCGGACGCCGCGCAGGAGATGCTCCGGTTTTTTCTCGATCACCCACGGTCCTGAGATTTCTTTATCAGCCGCGCGCGTCGTGATCACCGACAAGCTCGGCAGGGCACCGTCAAGTTGACATCCACGAATTGGCGAAAAGCGCGATGGGCTGAGCGATGCCCGGTGAAGCGGGTAATCATGCTGCCATGGCAACGCTGGTGACGTCGGCCCAGGTGGCAAAAGCCCGGGTGCGGCCGGATTGGAGGTTGGCGGCGGTGTCGTGGTCGCGGCGAGGGTGGAAAGGAAGCGTTGCGCCTGCCGCGGCGACTTGAACCGCTTCATGATCCGTTCTCGTCGTCGGGTCGGCTGATAGGAGTTTTCGGCCCGGTTATTGAGGTCTTTGTGCTGACGATGCTCGACCCCCGGCATGATCTCGCGCCTAGCCGCGGCGTAGCTCTTCAGCTTGTCGGGGACGAGCACACGCGGCACTCGACCTTGCCTCTTGAGGAGCTTGTAGAACAGGCGTTTGGTGGCCTCCTTGTCACGCCGGCTCTGGACGAGAACATCGAGAACCAGCCCGTCCTGGTCGACGGCACGCCAGGGCCAATGCTTTTCCCCGGCGATGCTGATGACGACCTCATCCAGGTGCCATTTGTCGCCCCGGCGCGGCGCGCGCTGACGGATGCTGAATTTGAGGCCCCATTGCCGGATCGTCTCTTGCGTTACCGAGATGCCGCGGGCAGCCAACATCTCCTCGATCATGCGTAGGCTCAACGGGGACCGAAAATACAGCCATACCGCGTAGCTGATGGTCTCAGCCGGGTAGCGATAGCGGGCGTAAACCGGGTCCCGAGGCGTCGTCATCCCTCCATCCGTCTACCTGACCAGGCCGCCTCCTACCAAGCCCGGCCAACTTGACGGTGCCGCGCTGAGTATTCAGCGCGAGGTTACGGATCCGCTCCTCGATCATGCGGCGGCGGAGCGGCGTCATGGGCAGCTCCTGTGCGGGAGGATGCGCGCGGGCGCACCCCATCCTCCTGCAACCGGAGTGATCAGAAGAACCGCATGAATGTCAGCAAGTCGCGCTGCTCAACACTCTGTGCAATCAGCCACAGGTGTATGCCTAGCCAGGACTCAGGCAGTGATCAAGGTTTAGTCCAAAACCAGTTATCGGCCAAGCGGGCCAGGCTGGACCGATACGAAAAAGCCGGAGCATGTGGCGCCCCGATCCGGTTCCAGGCGGCTTATCGTACGATTTTGAACAAATCGTCCGGGGACCCCTCGTTCGTCTCCTCCCATCCGGCAAGTCGCCCGAATACCGGCCCACTTACAGGCAGATCCGGGAGCAGGTTTACACGTTCCAGAGATTTGCCAAAAATGGTT
Organism: Allostellaceae bacterium; assembly: GCA_035252905.1. Lineage (GTDB taxonomy): Bacteria > Pseudomonadota > Alphaproteobacteria > ATCC43930 > CGMCC-115725 > AP-15. Next base: position 6,262 of record DATFCQ010000199.1, on the reverse strand, counting down.
TTCGCGCGTTACGAAAATTCACAATAAATCACCAAGAAGGTTCTCGCGAGTCACGATGGCGTTACATCCGCTCTGTATATTCCGAGGCGAACAGGAGCGGTTCCCTGTGCCAGGGACCGGAACTACAAAGGAGCGGATTGATGGACGACTTTGCTCGCCTGCTCGGGGCGGAAATCCCGCGGCTGCGACGCTATGCGCGTGCTCTGACCCGCGACCCGGCCCGCGCCGACGACCTCGTCCAGAACTGCCTCATGCGCGCAGTCGCCAAGCAGCACCTGTGGCAGGAAGGTACCAATCTGCGCGCGTGGCTCTTCACGCTCCTGCACAATCAGCACGTCAATCAAGTTCGGCGCTCGGTGCGCGAGAGCCTCAATGTTCCCGTCGAGGACGTGGCCTCGACGCTGACGGCGGTCTCCAACCCCGACGCCCGTCTTCAGCTGCGCGACCTCGAACGGGCGATTGCCGCCCTGCCGCTGGAGCAGCGTCAGGTGATCCTGCTCGTCGGTCTCGAAGAGATGCGCTACGAAGATGTCGCGCAGATTCTCGGTATCCCCATCGGCACGGTGCGCTCGCGCCTGTCGCGTGGCCGCGAGATGCTGCGCAAACTGATGGAACTGAAAGAGGATGCGGCGGCCGAGCAGGCTCCTCTGCCACCCGCGCGGCCGGCCGGATCGGAACCGATTGCCCGCCGCGCCGCATGAGAGCCTCAGTGGCGCACAAGATGGGTCAGAAGGCCCAAATCTGCGAAAACGCACGGCAGCGTCTTGCACGCAATGTGTCGGGGCGAGTTGCTCGCCGGCAATTCGGCCGAGGCGACAGGCGTCCGAAGTGTAAGTTTGATGGCGCTGCTGGTATTGCACGCAATGCCATCCCCCGCGTTATACCCCCGGTTTATTGCGTCTAATACATCGGGCCGAATGTCCTATAAAGCGTCCGATTCGTGTTGTACGCCATAATTGCACGCAATCATGACTCTCGGCCAATTTTGATGATCGTGCGGCAAGCGGGAACCCGCGGCCGAGCAGGGCGCTTCCGGCAGGCCACACACCGGGTACTCGGTGGTTTTCGGACGGTTGATCTGACCCTCGACCGGACCGTTGTTCCGGCCCGAGTCATCGCCGCTCATCAAAGGTGGCCAAGAGTCATAAAACGGACAGGATGGCGCGCCAGGCACGACCATATCGGGAACATCAGTGCTGGATCGCCCGTCCCAATTGATCTGGGGTTTCCCTGATGCAACCTTCGTTTTATGTCGTGACCCCAATCCCAATACGGCCCGAGACTACCGAAGCAAAGGTCGCCCGTGTGCAGCTATCACTTTATCAGGTGAAGATCGAGGCCGTCCCCATGCAGCGCGGCGAGATAGCCCTTCACGGCGCCGAGTTCGGTGTCGAACTGCATCTGCACTGGGAGCATGCGACCGCTCCGGCCCAGCCGGGCATACCAGATCTTTCCCGAGGAAGTCCCTTCGTGGTCCGCAGGGCCGCTGATCTGGGTGCGGATCATCCGGCAGACCTGCACCGGGCCCGGAAAATAGCGCACGACGTTCTCGGGCAGCGGTTGCGGCGGGGCATCGACGAAGTGCAGATCGTAGCGATGCAGGCCGTCGAAGACGGGAATAGTGGCATTGCAAGTGTTGCGCGCGGCGAGTTGGCGTTCGAGAATGAAATAGGCCGTCAACTGATCGACAGTGCCGCGGGTCTGGGCGGCCGGGACATAGGCAGCCTGCTCGATCCTGGGTGAATTCCAGTCGTTCGCGATCGTGCCGTCGGCGCCGTAGTCGACGCGGGTCTGTTGATCCTTGCCGTTGCGGCGGACCTCTCCGCCGTATTCTTCGGGTACTACCCGGCCGCCGACGAGGCTTCCGTGAGTCTGGGAGTGGCTATCGAGCTTGACGAAGATGCCGGCCAGACCGCGCGTCGTCAGGCTCATCGCGATCGCATAGCGCGTGCCCGAGGTCTCCACGCTGGTGCGGTTGGTCACCAGGTGCATACCGGCGATCCCATAAATCTCGAACCGCATATCGAACCGATCCGATTGTGCGGCCGGCGCGGCGCCTGCACCAAGCCCCAGCAGGAATGCGGCAGCGATCCCCGACCGGAGAGCACGACGGATACGTTTCATGATGGAACCCCCAATTCCATCGACCTCGGAGGTAGAATTCAATGCCTCTCTTCTCGGAAATGTCAATGCTCTCCGGTGATTCCGGAAGGCCAAGCGATCATACATGGCCCAGCGCCTACGAAGCTGCGCAGAATGGCCATCGCCTTTACGAAGGCGCTTCTATCAAAAGTCCAACCTGAAAAGCGTTTTATTTCAAGGGGATGTTCTGGCCCTCGCGGGACCGTGCAAAATTGGGAGTGGCGCCGGAATAGTCGATGATTCCGCCGGATATTCCGCCTGAGGAGCAGGCATGGGCTGGATCGTGCGTTTGGTAGAGACGAGTCCCGCGGGCCGGCACCAGAGCGTCGATGTGATGGAGATTGACCGGCTCGGCGATCTCACCGAAATCGGCGATCTCGGTTTGATCCTGGCCGAAGGAAAGCGGCTGCTGCCGAGCATTCAGGCCCAGTGACCGTGAAGCTGTGCAGAATGGCCATCGCCTTTACGGAAGACGCTTTCTGTCAAGAGTCTGATGCGACGAAGCCCGGAAATCCGAAATTTCCTCGCCTGGGTAGGCGACGTCCGACCGGTGAACTGTCAAAAGTGGTCCCGCCTCCGGAGGATATGGTCGGACGGCCCGCAGCTGAAGCTTCTAGAAAGTCTTGGTTTTGAAAGCGTGGCCAAAACGCACAGCTTTGTGGTCACTGGGCCAGGTAAGCGGTTTCTCCGTCCGCGCGGGGATCGCCCCGCGCTGACAGCCTGATACAGAATAACTAGTAGTGTAACAGGTGGCCCCACCGGCTTCTCGTGGAACCCGGGATTTCCCTGAGGCGGGGCAGGCCCGCGCTGGCGATAACTGGCGTCAGGTGTACACTTCTCGGGAGATTATGCCCCCACGCCAGAAACCTCTAATGGCCGCGCCTTTGCAATTACCGCTGTTCCCCGATCGGGCCGCGCTGACCCGCATCCGGCCCGAGCGCAACGAGTGGCGGTTCTATCGGCTGGAGGTGTGGCCCGACCTCTTCGGCCAGGCGCTCTTGGCCCGCAACTGGGGCCGCATCGGCACCGGGGGCCGCCTGCGCCTCGATCCTTTCCCGACGCCGGCGCCGCCTGCAACGCCCCGGACCGGCTTGCGCGCGCCAAGCGCCGCTGCGGCTACCGGGATAGCCCGGCATGACCGCACGCCGGCCGGCGCGCGCCGGAGCCGCTCCGCGGACCGGAAAGCGCACTGCGGCATCGCGATCTCCCATACCCTTGCCGGTCCTGCCCGCTACGGCACAGCGCGCAGCTGCGGGGCCGCGGGAGAAGGCACCGGCGCCTCCTCCCGTCTCTGCCCCCCGGCTTGCGGCTCTACACGCCTGAGGGCGCGCGGAAATACATCACCGCCGGCGAGCAAGAGGCCTTCCTGCGCGCCGCGTGGCTGGTCAATTATGCCGAACGGCACCGCGCCGGTCTGCGGGTAGGGACGTCGATCACCGAAGGAGCCGCCAACTATCTCGTGAACCGCGGGATGAACAAATCGCAGCAGATGCGATGGAGCCGACGCGGCGCCGATCTCCTGCTCCAGATCCGCTGCGCCGTCTACAACGGTCAGATCACTCCCGACCTGGCGCAATCCACCTGCGGCTCGCATGACAATTTGGTCTCGATCCGGGACGGCGCCGCCTTTGTTTCCTCCTGCCGCCGCGAGAGAAAGCCGCCGGAAGCGCGCGACAGCCCGAGAACGGCACGCCGGACGCCATTGCCAACTTCGTCAGCGCTCCCGCGCCGATCGCGAAGACTACGCGAAAGCGGGCGCCGCCATGCCAGAGTAGTCGCATGATGGGAGGCAAAAGCGGCTCTCCCAGCCAGTGGCGAGACTGTCACCTCCGGTCAGTAGCGCGGCAAATTGAGAAAGGCCTTGCGCGCCGCCCCCTCGCGGCCGCGGGCGGTCAGGAAGGTGTAGACGACGGTGTTCTGAATATTGCTGTGCCCGAGCCAGTCCTGCACAAAGCGCAGATCGGCGCCGGCTTCGAGCAGATGGGTGGCGATGGAATGCTTGAGGCAGTGGAAGTGCCGCTTCGCGGGCGGAAGGTCGGCCGCCTCGGCGTAGCGCTTCATCAGCCAGTCAAGCGTACACCGCGCGATCGGGTCGCCCCGGTTGCTCGGAAACCGGTTGCTCGGAAATAGGATGGGCGATGGCGGCGAGTGCCGCTCGCGCAGGTAGGCCCGCAGGGCCTTGGCCTCGTCCGGCTGCATCGGTGCACCCCGGAAGGGCTGCCCTTCAGGCGATGGACCCCGAGGCGTAGCGCCCGGAGATCGAGGTCCTCAAGGCGCAGCAGCCCGACCTCGCTGGCGCGCAGCCCGTGGCGGTAGGCGATCAGGAACAGTGCGCGATCACGCAGATTTCCCCGCACAGCGGCGAGCAGTCGGGCGAGTTCGTCGAGGGTGAGGAAGCGGATCGTCTCGGCGGGCGAGCGGGCCATCGCCGCAAAATAGCCTGCCGCAGAACTACTCAAAATGATTGTTCTGAGCAGTTCGGTCAGCCACCAGCACGGCATCCACAGGCGAAATCGGCTCTCCGGCCGCCCCGCTTTTCACCGTAATGGGCAGTTCGGCCGGGACGCCCCATCATCGGTCCTTCAGACCCGAACATCTTGACCCGACCCCCAACTTTTGCGCGTTCGCCGGCATAGCGTTCCGAGGGCGCCAGCACGGTCAGGAACGGCAGTGCCCAGAGCCGCCCCCCAGGGGATCGGGGCCAACACCATCAGGCTGATCCAGCGCAATCCGCTCGCCTTGACGAAGTGTGCCTTCGACGAGCGCACCGGATCGCGATAGATCCCCTTCGCCGCGATCCGTTTGCCACGGCGGCGCTCGATCGTGTCGTCCAGGCCCAGCAAGACCGGGCCGGTCGGGAGGACAGTCTCCAGCAAGGCCGAGCAGGCGGCGCGCGGCCAGCCGCGGGTTCCAGACCGCGCGGTTGAGCACGCGGTGATAATTGACAAACCGGCGCTCGTGCGCGAGCCCGACAATGCGCAGGATGGTGCTCACCGTGCGCTGGCCGGGCGCCAGGATCGCCCCGATCAGCAGAACCTCGGCGTGCCGCCAGCTTCGGTAGCCGAACAGCGGGGCAAACGATAGGATGAGCGTGGCGAAGCGGGACGGCAGGCGCAGCATGGCGGTGTCTCCTGGCGGGGACACGCCAGCCTACCCGGTCGCCCGCTCCGCCGCCCCACTCTCCTGTTCCGCGAAAATTGGCCAAAGTCGAGCTTATCGCCTGGATCTGGCATTAGGAGGTCCGTGGCCGCGCGGCGCGCGAGACGATGGAGCGTGTCCGCGGCGCCGTAGCCGGCTCGCTGATTATCCCAATATGGGCCGCATCGGCCGAGCTCCGCAAACTCGCGAACTGATCGTCGGCGGCACGCCGTGGATCGTCATTTATCGGGTCCGCGGCAGTGTGGTCGAGATCCTGCGGGTCCTGAATGCTGCCCAGACGTGGCCGCCCGAGCGGCGAGTAGCTCGCACCGCGCGACCGAGTGGTCCCCATCAATGCCCAAACGCGGCATGCACAGCCGCAGCGAGCGCCGTATCGCCGGCGAGATCTTCCAAGGCTCGGCTTGCATAGACCCCGGCGGTCACGACAACGATCAGATCTTGGCTCGGCACGATATAAGGCGCTGCCCGCCCGAGCCCCGGGCGTCAAACCAGTCGATTTCGCGGCTTTCAGCCCACTCTCGGCCGAGCCACCACAGATAGCCATACGCGTCTCCGCCCCAACCGAACAGCCAGCCCGGGGGCTGTGCGCTGCCGTCATCTGTCTTCGAGCCCAATGCGGCACCGGAACGCCGGCGCGATCAACAGGGTTCTAGAGAAAAGGCCGAGCCGGTCCTGTTGCTGGCCAGCCAACCGCATGGAAACCGGATGGACATTATCCGCATTATCATTGCCATCCTGCTGCCGCCGCTTGGGGTGTTCCTGCAGGTCGGATTGGGGCGGCAGTTCTGGATCAATGTCCTGCTGACGCTGCTCGGCTACATCCCGGGCATCATCCACGCGCTCTGGGTGATCCTGAGGATGTGAATCTCAGGATGGGTTGAGCAGCGAGGCCAGGCAAGGATCCTTTTCGCCCGCTCGAAGATTCCGACGCAGCGCGCCGTCAATGTCGCCATTCGTGCGG
>DATFCQ010000198.1:0-10174 GCA_035252905.1 Allostellaceae bacterium | reverse complement strand
CCGCCGGTGGCGCCGGACTGGCTGCTGCGCCGCCGGCGCACGCCGGCGCAGGGCCATTTGGGGCCGCTGGCGCGCGCCCGCAACGTCGAGGGCGCCTTTGCCGTCCGCACCGGACGCGACTTCGCCGGCAGGCGCGTCGTGATCATCGACGACGTGATGACGACCGGCGCCACGGTCGAGGCGTGCGCGCGCACCTTGCGGCGCGCCGGCGCCGCCTTTGTCGGGGTCCTGACCCTGGCGCGGGCCTTGCGGGCCGGAGCATGAGCGCCTTGCGCTTGGTATCCGGCGCCCCTGTCCTTACCTGTTGGGCAGCTTTGTTCGGAGAGGCGACGCCGATGGCCAAGGTCGAGATGTATACGACGATGTTCTGTCCCTATTGCGCCCGCGCTCGCGCATTGCTGGAGAAGAAGGGCGTCGCCTTCACCGATATCGACATCATGGAGCACCCGGAGCGGCGCGCCGAGATGCTGCAGCGCGCCCACGGCGGACATACGGTGCCGCAGATCTTTATCGATGGCGAGCACATCGGCGGCTCGGACGAATTGGTGGCGCTCGATCGCAAGGGCCAGCTCGACCGGAAGCTCGGGATCGCCAAATGAGCGGGTCTCCCTTTACCGCCGCCTGCATCCAGTTCACCGCCGGCCCCGACCCCGGACCCAATATCCGGACGGTGTCGGACATGATCCGGCGGGCGCGCGACGATGGCGCCGATTTGGTGATGACGCCGGAGGTCAGCAATTTCATCGCCGCGGGCCGGAGCCGGCGCGACACGGCGCGCCGCGAAGCCGAGGATCCGGCGCTTGCCGCCTTCCGCGATCTGGCGCGGGAAACCGGGGTATGGCTCTTGGCCGGATCGCTGGTCATCGACCTGTCCGGCGAGCCCGGCACGGAGGGCGAGACGCGGCTCGCCAACCGTTCGTTCCTGATCGACCCCGAGGGGGCGATCGCCGCCCGCTATGACAAGATCCACATGTTCGACGTCGACCTCGCCGGCGGCGAGAGCTACCGCGAGAGCAGCGCCTATCGGCCGGGAAATCGCACCGTCGTCGCGTCCCTCCCGTGGGGCCGGCTCGGCATGACGGTGTGCTATGATCTCCGCTTTCCGCAGCTCTACCGTGCATTGGCCAAGGCCGGCGCCGATTTTCTGACGATTCCCTCGGTGTTCACGGTGCCGACCGGGCGGGCGCATTGGCATGTCCTCTTGCGGGCGCGAGCGATCGAAACCGGCTGTTTTGTCTTTGCTCCGGCGCAATGGGGCGAGCACGCCGGCGGGCGCAAGAGCTACGGCCATTCGCTGATCGTCGACCCATGGGGCGAGGTGCTGGCCGAAGGCGGCGAGGGGGTCGGGATCGTCAGCGCGCGGATCGACCCGGCACGGGTCGCCGAAGTGCGCCATATGGTGCCCTCGCTTGGCCATGACCGCAGCTTTACGCCGCCGGACGCCTTGCTCGCGGCCGGATAGCCCGTCGGACGGATTGCCATCCGCCCTGCGCCTCCGCTACCTTTCGTCATCCGCAAACACGCCCGGACGCAGAGGAGGGGTGCGATGAAAGACGGCTATCGCTTTGTCGATTGCGACATGCACATCATGGAGCCGCCCGACCTCTTCGACAAATATCTCGACCCCGCCTTCAAACCCCGCGTGACCTCGTCGATGCGCCGCAGCGACGGCGGCCCGACCGGCATGCGCGGGCGCCCGATCTGGTATTTCGACGGCACCCCGACCAGCAATGACGGCAACATCTCGCAATACAACCGCACCCGCGGCCCGCTCGTCTCCAAGCGCGCCAACACCAATGTGATGTTTGCGGTCGAGCGCGGCTACGACGCCGAGGCGCAGGTCATCGGCATGCGAATGGAGGGGATCGACATCGCCGTATTGTTCCCGACCGCGGGATTGTCCTTTCTCGCCCGCGATCATATGGATCCGCAGTTCTCGGCCGCGATCTGCCGCGCCTACAACGATTGGCTGCATGAGTTCTGCCAGCACAGCCCAGACCAGTTGAAAATGGCGGCGATGCTGCCGGTCCACGACGTCAATCTCGCCTGCCAGGAGCTTTACCGCTGCGTCAAGGAGTATGGCGCGGTCGGCGCCTTTGTCCGGCCCAATTACGTCAATGGCCGGTTCTGGCATTCAAACTACTGGGATCCGCTCTATAGCCTGTTGCAGGATCTCGATGTGCCGCTGTGCTTTCACGAGGGCACCGGCTCCTATTATTCGACGATCGAGCCGCGCTTTGGCGAGAACCGCTTCATGCGCCACGTCGCCAGCCATTCGACCGAGATGCAATTGGCATTGATCGCGCTGATGCTGGGCGGCGTCTTCGAATTCCACCCGCGCCTCAAGGTCGCCTTTCTCGAAGCGCAGAGCTGGTGGGTGCCGGGGCTCCTTGGCCGCATCGAATGGGATCTGCGCCAGCACCACGATTCCGACGCGCCCTATCTCAAATTGTCGCCGTTCGAATACTGGCAGCGCAACTGCTTCTCGGCGATCGAGAGCGGGGAGCGCGAGGTCGGGTCCGTCGTCGAATTGTTGGGCGGGGCCGAGCGGATCTGCGTATCGAGCGATTTCCCGCATTTTGATTCGAGCTTTCCCGAGGTGTCGACGCGGGTGTTGCAGAACCCCAGCATCACGCCCGAGATCGGCGGGACGATCCTCGGCGGCGGGGCGCGGCTCTACGGCTTTAGCGAGGCGGATTTCAGGAAGGCCGACGCAGCGATGCAGCGGCGCGGCAACCTGCACGCGGCAGCCGCGAAATAGTGTACCCGGACCGCGGGCGGGACGCCCGCGGTCCGTTACTCTGCTCTCCGCCGACGCAGGGCGGGCGAGCGGCACGGCACAAATTACGCCGTGTTTGACGGCGCCGTGGGCCTGCCTCGCCCTTGTATTTTTTTGCGCGACGCGCGACGCTGAGGCGAACGGATTGGACATAGGCAAGAAGCGGAGGCAACCGTGAACGACATCGCGACGACGCAGTTCAAGTGGGTCGGAACTCGGCCGATACGTCCCGACGGGGTGCCGAAGGTGACGGGGCGTGCGATGTACGGCGCCGATCTCGCGATGCCGGGCATGCTGGTCGGCAAGATCCTGCGCTCGCCTCACGCGCATGCCCGCATCCGCGCGATCGATGCGTCGAAGGCGGCGGCATTGCCCGGGGTCAAGGCGGTGGTCACTGCGGCCGACTTTCCCAACCAGAAATTCGAATATGTCGGGCCCGAGCGGGTCGCGCAGAACTTCTGGCACCTCACGCGCAACATCATGGCCCGCGAAAAGGCCCTTTACGAAGGTCATGCGGTTGCCGCCGTCGCGGCGGTCGATGCCGGTGTTGCGAACGAGGCGCTGGCCCTGATCGAGGTCGATTACGAGGTCCTGCCGCACGTCATCGACGTCGACGCGGCGATGCAGCCGGATGCGCCGCTATTGTTCGAGGACATGATCACCCGCGGCATCGAGCCGGCGCCGACCCGGCCCTCCAACGTCTCGAAGCGCGTCGAATTCAAGATCGGCGATCTCGACGCCGGTTTTGCCGCCGCCGACGAGATCGTCGAGCGCGAGTTCAAAACGGCGGCGGTGCATCAGGCCTATATCGAGCCGCATGCCTGCGTCGCCCGCGTCGACGCCGACGGTCAGGCCGAGATCTGGACCGCGACCCAGGGTCATTTCGGCGTGCGTGCGATGATCGCCAGATTGACCGGCATGAATATCGGCGATTTGCGCGTGATCCCGTCTGAGATCGGCGGCGGCTTCGGCGGCAAGATCCCGGTCTATCTCGAACCGGTGGCGGCGCTGTTGGCGAAAAAATCGGGCCGCCCGGTCAAGCTCGTGATGAGCCGCGACGAGGTGTTCAAGGCTTCGGGGCCGACCTCGGGCGCGTCGATGTGGGTCAAGATCGGCGCCAAAAAGGACGGCACGATCACCGCCGTCGACGGCGTCTTCAAGTTCCAGGCGGGCGCTTTCCCGGGCTCGCCGGTCATGAATGCGTGCCTGTGCGCGTTCGCACCCTACAATATCCCGAACGCGCGCTCGGTTGGCTACGACGTCGTCTGCAACCGGCCGAAATCGGCCGCCTACCGCGCACCGGGCTCGCCGATCTCGGCCTTCGCGGTCGAGAGCGCGCTCGACATGATGGCCAAGAAACTCGGCATGGACCCGCTGCAGTTCCGCCTGAAGAACGCGGCGCGGCCGGGAACGACGATGATCTACGGACCCAAACTGGCCCATGGCGGCTATGTCGAGACCCTCGAAGCGCTGATCAACCATCCGGTCTACAAGACGCCCCTGGGGCCGAACCAGGGCCGCGGCGTGGCCTCGGGTTATTGGTTCAACGGCGGCGGCGAATCGAGCGCAAACGTCCAGATCAACGAGGACGGCACCGTCACCATCGCCAGCGGCAGTGTGGATATCGGCGGCTCGCGCGCTTCGATGGCGCTGATGGCGGCCGAGACCCTGGGGATCGACTACAAGCAGGTGCGCTCGATCGTCGCCGACACGGCCTCGGTCGGCTTCACCAACCCGACCGGCGGTTCGCGTGTTACCTTCGCCACCGGCATGGCCGTCATTGAAGCCAGCAGGAAGATCGTCGACGAATTGCGCAAACGCGCGGCGATGATCTGGGACGTCGATATCGAGGGCGTCATCTGGGAGGACGGCCAGGCCAAGCCCGCGGGCAGCAATGTCGGCGATTTCCCGCCGTTGTCGCTGAAGGAATTGGCTGCCAAAAAGGCGATGACCGGCGGCCCGATCACCGCCGCCGCCTCGGTCAATGCCGGCGGCCAGGCGCCCGGCTTCTCGACCCAGTTCTGCGATGTCGAGGTCGATCCCGAGACCGGCAAGGTCACGATCCTGCGTTATGTCGCCGCTCAGGACGTCGGCAAAGCGATCCACCCCTCCTATGTCGAGGGGCAGATCCAGGGCGGCGTCGCCCAGGGGATCGGCTGGGCGCTCAACGAGGAGTACATCTACGACGCCAAGGGACGGCTCGACAATGCGGGCTTTCTCGACTACCGCGTTCCGGTGGCCCCGGACCTGCCGATGATCGAGGCGGTTCTCGTCGAAGTGCCAAACCCCAACCACCCCTATGGCGCCAAGGGCGTCGGCGAGGTCAACATCGTGCCGCCGATGGCGGCGATCGCCAATGCCATCGCCAACGCGGTCGGGCTGCGCCTGACCGAACTGCCGATGTCGCCGCCGAGGGTGCGCGCCGGGCTCGACGCGGCCCCGGGCGACTAGGACCAGGAGACCCTTGTCGTGACGACCGCGCGGGTCGTCTTCACCGCCGGCTTCAGCCGCCGCTACACCGGCGGGGTGCGCGAGTTCGAAGTCGAGGCGAAGAACCTGCGCGGCGTCATCAAGGAGATGGACCGGCGCTACCCCGGTTTGGGCGCGCATCTCGAGGAGGAGACCACCGTCGCGATCGACGGCCAGATCCATGAAGTCGGCTATTTCCAGCCGATTTCGCAGGGTTGCGAGATCTTCTTCATTCCCAAGCTCGAAGGCGGGTAGGGCGTTCCCCAAAGACCGGAACTTTCAGCACTTTACCCGTCGTCCCCGCGCAAGCGCTAGGGAGTGTACAAATCTCTAAAAGATCAGAATTTTCAGCACCTTACCCGTCGTCCCCGCGAACGCGGGGACCCAGGGGCCACGGGGCAGAAAGCCTTGATAGCGGCCCCTGGATGCCCGCTTTCGCGGGCATGACGGGATAGGGGCATGAGGATTTGTACGTACCCTAGCGCGCAAGCGGGGACCCAGGGGCCACAGGGCAGAAAGCCTTGATAGCGGCCCCTGGATGCCCGCTTTCGCGGGCATGACGGGACAGGGGCATGAAGATTTGCACGCACCCTAGCGGAGCACAGGCGAGCGCAGTGATGGAAATGCAGGACCGGACGGTGGTCGTCACCGGGGGCGCCTCCGGGATCGGCCGGGCGACCGCGCTTCTGCTCGCCCGCGAAGGGGCGCGGGTCGTGATCGGCGACATCGATGAGGCGGGTGGCCGGGAGGCGGCGGCGGAAGCCGCCGCCGCGCGTCTCGTGGTCGAATATCTGCCGCTCGACCTGACCGATCCGGCCTCGATCGACCGCTTTGTCGGGGCGGTCGAAAGCCGCGTGCCGCGCGCCGACGGGCTCGTCAACGGCGCCGGCTGGGACCGGATCCAGCCGTTTCTCGAAAATCCGCCCGAGATGTGGGACCGCATCGTCGCGATCAACCTGATGGGGGCGATCCGCCTGACCCGCGGGCTGTTGCCGGCGATGGTCGCGGCCGGGCGCGGCAAGATCGTCAACATCGCCAGCGACGCCGGGCGGGTCGGCAGCATGGGAGAGACCGTCTATGCCGCCGCCAAGGGCGGGCTCATCGCCTTCACCAAATCCTTGGCGCGCGAAATGGCGCGCCATCGCCTCAACGTCAATTGCGTGTGCCCGGGTCCGACCGACACGCCGCTGTTCCAACGCCAGCCGGAGCGCATCAAGGAGGCGCTGCAACGCGCCATCCCGTTCCGCCGTATCGCCCAGCCGAGCGAGATCGCAGAGGCGGTCATGTTCTTTCTCGGCTCCCGCTCCGACTACATCACCGGCCAGGTCCTGAGCGTCAGCGGCGGATTGACGATGGCCGATTGACGGAAGCGAAAAGAGAAGGGCCGCCGCCATCTTCCGGACGCTTTTTGCACGCCACTATCGGAGATATCGGCAGATCTAAACCCAAGGAAGGAGATAACCGTGTCGCGAACCCTTTCGCTCTGCCTCGCCGCCGCACTGCTCGCGCCGGCGGGAGCTGTGCTCGCCCAGCCTCTGCCGCGCAACAACCCGGCGGCTGAGCAAAACGTGATCCAGAGCGAGCGCTACTCGCAGGTCCTGCGCACCAGTCCCACCTTTCGCGACAGGCGCATCCAGGAGGAGTGCGGGCCGATCACCGATCCTCGGCTGCATGCCGAATGCGTCGCCTCGTTTCCGCCGACAGAGGCGCCGATGCGCCACCCCGTCCGGCACCGTCACCATTGAGCGCCACGAACAGGAGGCTGCGATGACGAACCCCGCTCCCGGTTTTGCCAAGAATCCCGGCTACCGCGTCGCTTTGGTTCCCGAGAGCCGGCACGTCAAAATCGTCTTTGCCGGCGTGACGATCGCCGAGAGCGACCGGGCCTTGCGGATCGAAGAGACCGGGCACGCCCCGGTGCATTATCTCCCGGAGCAGGACGTGCGCATGGAGCTGTTGCGGCCGACCGATCATCACACCCATTGTCCCTACAAGGGCGAAGCCTCGTATTGGACGATCGCGGTGCCGGCGGGGGGCTCGGTGCGGTCTTCCGAGAACGCGGTATGGGCCTATCCGTCACCCTATGACGAGGTCGAGGGGCTCGCCCGCCATTACGCCTTTTACGGCAGCCGCGTCGACGCGATCACCGTCGCCTGACTCCTGATGGCCGCGACCCAGAACTGGGAGATCCGCAAGCCCGGCATCTCGTCGCCGCGCGGCATCGTCGCCGCGCAGAACGGCGCCGCCGCCGCGGTCGGCGCCGAGATCCTGGCTGCCGGCGGGACGGCGGCCGATGCTGCCATCGCTACCGCCTTTGCCCTTGCGGTGCTCGAACCGTGGAACAGCGGCCTCGGCGGGATCGGCTTTATGGTCGTCCATCCGGCGGGTGCGGCAGAGGCCGAGATCGTCGATTTCGGCCCGGTCGCCCCGCAAGCGCTCGACCCCGCCGTCTATCCGTTGACCGGAGCGATGCGCACTGAATTGTTCACTTGGCCGCAGGTCGAGGGCGACCGCAACATGCACGGCCCGCTGTCCTTCACGATCCCGGGCGCGGTGCGCGGCTACGCGGCGGCGGCCGAGCGCTTCGGCCGGCTGCCCTGGCGCGACCTCGTAGCGCCGGCGGCGGCATTGGCGCGCACCGGGGTGCCGGTCGACTGGTATACGACCCTGAGGATCGCGACCGCCGCCTCCGATCTGCGGCGCTACGAGGAGAGCCGGCGCATCTGGCTGCGCGACGGATTGCCGCCGGTCTCCCCGCCCGAAGAGGCGCATTTTGTCCTGCCGCTCGGGCGCCTCGCGGCGACGCTCGAACGGCTTGCCGATTCCGGCCCCGAGGATTTCTACACGGGCGAGATCGCCGCCGCGATCGCCGCTGACAGCGGCGCCGCGGGCGGCGTCTTGTCGGCCGCCGATCTTGCCGGATACCGGGCGCGCCTCGGGCTGGCGTTGACAATTCCCTACCGGGATACGGTGTTCGCGGCGGCCCCCGGCTTGACCGCGGGACCGACCCTCGCGCAAGTAGTGCGGCGGCTCGGCGAGCAGGCTTTCGGCGCGGTCCCCGACGCGGATTATTTCGCGGCCCTTGGCGCGGCCTTGCGGCAGGCCTATGCCGACCGGCTCGAACATGCCGGCGCCGGAGAAGCGCGGGGGGAGACGTGTACGACCCATATCACCGCGATCGATCGGGACGGCGGTATCGCTGCGCTGACCACGACCTTATTGTCGACCTTCGGCAGCCGCTACGTGCTGCCGGGCACCGGAATCCTGATGAACAACGGGATCATGTGGTTCGACCCGCGCCCGGGCCGGCCGAACTCCTTGGCACCCAGGAAGCGCGCATTGACCAATATGTGCCCGCTGATTGTCGCCCGCGACCACCGGGCGTGGTTCGGCGCCGGCGCTTCCGGCGGCCGCCGCATCCTCGGGGCAGTCGTGCAACTGGCGAATTTCATCATCGATTTCGGCATGGATGCGGAGAGCGCGGCGCATCACCCGCGCATCGATGTTCATGGCAGCGACCATCTTGCCGTCGACGAGCGGCTGCCGGCGGCGGTCCGCGACCGGCTCCTCGCCGAGCCGGGCGCAATCCTTGCCGAACACGTGGTCTGGCCCGCCCGCTTTGCCTGCCCGAACCTGGTCCTGCGCGGCGCCGACGGGCGCAATCACGGCATCTCCGACATAATGTCGCCATGGTCGGCCGCCGTCGCCGAGCCCGGATGAGGCTTGCCCGCGAAGCGGAAGCGCGAGGGTGAAGCGCGCCGCAAGGCTCTCCCTTTGCGCGCTGGTGCTGTTGCTGGTTCCGGCGCCATTGGCATTCGCGGCCGGTCCGGCGGACGAATGGACCGCGACCGATCCGCCGATCCGCTATGGCCATATCGCGCATGGCGGTATCAACCGTCATGGCGAGCCGGTCGGCTACCATCATCGCGACGATGGGATCGATCCGCCCGGCGCGCGGGTCGTGCGGATCATCGCCGCGCCGGATGCGAACGGCGTCTATCGCGCCCGCGTCGAAATCCGCGATCCCCTGACCGGGGCGTGGATCGACAAGAGGGCGCCCTCGACCTTCTTTCCCGATGCGCTGTCGGATCGGGACGTCATCGCCGCGATCCTGGCGGCGTTTCACGACGGCAGGCGGCGCCGCGACGGGCGGTTCATCGGCGTTTCGGGACGCGGCTTCGCGATCGAGGGATGGTACGTGCACGGACGGATCACCGCCGCCTATCCGCTCTACGGACCATGATGCGTCGTCAACCGGCCCTCATCGGCGCACGCCGGCACAAGGCAGGATTTCTCGAAGCCCGGGCGCTTCCCGGCAGCGGGCGCCGCGGCGAGGTGCTCGCGGATTTCCTGCAGAGCGACGTGCAGGGCGACCTCGCGACCGCCCGCGCGCTGCTCGCCGAGATCGCGGCGGCGGAGCGCGGGGAGGCGATGCTCCCGGGCGGGGCCGGCAATGCCTTTTCGCTCCGGATCGCCGCGGATGGCGCCGTTATTGCAAACGCGCTCCTCTCCGACGCGCCGCCCGAGCGCTACGGCCTCGCCGAGCTTCGCGCCGCTCTCGAAACCTGGGTCGCCGCGATCGAAGGCGCGCGCGCCGCGGACGGACGTACGCGGCCTCGTCAAGCGCCGCATCATCGGCGATAGTAGGGCGATGAACGATGCCTCCGATGCGCCGCTGCCGCTGCGCAAGCCGGCCGTGCGTCCGCGCGACGCGGCCTCGCTGATCCTGTTGCGCGGCAGGGGCGACGATCTCGAAGTCCTGATCGGCCGGAGGCCGCTGTTTCTGCGCTTCATGCCCGGCGTCTACGTCTTTCCGGGAGGCGCCATCGATCGCGGCGACCGGCTGCGCTGGAGCGTCGAGGCGGGCGCCGAGGCGCTGGGCCGGCGGCTCGCCCCGGCGGCGCGTGCGGCGTTGCGCGAGACCTG
>DATFCQ010000197.1:0-60108 GCA_035252905.1 Allostellaceae bacterium | reverse complement strand
CTCGGCCAGATCGACGACCCGCAGATCCGCGCCTGGCTGGCGCGCGAGTGGACCCGCGCCAAAGCGTGGATCGACACGCGCGAATTGGCGCCCGAGACTTTTCGTGCCCGCGCCGCAGTCTGGTATGCCGAGCATCGCCGGCAGGCCGCCGAGAAGGCGAAGGTGACCTCGGCCGAGCAGGAGAGCGAGGCCGCCGCGGCAGCGGCGCGGCAGGCGGAGGTGGCGGCGGCCGGCATCACCGCCGCGGGGTTGATCGAACTGGTCGATGTGAGCGAGCGCGCCGAGCCGGCACCGATCAAACAAAAGCTCGCCGAAATCGCCGCCGACGGCCGTACCCTGCGGCTCTACGAGACCGCCAACCCCGCCGTCCTGCTGGTCAAGGAAAAGAACCCGGAGGGGCACAGCGAATACGGCATCGAGCACGACGACGGCCTCGTCGCCGATCTCAAGCTCTATGCCCGGGCGGTCGCGCCGTCGTAACGGAGGATCGCAATGCCCACGCCCGTAGAGACTGCGCCTGCTCCCGACGCGCGCGAAGCCATGGAGCGGCTGAACGCCGAGGCCGGCAGGTTGTACATCTGGCTGCGCACTCAGGCGAACGCGCCGGCGCAGCCGCCGTGGTTCCGCGCGACCGCGCGCGGCGCCGAGGGCAAAATCGCACCGGGCCGCGTCGGCGCCGCGCAGATGAAGCCGCTCCCCCATCTGTGGCGCTGGCGCGATCTTTCTCCCTATCTCGACCGCATCGCCGAGATCGCCCGAAATGCCGAGGTCTCGCCGATCGAATTCGCCGAACGCCAGCAATTTCTATTGACCAATCCGGGGCTCGGCGGACGATTGCAGGTCAGCGCGACGATGCGCTGCGCGGTGTCGATCTACAATCCGGGCGACGTCGCGCCGGTGCATGTCCACACCCCCAATGCCAGCCGTACGATCCTGTCGCAGGCGGGCGGCTATACGACAATCGAGGGCGAGCGCATCGAGGCCGCACGCGGCGATCTGATCTTGACCCCGAACGGGACCTGGCACGACCACGGCAATGACGGCGAGAGCCCGGTCGTATGGATGGACGTGCTCGATTTTCCGCTCCTGGAATTTCTCGACTGCGTCTGGCTCGACGAAGCCTATCCCGGGGCAACCGGCGGCAATGCCCGGGCGCAGGCGGTCACCCGCCCGCACGGCTACTCGCAAAAGCTCTACGGCCACGGCGGCATCGTGCCCGGCTTCGTCTCGCATCGGCGCGGTTTCGGCCTCGACGTCGCGCCGATGTTTCGCTACCGCGGCATTGACGTCAGGGAGGCGCTCGACGGGCTGCGCGACGAGGCCGGCGACCCCTATGAGGGAATCACGATCGATTTCGTCAATCCGGCGACCGGTCTGCCGGTGTTCCCGACCCTCGACTATTCGGCGCAGCTGTTGCGGCCCGGCGAACACACCCGCCTGAAGCGCGAGACCGCGAGCCGGCTCTACCTCGTCCTCGCCGGACGGGGCTATACCGAGATCGGCCGTCACCGCTTCGATTGGGAAACGAACGACATTTTCGTCGTACCCGGCTTTCTCTGGCGCCGCCATGTCAACAATTCGGGTGCGGACGCCGTGCTCTACGCCGTTTCCGACCGGCCGCTCCTCGACAAGATCGGCCAATATCGGGCTCAGGGCCGCCGCGACGACACCATCACCGAGCTTGCGCCCTGACCGCGCTCCCCCAAGGGCTTCTCACCCTCCTGCGCGACGGGCGGCGCGCAAAAAATCACCGTCCGTTTGGCGCCGCTCCCTCCCTTGCACCGTTAAGAGCGCGTATGCTCTCGCGACCCCGGATGGTTCCGGAAGACGGGAAGGAGGACCGCATGGCGCTGCTCGAGGACATGTTCACAGGAAACGCCGCCACCGGCCTGGCGATCGGCATCGGCGCGGTATTGCTCGGGCCGAGCGTTCTGCCCGCGCTCGGCCGCGCGTTGCGGCCGGTCGCCAAAGCCGCGATCAAGGGCGGGATGGTGCTCTACCGCGAGACCTTTGCCGAGATCGGCGAGTATACGAACGACCTGATCGCCGAGGCGCGCAACGAGCTCGAAGCGGGCCAGGGGGGGCCGATCGCCGCTGCCGCCGGGGCGGTGACGGGTGCGACGCACGAGGCGACCGGGCGTACGTCCGGACGCGGCGGCACCCGGGGCGAAGCGCATCGAGATAGCGAGCCGCACTGATATGGCGCGGCAACGGGGGCGGGCGACAGACCGCTCCGCCGGCCGCGGCGGCACGGTCTTGCTGGCCCTGACCGCCGGCCTCGCGGGCGGCCTCATCGCCCCGCTCTTACTGCCGAGCGCCGCGCGCGCGGCGCGCCCAGCAGCGAAATCGACGGTCAAGACGGCGCTCGCCCTCTACGAGCGCGGGCGCGAAACCGTCGCCGAATTCGCCGAGATCGCGAGCGACATTATCGCCGAGGCGCAGGCCGAGTTCGCCGACGAGCGCCAGCAGAGACTCGCCCGCGCGGCGGGCGACGTCGTGGCCCTGCACGCGGCCGGGGCCGAGCAGCGCAATGCCTGACCCCGTGTCGGGTCACGGGGCGGGTCTGCCCGAAGCGCGGATCTCGCACGCGACGCCCAACCGGATCCGTCTCAAGGTTCCGGCGAGGCGCCACGATGCGGCTTTCTTTCGGACCGTCGAAAACCGGCTCACCGGCTGGCGCCATGTCGAGCGCGTCGAGGTCAATCCGACGACCGCGAGCATCCTCGTGCATTTCAGCGACCCCGTCGCATTGATGCACGAGGCGATGACCGGCAACGATCTGTTTCAGATCATCTACCCGCAAGAAGGCGGCGATCCGTCGAGCCGCCCGCTTTTGTCCCGTGTCCAGGAAGCGGCCGCGACGGCGGACGGCTCGTTGCGGCACTGGACCGGCGGCAGTCTCGATCTGCGCACCGCCGTCTTCGCGATCCTGCTTGTCTCCGGCCTGCAGCAGCTCGCCCTCGGCAATGTCGCGGCGCCGGCCGCCACGCTGTTGTGGTATGCCGCGACCGTCCTCGGACTGCCCGGCACTCCGCAGCCGTCGCACGGCAAGCCGGAAGCGGTCTGACCGGGAGGGCGGATGCCCGAAGTGGTGCCGATCCACACCGGCGTCAAAGGCCGCGCCCGCCTCCGCGTCGCCGAATTGCACCGCAACGAGAATTTGAAGCGGCTGATCGAATCCCGTCTGATCGGCCGCGACATCCGCCGGGTCGAGGCCAGTTCCCTGACCGGCAACCTCCTGATCTTTTACGAACCGGACAGACCGCTGGAGGCGATCCTCGGCCATGTCCGCGCCGTACTGGCCGAACCGGACGGCGATGCGCCGGCCGGTGCGGCCGCGCAGGCGTGGCACGCCCACGATCCGGCGCGTGCCTTGGCGGCCTTCGACAGCGCGGAAAGCGGGTTGCCGCCGGCCGAAGCGGCCCGCCGGCAGCGGGTCTTTGGACCCAACCTCGTCCCCGAGATCGCCCCCCGCTCGCGCGCCGAGATCCTCCTCGCCCAGTTCGGCGGGTTGCCGGTGGCGTTGCTCGCCGCAAGCGCGCTGTTGTCGCTGGCGACCGGCGGGGTTGTCGACGCCGCCGTGATCGCCTCGGTCATCGTCATCAACAGCGGCATCGGGTTTTTTGCCGAGGCGCGCGCCGACGAGACCATTCGCAGCCTGGCCGGCAATGAGGCGGGGCTCGCCCGCGTCGTCCGCGCCGGCGGCGAACAGGCGGTTGCGGTCGAGGAGGTGGTGCCGGGCGACGTCGTCGCCTTGCACCCGGGCGATTTCGTCCCGGCCGACGCAAGGCTGATCGAGACCGACCAATTGACCGTCAACGAGGCGAGCCTGACCGGCGAAAGCCTGCCGGTGGCGAAGGCGGCCAATGTCCTCGCCCGTCCCGAGGCGCCCCTTGCCGACCGCCGCAACATGGTGTTTCGCGGCACCGTGGTCAGCGGCGGCAGCGGCCGGGGCGTCGTCGTCGCCTGCGGCCGAGACACCGAGATCGGGCATGTCCAGGCGCTGCTCGGCAGCGCGGCGGCGCCTCCGACCCCGTTGCAGCGCCACATCGACATGCTGTCGCGGCAGCTGGTCTTCGGCTCCGCCGGGCTCTGCGTCGCGATCTTCGCGATCGGGCTCCTTCGCGGCTTCGGCTTCCTGGCGATGCTGAAGACCGCGATCTCGCTCGCCGTCGCGGCCGTGCCGGAGGGCCTGCCGACCCTGGCGACGACGACCTTGGCGCTCGGCATCGAGAATTTGCGGGGCGAGCGCGTCCTGGTGCGGCGCCTCGGCGCGGTCGAAGGGTTCGCCGCGATCGGCGTCGTCTGCCTCGACAAGACCGGCACGTTGACCTTGAACCGGATGTCGGTGGTCCGCCTCGCCGCCGCCGGCCGGCCGCCGGTGCAGCCCGCCGACGCGCTTGCCGGCGGCCGGGACGGCGAGTTGCGCCTGCTGCTCGAATTGGGGGCGCTGTGCAACGACGCCGAGATCGCCGATGCGGCGGCCGAGGCGCACGGTTCGTCGACCGAGCTGGCCCTCTTGGAGGCGGCCGCGGAGGCCGGGATCGATGTCCGCGAACTGCGCCGCGCGCAGCCCCGCTTTGCCGCCCGGGAGCGTTCCGAGACCCGCCGCTTCATGCTGACCGCGCACCGCTCCGCGTCCGGCGCGGTCCTGATCGCGCTCAAAGGCGATCCGCACGACGTGCTCGGGCTGTGCCGGGCGCGACAGCAGGGCGGCGTTGCGGCGCCGCTCGATCCGACCGAGCGTGCGCGCATTCTCGGACAGAACGCGGCGATGGCGCGGGACGGGCTGCGCGTGCTCGGGATCGCCTTTCGCCTTCTGCCCGAGAGCGCCGCGCTCCCGCCCGAGCCGCCGGCCGAGTTCGTCTGGGTCGGGCTCGTCGGCATGGCCGACCCGTTGCGGCACGGCATGGCCGAATTGATCGCCGGTCTCCATCGGGCCGGCATCCGGGCGGCGATGATCACCGGCGACCAGCCCGAGACCGCCGCGGCGATCGGCCGCGAGCTGGGTCTTGATCGCCTTGTCGACATCGCCGCGCTCGGCCGGCCGGAGCAGCCGATCGACGGCGCCGTCTTCGCCCGCGTCGCCCCGGCCCAGAAGCTCGACATCATCCGCGCCTTGCAGCAGCGCGGCCTCGCCGTCGCCATGATCGGCGACGGCGTCAACGATACCCCGTCCCTGAAGGCCGCCGATATCGGCATCACGCTTGAAAGCGCCGGGACCGAGGCCGCCCGTCAGGTGGCCGACGTCGTCCTCTTGGCCGACGACCTGACCGGGATCATCCGAGCCTCCGCCTACGGCCGCACGGTTTATGCCAACCTGCGCAAGTCCCTGCGGTTTCTGCTGGCGACCAATCTGTCCGAGATGCTGCTGATGCTGTTCGCCGTGGCGACCGGGATCGGGCAGCCGCTGACCCCGGTTCAGCTCTTGTGGATCAACCTGTTGACCGACATCCTGCCGGCGCTGGGCCTGGCCTTTGAACCGCCCGAGCCGGACGTCATGCAGCGGCCGCCGCCCGACCCTGCCGCGCCGATCGTGCCGCGGCGCGATCTCGCGATCCTGGCGCGCGACGCCGCCATTATGGCCGGCGGCGCGCTCGCCGCGCAGGCCGTGGCCGCCGCCCGCTACGGCGCGGGAGAGAGGAGCCGCGGCGCCGGATTTGCCAGCCTTGTTACGAGTCAATTGCTCTATGCCCTCAACTGCCGGTCGACTGAGGCCGGCTGGACCCGATTGCCGCCGAACCCTTACCTGCTGGGTGCGCTCGGCCTGTCCTTTGCCGCACAGGGCGCCGCCCTGTTCGCGCCCGGCCTCTCGACCCTGATCGGAGCGCCGATCGGCGGTTTCGATCTCGCCGCGGCGCTGGCGACGGGCGGATTGCCGATGCTGGCGATCGAGACGGCGAAAAGGCGCCACTAGTTTGCTCCCATCACCGTCTGCCGCGATTGGCGGAATGCGCTGCGCTTTTCCGCCCTACACCAAACCGTAGGGCGGAAAAGCGGCGCGCAGCGCCGCGCATTCCGCCGCTTCCCTAAACCACCAATTCGCTGTCGATGCGCGACAGGACGCGCTGATAGCGTTCCAGATCGCCGCCGCCGCGGCGCTGCCATTCATGTTCGAGACGGCGGTGCAGGCGGCGGATATGGCGATGGTAATGACGGTCGACATGCGCCGGATCGTGCGCCCAGCGGCGGGCGTGGACGCGGGCGCGGCGTTCGAAATGATGCAGGCTGCGATCGACCTTGGCGCGCGCGGCGTCGCCCGGAGGTGCGAGCAGGGCGTCGAGCAAGTTCTCGACGGTCGGCTCGACGAGCTTGTCGATGATGCCGGCTTCGGCTTCCCCCTCGCTTTCGGCGAACAAGGTCAGGCCGAGCTTGACGGCCGATTTGAGCGGGGGCTGCAATTGCGGCATGAGCCGCGCCGCGAGCAACACCACCACCCCCAATCCCAGCGCCGCCGGCAATTCCGCCTTGGTGATGTCTTCCAGGATCATTGCGAACTCCGAAGGTCTGACCCGACAACAACGCGGCAGTGCGGGCGGTTGCCCGATTGCTCCGCCGCCGCTGTCGACGCATTATCCGGCACGAGCACAGGCCGCCCGCCTCAGAGGGAGTCGAAGAAAGAATGTCAGCCGAGACCCAAGCCGCGCGCAGCACGGAGCCCAAGCCCGTTTCCCTCTACGAAAAACTGGCGGAGCGCATCCTGGCGCGCGACCAGATCGGCGCGAGCGAAGTCTATTACGAGCTGGTGCGTGCCGGGCGGCCGACGGCTGAGATCGTCGGCGCGGCCGTGCACATTCATGCGCCCTATACGCACGTGCCTTATCACGAGCGGATCGACGACGGCTACGTCAATTTCGTCAACAACGACCATTGCCTGCTGTCGGCCCGCGCCGCCCTGCATCTCTCTCGTCTGGTGCCGCAGGATTGCGCCGGCCTGCCGCTGGCGCAGACGATCTGGTACATCCCGACCGGGCTCGACATCTGGAACCAGAAGATCCTGAAGGCGCCCGGCCATTACGCCCGCGCCCCCGGCTGGAAGCCGCCGCCCGGCCCGCCGCCGATGCCGGAGGTGGTGTGGCCCGACCAGGAGCCGCAGCACCTCGAAGGACCGCTCGACGAGCGGCTCGACTACTGGATGACCCTGGTGCATCGCGGCAACGTCATCGAAGCCTACCGCGTGTTTCTCGGGTTGATGGACAATCCGGCCGAGCGCAAAGACGTGCTCGCCCAGCTCTGCCACGCCGGGCTGACCGACGTTCAGGACCGCGCTCTCTACAACCGCTCCTACACGACCGGACACAAGGCGTTCCGCGCCCGCGCCACGGTCGAGCTCGGCAATTTCCTCGGCTGGGACAACGCCCACGACGTCGTCTACGCCGGCGCCCTCGACATTGCGGTCGGGCCGCGCTGGTACTCGACCTATGAGATGGCCTGCAACGTCATCAAGATCTTTCTCGAAAAGGAGACGGTGTCGGCCATCCCCTATCGCGGCGCCGCTCCGGTCGAGCACCGGATCCTCGCCGACAACAGGGAACCGCTCGGCCGGGAAGAGGCGGAGGCGCTTGAACAGGCCGTCATCCGCCAGCCCGAGCCCGGTTTCCTCGAAATGTTGAGCCGGCTGCTCGAAGCCGGAAAGAGCCCGCGCCATATCCTCGACGCCTTGCAGCAGGCCAGCGCCCAGGTGATCCTGGAAACCCGGGGCGTCAACAATTTCTCATTGCCGCAGCACTGCTACGAATATCTGAATACGCTCGGCTGGTTCTTCGACAATTTCACGCACAAGCATCAGTTGAAATTGCTCTATGTCGCGGCCTCCTATCTGAACCGCGCGGCCTGGCACCAGAAAGGGATCGGCGACGCCGAGCCGGTCGCGATCTCCATCCCTGCCGGAGCCGACAAGCTCGCCCCGCTGCAGATCCTCGCGCGCATCGACGCCGCCGTCCTGGATTTGAACGGTCCCGACAGCGTCGCCTGGACCAAGGCCTACCTTGCGAGCGGCGCCCCTCGCCGGCCGCTCGTCGAGCGCCTGGCGCTGCTCGCCAGCCGCATGGGCAACGATCCGCACAACCAGGAGATCGGCCAGGTCCTGCTCGAAGATTACGGCAAGAACCAAGGCTGGGACAAAGATCGGCTCTTGCTCGCCTGCGCCCATCACACCGCGGTCCACCGCAAATACGGCGATCCGCTCGATGCGAGCCGCCGCTTCGGCAAGGCGGTCGGGGTTTCGGCGCTGCATTGAGGGCGGGTCGGCATCGGAGCGAGCCTGTCGGGTGTCCGCCGACCGCCCTGTGCCGGGGCTGCGGACCGGCGTTCTGCTGGGGCTCGCCCTTCTTGCTGCGGGATGGCCGCGGGCGGGAGGAGCGGGCGACCTCACCGCTGTCTACAGCGCCACCTGGGCGGGTCTGCCGGCGGCCGAGATCCGCCTCACTCTGCACGACGGCGCCCCCCGCTACGACGATTCGATCGACATCCGTACCCGTGGATTGCCGCATCTTTTCACGCATTTCCGCGGCACCGCGACAGCGACGGGCCGGCTCTCAGACAAGCTTCCGGCCGCCCCGTCGACCTACGAAGCGATCTACGACCTGCGCAGGCGGCGCAACCGCCGCATCAATATGCGGTTTGTCGACCGCGGCGGCGCGCGGGTCATTGAGCGCGGCCCCGGCGACACCAGCGGCAAACCGCCTCTTCCCGAAAAATTCCGCACCAACGCGGTCGATCCGCTCTCCGCGCTCGAACGCATTCGCCAAGCCCTCGCGGCCGCGCGCGGCACGGGCAGGTCGTTCACCGTGCCGGTCTATGACGGAGCGCGGCGCTTCGACGTCGTCGGGCACGTCCTGCCCAAGGACAGGCAGAGCCCGGGCACCTTGCGGCTCACCCTGACCTTGCAGCCGGTCGCCGGGTTCAAGGGCCCAGCCCTGCGCGCAGGAGCGCGCGGGGACCCCAGTAAAGGGTCGAGCGAGGACGGCGACCCCGACGATGCGCCGCGCATCGTCGATCTCGACGTCAGCGACGATGCGCGGCTGCTGCCGCTCCGGCTGACCGTCCCGATCTGGTACCTGCCGCTGACTGTGCGGCTCGATCCCGGCGCGAACCGCCGCTGACGAGACAGGGCGCCGAAGGCGGCGGAATACGCTGCGCTATTCCGCCCTACGAGGATCTACGAGAATCGTGTAGGGCGGAATAGCCTTTAGCCCCGGCGAAAGCCGGGGGGAGCGCATTCCGCCGTCTTCCTCACCCAACAGGCTATCAGCGCAGGGACAGCCGCCCGGCCGCGCCCCGCAGACCGCTGGAAAACAGCCATCCGCCGGGATGGGCGTAGCCCGGAAATGCGATCGCATAGGGGTAGGTGTAATAGGACAGAGCCGCATAATAACCCCAGGCGCCGGGATAGCCGGGGCCGAGCGCCACCTGAGCCTGCGCCGGGGCTTGCGCAGAGACGACAACAGCGCAAGCCAGCACGGCCGCAGCGGCAAGCCTGAAGAACGACGAGCACAAACGAAAAACCGGCATTGAACCTCCGAAGAGCGGCCCCGGGTCGCTCTCATTCTAACGGCGGGGCGGCTTTGTCGATCCCAGGGCGGTCGTGATAAAGGCCGCCCGGTTGCCGCCGGGCGGCCCCACGCGCGCTACCGACCTGCGATCGATCGCAGTGATGCGCGGATTACCAGCGACAGCGGTAGGGATGCCGGTAACACCACTGGCGCCAGCGCCATCCCCATCCGTATCGGTAATAGCCCGGGTAATAGGCCCGGTAATACGGCCGGTACCAATAGCCCGGATAATAGCCATAGCCCCAGGCCGGCACGCCGAAGTTTAGGCCGACAAAGACGCGCGCATCCGCGGGCTTCGACCCGAGCGCGGTCATGGCGCCCAAACTGAGCACGGTGACGAGCACGGCCGCAAAACGCCTAGGCCAGGGACTCCGGATCAAAGGCGACATGAACTCCCCTCCACTGGTGACCGCGACCGCAGGGTCGCACTGCGATTATACGGTTCTCGCATTCCTTCTATTCCCGTTAACGGCGCACCCTCCGGTCGCTCCAAGGCTGTCTGCCTGCATTCCGGCGCGGTGTCCTTGCCGCAACGAGCTTCCGACGCAAGAACCATCGGCCGAGGAGATGGAGAGCGGCGGAAACCCGTTCAATTCGGGATAATCGGCCGGTTTGTTGCGGCAACGGCGGCGGCGCCGGTTCCCGCAGGCGGAGAACGGCGTCTTGCCGGATGTTCCCGAAGCGTTGCCGTCGGCAGAGACCCGGCGGGCCGCGCGGGCGCTTTGACAGGCCGGCGCGCGCCTCATATACGATCGCCTGAAGCCAAAGAGGGAGGGCAAGCGAGCATGACGACGGTCCGACCCTTCACCCCGAGCGCCCCGGGGGCACAGCCGCCCTATCTGCATCCGGCCTACGGCAGCACCGTGAAGCGCGCGCCGCAGCGGCCGCCGATCCGGCTCGATCAGACCTTGACCGAGGTCACAGGGCCGGTCTTCGCCGGCGGCTGGGCGGGACCCGACGCCGCCGATCTGACCCGCGTGCATCGCGAGGCCCCGCTCGGCGAGCGCATCATCGTCACCGGCCGGGTGCTCGACGAGGAGGCGCGGCCGGTGCCCGGCACGCTCGTCGAATTGTGGCAATGCAATGCGGCCGGCCGCTACCGGCATCCGGTCGACCAGCACGACGCCCCGCTCGACCCGAATTTCGACGGGGTCGGGCAGGTCGTCGCCAACGAGCGCGGCGAATACCGCTTTGTGACGATCAAGCCCGGCGCCTATCCCTGGCGCAACGGCCCCAATTCCTGGCGCCCGGCGCACATCCATTTCGGCGTGTTCGGACCGGCCTTCGCGACGCGCCTCATTACCCAGATGTACTTTCCGGGCGACCCGCTCCTGGCGCTCGACGCGATCTTTCTGAGCGTCCCCGACGAGGCTGCCCGCGAGCGCCTGATCGCATCCTACGCGCCCGAGGTCGGCGAACCGGAATGGGCGCTCGGCTATCGTTTCGACATCGTCCTGCGCGGTCGCGAAGCGACCCCGCTCGAACCCCAATGAGCCGCGATTTGCGGAGAGCGCAATGGCCGCAAAGCTGATCCCGACGCCCTCGCAGACGGTCGGACCCTTTTTCCATCTGGCGCTCGACCGGCCGGAATGGAGCGATCTGACCCGCGACGGGCCCGCGGGCGAGCGCATCGCGGTCACCGGCCGCGTCCTCGACGGCGACGGCGCGCCGGTCGCCGACGCCTGCCTCGAATTGTGGCAGGCGAACGCCGCGGGCCGCTATGCCCATCCCGAGGACACGCAGCAGGACAAGCCGCTCGACCCCAATTTCCGCGGTTTCGGCCGCGTGTCTACCGATGCCGACGGCTGCTTTCGCTTTGTGACGATCCGTCCGGGAGCGGTCCCCGGCCGCGGCAACGCCTGGCAGGCGCCGCATATTGCGGTAACGGTGTTTGCGCGCGGCCTCCTGAAGCAGCTCGTGACCCGCATCTATTTCGCCGACGAGAAGGCGAACGCGACGGATCCAGTGTTGTCCGCGATCGCCGATCCGGATGTGCGCGCCACACTGATCGCCCGGCGGACCGAGGCCGCGGACCTGCCGACCTATCGTTTCGACATCGTCTTGCAGGGCGCGGGTGAAACCGCTTTTTTCGAGGTCTAGGCCCAAGCCCCGACCGCCGTCGCTGCGGGCCGCTCCCGCTGCGGCGGAATGAAGAGCGGCGGCAGCCGTTTGATGGCAGCGACAACAAACGAAGGCGAGGAGCCCGAACCATGACCGAGCCCACCCTCCGCGCGGGCCGAGCCGCTGCATTCCTGTTCGGCGCCCTCCTGGTCCTGCCGGTTGCGATCGCGCCGGCGGCGGCGCAGCAACCGGCGGCGCCCTCCCCGCAGGCCGGAGCGCCGCCCGCCGGCAGTCCGATGGAGCCGCGCATTCAGCAGCTCCATCAAATGCTGCACATCACTCCGGCGCAGCAGGCCGATTTCAACGCCTTCGCCGCGGCGATGCGCCACAACGAAGCGACCTTGCGCTCGCTGATCGAACAGCGGCCGCCGGCCGCCAATACCAATGCGGTCGAAAGTCTGCGCTTTGAACAGAAGCTCGCCTCCGCCCAGGCCGAGGGTCTGGAGAGGCTGATCGACCCCTTTGCCAGGCTTTACGCCGCGCTGTCGCCCGCCCAGAAGAACACCGCCAACCAGATCTTCACCGCGGCGCCGGCAACGCCGCCGCATCGCCGCTAGCGGCGCAGCGACGGCCTATGCCGTCGGAGCCGGAGGCCCAGCGCAGGCTGGAAGCTGCCAGAGCGGTTGCAGAGCGCTGGCTGGCGGCAATCCGCGCGCGCGAAAACGCCGAGCTGTGCGCCGAGGCCGCAAGCGGCCGCAAGGACGAGCGGGCCCAACTCCTCCCCCGCATCCGCGCCCTCGTCTCGGAGGTCGTCCTGCCGCTCGTTTGGCAGCGTCAGCAGCTTCTCGCAGAGGTCGGTGCGCTCTGGGTCGGCGAAGAAAGCTGGCGGCGCGGCAACCTGCCGCGCATCTTTGTCGAGTACCGCTCGCGCATTGTCGATCCCGACGCGCCGTGGGCCGCGCTGATCCTCGGCTTTCATCCCGACGGCCAGGTCATCCTCACCTGGCAGATCAAAGCCCCGCTGCGCCATACCGCGACCCATCTGCGCCGCCTGGAGGAGCTTTCGCCCGAAATCGTCGCGGAAGAGATCGACACCTTTCTCGGCGCCGCCGTCATCGGCCGCATCGTCAGCGAACCCCATCCTCCTTAAGAGCCGTTTGAGCGAGGAAAGCGGCGGAGCGGCCGATTGGACCGCGGCCGTCCCGCCCGCGGGTCGAGCCCGCGGGCTAAAGGCCCACGCATGCGGGCGAGACGCCCGTGGTCCTGTCCCAGAACCCGGGAAGGTTGAAATAAAATTCACCTCCGGCCACAGAGGAACGTTCGCTCCGCCACCGCGTTTCCCGACGGTCTTGCGAACCGGGGCGGGGAGGGGATGGCAGCAGTTTTCGGCCCGAGCGCAAATCTCGCGATGAAGCTGGTGTTGATCGTCGGGGCGCTCGGCCTGTTGCTGCTCTATTTCGGACCGTGGATCTTCACGCGGATCGATTATTCGACGGGGGTGCAGTGGGCCTATCCCCAGCCGGTCCCGTTCAGCCACAGGCATCATGTCGGCGGCGACGGGATCGATTGCCGCTATTGCCATACGACGGTCGAGGTCGCGGCCTCCGCCGGCTTCCCGCCGACCCATGTCTGCATGACCTGCCATTCGCAGATCTGGAGCAATGCCCGCATGCTGGAGCCGGTGCGGCTCAGCCTGGCGGAAGGGAAGCCATTGCATTGGCGGCGGCTCAACCGGCTGCCCGATTACGTCTTCTTTGATCATAGCATCCACGTCGCCAAGGGCGTCGGCTGCACGACCTGTCACGGAGACGTCAATGAGATGCCGCTGGTGTGGAGGGGGGCAACCTTGTCGATGAGCTGGTGCATCGATTGTCATCGCAATCCGGCGCCCGCATTGCGCCCGAAGAACGAGGTCTTCAACCCGAACTGGCACCGCACCGCCAAGACCCCGTCCGGCCAGGCGCTGATGGCGGAATACAAGATCGACCCGGCGCGGCTGTTCGACTGCTCGGTGTGCCACCGATGAACGACGGCCCCGATCCGCCGCCGGGCGGCGCCGGGCACGCCTTCTGGCAGAGCCTCGACGAATTGGCGCAGAGCCCCGATTTTCTGCGCCGTCTGGAACAGAGATTCCCGGACGAGTACGCGCGCCTCGCCGAACTCGCCGCGAGCATCGACCGCCGCCGCTTCCTGCAATTGACCGCGGCCACCCTGGCGCTCTCGGGCCTCGCAGCCTGCGGGCCGGCGCCGATCGCCGGGCTCGTCATTCCTTATGTCGACCAGCCGGAAGACACGGTACCGGGCAAGGTCCGGCTCTTTGCCTCCGCGCTTACCCGCGACGGGCTCGCCACCGGAATCCTGGCGCGGCAGATCATGGCGCGGCCGATCAACATCGAGGGCAATCCCGACCATCCGGCGAGCCTCGGCGCGAGCGATGCGATCATGCAGGCGACGGTCCTCGATCTCTATGATCCCGACCGCTCGAAATGGGTCATCGACAACGGCGAGGTGTCGAGCGCGGATGCACTGGTGACCGCGCTTGTCAACCGGATGCCGCAACTGGGGAAAACGCAAGGCGAGGGTTTGCGCGTTCTGACCCGGGCTTCGAGCTCGCCGACCCTCTCGGCGCAATTCGCCGCGCTCACGCGCCTCTATCCCAGGCTGCGCCGGCACCACTGGCATGGCGGCTGGCGCGACAATCTGCGCGAGGCCTCGCGCCGCGCCTTCGGCCGCGTCGTCGCGGCGGTGCCGAAGCTCGACAAGGCCGACATCATCCTCGCCGTCGACAGCGATCTGTTGAACGAGGCCCCGGGGCATCTCGCCCATGCCCGCGCCTTCGCGCGCCGCCGCCGCGAACTGGCGAGCGGCGGGCGCGGCAACCGCCTCTATGCGATCGAGAGCACGCCGACCGTGACCGGGGCCAATGCCGACCACCGCTTTGTCGTCGCGGCGGCGCAAATGGAGCCCGTTCTGCGCGCGCTCGCGGCCCATATCGGGATCGGCCCCCGGGAGTGGGCGGGCGGCGCGGCTCCGTCCTGGCTCCCGGCGGTGGCGGCGGACCTCGCCCAGCACAAGGGGCGGGCGCTCGTTCATGTCGGACCTTACCAATCGGTCTCGCTGCACCTCCTGGGCCACGCGATCAATGCCGGGCTCGGCGCCTTCGGCCAGACGCTCGAATTTCTCGAGCCCCCCGAACTCGACACCTCCGACGAGATCTCCTCGTTGTCCTCACTCGTCGCCGACATGCACAAGGGCGAGGTCGACACCCTGTTGATCCTCGGCGGCAACCCGGCCTTCACCGCGCCGCCCGATCTCGGCTTTGACGAGGCGCTCAAGCGGGTCAAGTTCAGCCTGCATCTCGCCACCCACGTCAATGAGACGACGCGGCTGTGCCGTTGGCACCTGCCGCGGGCGCAGGAACTCGAGCGGTGGAGCGACGCCCGCGCCTTCGACGGCACTGCGACGATCGTGCAGCCGCAGATCGAGCCGCTCTATGGCGGCTGGTCGGAGCACGAATTGTTGGCGGTCCTCGGCGGCGCAGTGCGGCCGCAAGGCCACGACATCGTGCAGGCGACATGGCAGGGCGAAGCCAAACGCCGCGGCATCGCCGATTTCGCGACCTTCTGGAGAGAGGCGGTGCGCGCCGGAGTGGTGCCCGGAACCCGCTCGCCGGCCGCTCCGGTCACGCTCTCCCCCAACATCATCAGCGAAATCTCGGCGACGGGGCAGACGGACCCGCCGGCGCTCTCGGTGCTGTTCCGCCCCGATCCGTGGCTGCGCGACGGGCGCTACGCCAATAACGGCTGGCTGCAGGAATTGCCGCGGCCCTTGACCAAATTGACCTGGGACAATGCCGTGCTCGTCGCTCCGGCCTTGGCCAAAGAGCGCGGCCTCGCCAACGAGGACGTGGTCGCGGTCGAGACCGAAGCGGGCCGGGTCAAGGGTCCGGTCTGGGTCATGCCGGGCCAGGCCGCGGACGCCGTCACCGTGCTCGTCGGCTTCGGGCGCCGGGTGGTCGGGCGGGTCGGCGCCGGCACCGGCTTCGACGGCTTCCCGCTGCGCTCGTCGAACACATTGACCGAAGCGCCGCTGCGGCGTCTCGCCAAGACCGATCAAAAGTGGCCGCTGGCGACGACGCAGGTGCACCAGCACATCCACGATCCGCTGCATCCGGGCGACATCCTGCGCTTTGGCACCGTCGAGGAGTTGCGTCGCAACCCGGACATGTTCAAAGGCCAATCGCCCCAGGACTCGCTCTATCCGGCGTGGCCTTATCCCCGTTACGCCTGGGCAATGGCGATCAACCTGTCGTCCTGCATCGGCTGCGCCTCCTGCACGATGGCCTGCGCGGCGGAGAACAACATCCCGGTGGTCGGCAAGGATCAGGTCCTGCGCGATCGCGAGATGCACTGGATACGCGTCGACCGCTACTACCGCGGCGACGAGAACGCGCCGACGGAGACATTGTTCCAGCCGGTCCCCTGCATGCATTGCGAGGACGCGCCGTGCGAGGTGGTCTGCCCGGTCGAGGCGACGATGCACGACCATGACGGCCTCAACGTCATGGTCTACAACCGCTGCGTCGGCACCCGGTTCTGCTCGAACAACTGCCCGTACAAGGTGCGCCGGTTCAACTGGATCAACTACACCAAGCGCGACCCGCGGCTCGATCTCGCCTGGAACCCGGACTTAACGGTGCGCGCCCGCGGCGTCATGGAAAAATGCACCTATTGCATCCAGCGCATCCGCGAGGCCGAGATCACCGCCGATCGCGAGGGCCGCCGGGTCCGCGACGGCGAGGTCAGGACCGCTTGTCAGGCCGCCTGCCCGACCGAGGCGATCGTCTTCGGCGACCAGAACGATGCGCATAGCGCGGTGCGCAAGCGCAAGGACTCGCCGCTCGATTACGGCATGCTGGAGGGTCTCAACACCAAGCCGCGCACGACCTATGAGGCGCGGATCACCAACCCGAACCCGGCGCTGGCCGAGGGCTGAGACATGGCGGGAGCGACCGACATCAGCGAGGTCATCGCACCCGACGAGACCTTCGCCTCGATGACCGACGAGGTCAGCAGCATCATCCTGCGGCCGCACCGCCGCATCGGCTGGTGGATCGGCTTTGGCATCGGCTTTGCCCTGACCGTGCTGCTCGCCACCGCGCTCGCCGCCCTGTCGGCGATCGGCATCGGCATCTGGGGCGACAACATCCCGGTCGCCTGGGGCTTTGCGATTGCCAACTACATCTGGTGGACCGACATCGCCACCGGCGGCGCATTGATCTCGGCGCTGTTCCTGTTGACGCGCTCGGAATGGCGCACCGCAATCCACCGCATCGCGGAAACGATGATGCTGTTCGCCACCGCCGCCGGCGGATTGATGCCGATCTTCCATCTCGGGCGTTATTGGTACGCCTATTGGCTCTTTCCCTATACCAACGTGATGGGCGCCTGGCCGCAATTCCGCAGCCCGCTGCATTGGGATTTCGTGGCGCTCATCGCCTTTGTCGCCAGCATCGTGCTGTTCTGGTACATCGCGCTGATCCCCGATCTGGCGACCCTGCGCGACCGTGCGAGCGGCCGCATCGTGCGGGTTCTCTACGGCCTCTTTGCGCTGGGCTGGCAGGGGTCGTCGCGGCAGTGGCGTCATTTTCGCATTACCTATTGGACCTTTGCCGGGCTGATGACGGCCGAGGTGGTGGCCGCCCACAGCGTCGTCGGGCTCGACTTCGCCGCCGGCATGACGCCGGGATGGCATTCGACCTTTCTGCCGCCCTATTTCGTCATCGGCGCCGCATTGACGGCTCTCGCCTTTATATTGCTGCTGATCATTCCGGTGCGCTGGGGCTATCCGCTGGCGACGATGATCACCTTGCGCCATGTCGACGTATTGGCCAAGCTGCTGTTGACCAGCAGCCTGTTCATGGCTTATTGCTATTGGATCGAGGCGTTTATGCCGTTCTACGGCGGCGTGCCGGCCGATATCTGGACGATCAACGCCTCGTTCTATGGAACCTATTCCTTCGCCTATTGGGGCAAGATC
The DNA here is from genome assembly GCA_035252905.1 of Allostellaceae bacterium. GTDB lineage: Bacteria > Pseudomonadota > Alphaproteobacteria > ATCC43930 > CGMCC-115725 > AP-15. The sequence continues at coordinate 42,454 of DATFCQ010000197.1, read as the reverse complement.
GCGCTCAACGCGATCCTGCCGCAGCTCCTGTGGTTCCGTCCCGTTCGGCGCTGCGAGCCGGCCGTGTTCGCGATCGCGCTCGGCGTCGTCATCGGCATGTGGCTCGAATATTTCCTGCTCATCGTCGGCAGCCTCAACCGCGGCTACATGTCGTCGCGCTGGTTCATTTACGTCCCGAGCTTCTGGGACTGGGCGACGGTGGCGGGGACGGTCGGATTGTTTGTGGCCGGGCTGTTTCTGTTCCTGCGTTTCGTGCCGACCCTGCCGATGTTCGAGATGCGCGAACTGATCCAGCGCTACCGGCACAAGGGGGACGCGGCATGAGCCCCGAGCCTTACGGCGTGGTCGCCGCCTTTGTCAGTGAGGAAGAGCTTGTCGCCGCGGTGCATCGGCTGCGCCTCCTCGGTCTTGAAATCGAGACCTACACGCCCTACCCGGTCCCGGCGGTCGAACGATTGCTCAATCTGCCGCCGTCCCCGCTGCCGATCATCATCTTCGCCGCCGCGATGATCGGCGCTGGCGGCGGCTTCCTATTGCAATATTGGGGGATGGCGCTCGCCTACCCGATCAATGTCGGCGGCCGGCCGCTCAACAGTTGGCCGGCCTTCATGACCTCGACCTTCGAGATCGGGATCCTGTTGGCGTTTGTGATCGGATTTGCCGCTTATCTGTTCATGGCGCGACTGGTCGTCACGCTCCATCACCCGATCTTCAACGCTCCCGGTTTCGAGCGCGCCTCACAGGACGAGTTTCTTGTCTGCGTGCGCGGGCGGCGGCGCGCCGAAATCGCCGTGTTGCTCGGGCCGCTCCGCCCGCGCCGTCTCGCCGAGGTGCCGGCATGAGACGAGGCCTGCCGCTCGCAATTCTCGCCGCGCTGTTGGCCGGAACGGCGCTCACCGGCTGCGACAACCTGTCGGTGCAGCCGAAGGACAAGACCTGGCGGCCGGCCGATTCGATGCCGAGCCTCGCGCTGTGGCCGCCGGCGCAGCCCGCCGGCACGATCGCGCGCGACGCCGGCCCGGTGCCGCCGCCGCCCTTGACCCTCGCCTTGCTCGAACGCGGCCGGCAACGTTTCGACATCTATTGCGCGCCGTGCCACTCGCCGCTCGGCGACGGTCACGGCCGGATCGTCGAGCGCGGCTTTCCGGCGCCGCCTTCGTTTTATTCGGCGAAATTGCGCAAAATGTCGTTCCAGCGGTTCTATGACGTGATCACCCACGGTTACGGCGTCATGTATTCCTATGCCGATCGGGTTGCGCCGCACGACCGCTGGGCGATCGCCGCCTATATCCGCACCTTGCAGCAGAGCCAGACCACCGCACTTGCCGCGCTCTCGCCGCAACAGCGCAAAGAGCTGCCCAAATGACCGCGGGACGGAACGCCTGTCTGGGTCGCCATCGTGCCGCGAAGTCGGCGGAATACGCTGCGCTATTCCTCCTCACGCTTTACGCCGGTCGGGAACGTTGTAGGGCGGAAAAGCAAAGCGCATTCCGCCGCTTTTCTCGCTCGAACAGGCCCTGAGATGACCGGGGCGCGCTTTCGTCTGGCGGCACTGGCGGCGGCGGTCGTCGGCATCGCGCTCAGCATCCTCGCCGCGATCCTGGACCCGGCGCAGTTCTTCCCCGGCTGGCTCGCCGGCTTTCTGTTCTGGATCGGGCTGTCATTGGGCGCGCTGATGCTGCTCTTTGCGCACGATCTGACCGGCGGACGCTGGGGCGAGGCGGCGCGTCCGGCGCTTGCCGCCGCCGCCGCGATGATGCCGCTTTGTGCGCTCGCCGCACTGCCGCTGCTCGGCGGGCTCGACCGCGTCTATTCCTGGCTGCGGCCGGAGATGGCGGCGCGGCTCCCCAACACCTTTTATCTGAACCTCGACTTCTTTCTGATCCGCAGCGGCATCTATCTGGTGATCTGGGTCGCGCTCGCGCTGCTGGTCGTGTGGCCTACCGGCGAGGGGCCCGTCCCGGCGCGCTGGGTGAGCCCACCAGGACTGATCCTGACCGGGATCACCGCGAGCTTCTCGGCCTTCGACTGGTCGATGTCGTTGCAGCCGCCCTGGCATTCGACGATCTATGGCCTGATGGTCACCGCCGCCGAGATCGAAGGCGCGCTGGCCCTGGCGGTCCTGTGGACGGTCATTGCGTTGCCGCGCCCCCTGGGCCGCCGGCTCGACCCTCTCGGCGGGCTGTTGCTGACCGGCCTCTCCTTGTGGGGCTACCTCGCCTACATGCAGTTTTTGACGATCTGGGAAGAGAACCTGCCGGGCGAGATCCCCTGGTATCTCGACCGCATCACCGGCGGCTGGCTCGCCTTGACCTGCCTCGTCACGGTGTTCTCGGTCGCCTTCCCGTTCTTTATCCTGGTGTGGTGGCCCTTGCAGCGCCGCCCGGCGAGCCTCGGGACGGCGGCGGCGATGTTGCTCCTTGGCTATCTGTTCATCGATTTCTGGCTGGTCTTTCCGGGCTTGCACATCCCGCTGGTCTGGCCGACCGGGCCGGCCCTCGTCGCCATCGGCGGGATCTGGCTGGCGCTCGCACAGTGGCGCTTCGAGCGCGGCCGGCTGCTGCCCCTGTCTTTCGGACCGCTCGTCGGGGGCAGCCATGTCTGACACCCAAGGCCCGATCAATCCCAAGACCGCCTTCGAGTCTCACGACGCTCCGCCGGCGGTGCTCGCCGGAGTGATGGGGCTGGTGGCGGCGGTGACGATCTCGGTCGGCCTCATCCTTTCCGGCATCTTTCCCGGAACCTTGTCCGAACGATCGGCGGCCCCGCCCCGCCTGCCGCCGTCGCCGCGTCCGCAGATCAACGAGGCCGAGGCTCTGATCCGGTTCGATGCGAGGGTCGAAAAGCGGCTGCAGAGCTACGGCTGGGTCGACCGCAAGAACGGCGTCGTTCACGTCCCGATCACCGTGGCGATGCAGCGGGCGGCCAAGACCGGCTTTCCCCATTGGCCGGGAAACCCGGAAGAAAAGACGCGTCCGCAGGCGGGCGAGGTCGAGGCATCGCGCCGCTCCGCCGTGCAGATCGGGCAGTGGCTCGGCGGCTATGAGGGGGTCGGCGACTGGGCGCTGCGCAGCATCGCCGAGGCGGCGAAGCGGGCGGGGGTTGAGGGAAGATGACCCGCTTTCTGCCTTACACCGCTTCGACCCTCTCGCACGAGGTCAACTGGCTCTATCTGGGCCTGTTGATTATCGCCTTTTGCGTGCTGCTGCTCGTCGTCGGGATGATGGCCACATTCTGTGTCCGCTACCGTCGGGCGAGCGCGACCGTGCGCGGCGGTCCGGTCAAATCCTTTCGTTTCGAAATCGCCTGGACGAGCGCAACCTTCCTTGGCTTTATCGGCCTCTTCTTCTGGGGCGCCTTCGTCTATCTCGACGCGCGCACGCCCCCCCGCGACGCCGTGCCGATCTATGTCCTCGGCAAGCAATGGATGTGGAAAGTCGAGCATCCGGGCGGCCAGTCTGAAATCAATACGTTGCACGTGCCGATCGGCCGCCCGATCCGGCTCGTCCTGGCTTCCCAGGACGTGATCCACGATTTCTTTGTGCCGGCGTTCCGGGTCAAATACGACGTGGTGCCCGGCCGCTATGAGGATTTGTGGTTCGAGGCGATCACGGTCGGACGCTATCCTTTCTTCTGCTCGCAATTGTGCGGCACCTTCCACGCCGACATGCGCGGCTGGGTGGTGACGATGGAGCCGGCCGATTTCGCCAAATGGCTCGCCGCGCAGGGGCCGAGCGAGAGCCTCGCCTTGCAGGGCAAGGCGCTGTTTCACCAGTACGGCTGCAGCGGTTGCCACGAGCCGCGCAGCACGATCCACGCGCCGCTTCTCGCCGGTCTCTACGGCCGGCCGGTGGCGCTCCAGGGCGGCGGCTTTATCATCGCTGACGAAGCCTATATCCGCGACCAGATCCTGATGAACAAGCACATTCCCGCCGGCTACCCTCCCAAGATGCCGCACTTCGCCGGCCATATCTCCGAGGAGGACGTGTTGAAACTGATCGCCTACATCAAGTCGCTCGCCTCTGCACCGGGGAGCGCGCGATGACCGTCCCCGCCCTCCCCGAATTGACCCCGGTTCCCGAGCTGGCCCCGGTCACCGCCGTCGAGAATTACCTGACCGACGACATGAGCCTGCGCTCGTGGCTGTTCACGCTCGATCACAAGCGCATCGGGATCCTGTTCATCATCACCTTGACCCTGTTCTTTTTCATCGGCGGCGCCGCCGCAGCTCTGATCCGCATCGACCTGATCGACCCGGCGGGTCTGGCCCCGCCCGCGCTCTACAACCGCATGTTTACGGCGCATGGGATCCTGATGGTCTGGTTCTTTCTGTTGCCGATCATCCCGGCCGGGCTCGGCAATTTTGTCCTGCCGTTGATGATCGGGGCGCACGACGTCGCCTTCCCGCGCCTCAATCTGATGAGCTGGTATATCCTGGCGATTTCCGGCGGGCTGGCCTTTGCTGCGATCTTCATCGGCGGGCTCGACACCGGCTGGACCTTCTACGAGCCGTTCACCGCCGATTTCACCAACGGCCACGTCATTATGGCGCTCGCCGCCGTCTTTCTTTCGGGTTTCTCGTCAATCTCGACCGGGCTCAACTTCATCGTCACGACCCACCGCCTGCGCGCGCCCGGCATGACCTGGTACCGGCTGCCGGTATTCGTATGGACGATCTATGCGACCAGCGTCATCTTCGTATTGGCGACGCCGGTATTGGCAGCCACATTGTTGATGTCTGCAGTCCAGCGGTTTCTGCACGTCGGCGTCTTCGATCCGGCGCTGGGCGGCGACCCGATCCTGTTCCAGCACCTGTTCTGGTTCTACTCGCATCCGGCGGTCTACATCATGATCCTGCCGGGGATGGGGGTCGTCAGCGAATTGATCCCCTGCTTCGCGCGCAAGCCCCTGTTCGGCTACGAATTTGTCGTCTGGTCGTCGATCGGGCTGGCGATTATCGGCTTTCTCGTCTGGGGCCATCACATGTTCGTCGCCGGCATCTCGGTCTATTCGGCGCTGGTGTTCTCGATGATGAGCTTTTTTGTAGCGGTGCCGTCGGCGATCAAGGTGTTCAACTGGACGGCCACCCTGCATGACGGCTGGATCAGCTTTGACGCGCCGATGCTCTACGCGCTCGGCTTTGTCATCCTGTTTACGATCGGCGGGCTCACCGGCCTGTTCGTCGCCACGCTGGGTTTTGACGAATACGTCCACGACACCTATTTCGTCATCGCCCATTTCCATTACATCATGGTCGGCGGCATGGTCAGCGCGTTTTTCGGCGGATTGCATTACTGGTGGCCGAAGATGACCGGCCGGCTCTACAACGAATGGTGGGCGCGGATCGCGGCGCTGCTGATCTTCTTCGGCTTCAACCTGACCTTTTTCCCGCAATTCATTCTCGGCTATCTGGGAATGCCGCGGCGCCTCTATGCCTACCCGCCGGAGTGGCAATTCTGGAACGTGCTGTCCTCGGCGGGCGCCGCGGTCCTCGCCGTCGCCTATGCCCTGCCGCTGTTCTATCTCGGCTGGTCCTTGTTCCGCGGCGAGCGCGCCGGCCCCAATCCCTGGGGCGCCACCGGCCTCGAATGGCAGACCCCCTCGCCGCCGCCGAAGCACAATTTCGAGACGACGCCGATCGTGACCCGCGGGCCCTACCAATACACCCCCGAGCCGATCCCGCAAAACGCCTGACCCGGCCATGGCTGAGACAAGCTCCGCTCCCGAACCGGAAATCCAATACGCCAGCCTTGCCCATCAGGGGGAGACGGCGGAGATCGGCATCTGGGCGTTCCTGTCGACCGAAATCCTGTTTTTCGGCGGCATGTTCCTCGTCTATGCGCTCTATCGCCAGGCCTTTCCGATCGGCTTTGCCGAGGGGAGCAAGGACACCAAATTCATCATCGGCACGGTCAACCTTTTCATTCTGTTGACCAGCAGCTTCACGATGGCCTGGGCGGTCGAACTCGCCGGAACCGAGGCGCGCCGCGCCCTGACGGTTCTGCTGCTGGTAACCGCCGCGCTCGGCCTCATTTTCATCGGCCTCAAGGGCTTCGAATATTACGAGGATGTTTGGATCGATCACGATTTTCCCGGCATCATCTTCCCGATGAGCAAGCCGGACGCGCGGGCGAACGAATTGTTTTGGCTCCTCTACTGGATGCTGACCGGATTGCACGCGGTCCACCTGTCAATCGGGGTCGGGCTGGTCTTGACCTTTGCGCATCGCGCCTGGCGCGGCGCCTATATCCGTTACGGCAAGCCGATCGAGATCCTCGGCTATTACTGGACCTTTGTCGATTTGATGTGGGTCGTGTTGTGGACATTGATCTACCTGCCGGGGAGGAACATCTGATGAAAGGGTTGGCCCCTCCGCTGCGACTGATCGTGACCTGGGCCGTCTTGGTGGCGCTCGGGGGTCTGAGCTTCGGCCTTTCCTTCATCCGCTTCGGCGCCGCCAATACCGCGGTGTCGCTGGTGATCGCGGCGATCATGGTGGTGATCATCGCGATCGGCTATATCAAGCTCGAAAAGGCGGCTCCGCTCGCCCGGGTGTTCGCCTGCGTCGGCCTGTTCTGGCTTCTCATCCTGTTCGGGCTCACCGCCACCGACTACGCCTGGAGAGCGCCGCCCGGGATCTCCTCCTCGCCGAGCCTGCGCATCGAGGTCCCGCCCTATTGGCAATCGCGCAGCGGCACGGAACGATGACCGGAGGATCGCCATGGTCAAGACCATCTCGCTGCTGACCCGCAAGGCGGGGCTGTCGCACGAGGAGTTCATCCGGCACTGGGTCGAAGTGCACGCGCCTCTCGCCGACGCGGTTCCCGGACTGCGCCGCTATGTGCAGTCGCACATCCGCGCCGAGCCGACCCGGCCCGACATCGCGACCCACGAGATCGCGGTCGACGGCATCGCCGAATTGTGGTTCGACGACCGCGCCGCATTGGAACGCGCTCACGCTTCGCCCGAGGCCCAGCGCCTGTTTGCTGACGGCGCCCTGTTCATCGGCGGGATCAAGACCTTTATTGTCGAGGAAAAGGTGATCGTTCCGGCCGAGCCGGGATGAAGGACAGGCAACAGAACCGGAGGCCGCGATGACGGGCGAGCGCACCCTTTCCGGCTTTGGCAACGAGCATATGAGCGAGGCTTTACCCGGCGCCCTGCCAGATCAGAACGCACCGCAGCAGCCACCCTACGGTCTCTACACCGAGCAGATCTCGGGCACCTCGTTCACCGCGCCGCGCCGGGAAAACCGCCGCTCGTGGCTCTACCGCATCCGCCCCTCGGCGATGCACCCGCCGTTCCGGCGCATCGACAGCGGCTTGTTGCGCAGCACGCCCTTCGACGAGGCGCCGGCGCCGCCGAACCGGCTGCGCTGGGACCCGCTCCCCTTCCCCGATGCTGCGGCCGATTTCATCGACGGGCTCGCAACGATGGGCGGCTGCGGCGCGGCGAGCCTGCGCTCGGGCATGGCTGTCCACATCTACCGGGCGGCAAAGCCGATGATGTGGCGCGCCTTCTACAACGCCGACGGCGAATTGTTGATTGTGCCGCAGACGGGGCGGCTGCGGCTTGTGACCGAGTTCGGCGCGATCGCGGCAGGGCCGGGCGAGATCGCGGTTCTGCCGCGCGGCGTCAAGTTCCGCGTCGAACTGCCCGACGGCCGCGCCCGCGGTTATGTCTGCGAGAATTACGGCGCCTTGTTCCGCCTCCCTGAACTGGGCCCGATCGGCGCCAACGGGCTCGCCAATCCGCGCGACTTTCTGGCCCCCAGTGCCGCCTTTGAGGATTGCGACGAGCCGCATCAGGTGGTCGCTAAATTCGAGGGCTCTTTATGGGCGGCCGATTTCGATCATTCGCCGTTCGACGTCGTCGCCTGGCACGGCAATTACGTCCCCTACAAATACGATCTCGCGCGCTTTGCCGCGATCGGCACGGTCAGTTTCGACCATCCCGACCCGTCGATCTTCACCGTATTGACAAGCCCGAGCGAGGTTCCGGGCACCGCCAATTGCGATTTCGTGATCTTTCCGCCGCGCTGGATGGTCGCCGAACACACCTTCCGCCCGCCCTGGTACCACCGCAATGTGATGAGCGAGTTCATGGGGCTTGTCCATGGCGTCTACGACGCCAAGGCGACGGGCTTTGCGCCGGGCGGCGCCTCGTTGCACAACTGCATGGCCGGCCATGGCCCCGACCGCGCGACCTTCGAGCGCGCCGCCGCCGAGGATCTCGTGCCGCGCAGGATCGCGGACACGCTCGCCATCATGTTCGAGACGCGCTTTGTGATCCGCCCGACCCGCTTCGCCCTCGAGACCCCCGCCCTGCAACAGGACTACGATTCGTGCTGGTCGGATCTTCCCAAACTGTTCAAGCGATAAGAATACCCTCACCCACCAGCCCTGCGGGCTGGTCCCCCCTCTCCCGCATTGCGGGAGAGGGTGCCAAGCGGAGCGAGGCGGGTGAGGGTGAAGGCAGGCGGAGCGGTCTTGGCCGCTCCTATTTCACGGCCGAGAAGCTGGTCGGCTGCAGGATGCTGTTCTCGACGGCGGCGACGATTGCGCCGTTCCGTTCGGTCTCGGCGCGCTGCCGGATCCATTCGGGGTCGGCCTGGAAGGCGTTCCATTTGCGCTCGCGCTCGGCGAGCGAGTCCCATTTCAACAGGTAGTAGAGATCCTGGTTCGAAGTGCCGACCGCCACTGTCCAGAACCCGGCCTGCTCGATGCCGTGCCTTTTCCAGAGGCCGAGCGTGATCGTGTCGAAGCGCTTCAACAGATCGGGCAGGCGGCCGGGCACGCAGTGATAAACGCGCAATTCGTAGAGCATGTCGTTCCCCGCTGAAAAGCCTACTGCACCGACGAAAAATTCGTCGGCTGCAGGATCGTGTTGGTGATCGAGGCGACGATCGGGCCGTTCTTTTCGGTCTCGGCGCGTCCCCTGACCCATTCGGGATCGGCCTGGAAGGCGGCGAATTTGCGCGTCCGCTCCTCCAGCGATTCCCATTTCAGCATGTAATAGAGGTCCTGGTTCGAGGTGCCGATCTGTACGGTCCAGAACCCGGCCTGGCGGATCCCGTGCTTGTCCCACAATTTGAGGGTCAGTGTGTCGAAGCGCTTGACGAGATCGGGCAGACGCCCGGGAACGCAATGATAGACGCGCAATTCATAGATCATCGAGTTTCCTCCTTGCGGTAATGGCATTGGCGACTACAGCCGCGCCGCGACCCAGGCGGCGGCATCGAACACGGCGCGGTCGCGGCCGCGCGCGCCGACGAGCTGGACGCCGAGCGGCAGGCCCTGCGGGCCGGTGCCGGCCGGCAGGGTTAGGCAGGGCGTTCCGGCGAGCGTCCATAACCCGTTGAACCGCGCATTGCCGGTCGAGCCGAGCCCGTGCGGCGCTTCGCCTGCCGCGCTCGGCGCCAACAGCAGATCGACCTCGTCAAACAGGTCGTCGAGATGGCGGCGATAGGCTTCGGTCGTCTCGACCGCCTCGATATAGGCCGCAAGCGGCAAGGCGCGGCCGGGTTCGAGCACGGTTGCGCGCAAAGCCTCGCTGACCTGATCGCGATGCCTCTCGTATTCATAGGCGTAGTTGCGCGCCGCCTCGAAATAGAAGATGCGCGAATGAGTTTCGAGAATGCCGTCAAAAGGCGGCGGCAACGCCACCTCGCGCACCGCCGCGCCGGCGGCCGACAACCGCCCGGCCGTGCGCTCCAATAACGCCTGCGTTGCCGGATCGGCCTCGTCCCAGGCCGGGGTGCGGCACAAGCCGATGCGCGGCGCCACCGCATTGCGATCGACCGGCTCGGGCCTCTCTCCCAATAGGACGGCGCGCAACAGCGCCACGTCTTCAAGCGTGCGGGCGAGGATGCCGAGCGTGTCGAGCGTATGCGACTGCATCTTGACGCCAACCCGGCTGAAATCGCCAAAGGAGGGTTTATAGCCGATGATGCCGCAAAACGCCGCCGGACGGATCACCGACCCGCCGGTCTGCGTGCCCAAGGCCAACGGCACGTGAAAATCGGCGACCGCCGCAGCCGAGCCGCTCGACGAGCCGCCGGGCGTGTGCGCCCTGTTGTGCGGGTTCCGGGTTGCGCCGGGATGGCGGTTGGCGAATTCGGTCGTTACCGTCTTGCCGAGCACGACCCCGCTCGCGGCACGGATTAGCGCGACACAGGCGGCGTCGGCGAAAGGCCGATTGCCCTGATAGAGTGGCGAGCCGTGCCCGGTCGGCATGTCGGCGGTGTCGATGATGTCCTTGACGCCGACCGGCACGCCCTTCAACAGACCCGGCCGCCCGGCGCGGTCGACGGCGCGCGCCTCAGCCAACGCCTGATCCGGGTCGAGCCAGGTCCAGGCCTTGAGCGCGGCGCCCGCCTCGGCCCGGTCGATTGAGGCGCGCACGAGCGCCTCAGCAGTCAGCGCGCCGGCGGCGAGGCGCGCGACCATCTCGGTCGCAGAAAGGCGTTCGGCCCCGGTCATCGCCATTCTCCCAGATGCCGCTCGACCCAGAGCGCGGTTGCGATCAGACGGTCGTCAGTGTGGCGCCGGCCGACGAGCTGGAGGCCGACCGGCAACCCGTCCGGCCCCTGTCCGGCCGGCAGGGTCAGACAGGGCATGTAAAACAAGGTCCAGTCTGCGTTGAACACCGCCGAGCCGGTGCTGCCGAGACCGCGCGGCGCCTGTCCCGGCGCCGGCAGGGTCAGGATCGCGTCAAAGCCCGAGGCCCATTCATCCGCCGCCCGCCGCATCCGCTCGCCCTCGGTGAGGGCATGGCGGAAGGAGTCATGGGCGATCTGCCGGCCGGCGGCGATCTTGCCCTCGCGCAGAGCGGGGCTCAACAGCGCCTCGTGGCGGCGGAGTTCGGGGCTGTGCACGCGCGGCGCCTCGAAGGCGGAGAGGCGCTGCTGCACCGCATCGGCCCCGGCGCAGGCGGAGGGCCATTCGGCGTCGGCAAGCTGCGCCCCGGAGGCGGCGAGGCGGCGCGCCGCGGCTTCCAGCACCTGACGCCCCTCGGGCTCGGCCTTCTCCCAATGCGGGCCGCGGCACAGCCCGAGCCGCGGCGGCGACTCCGGCAATTCCGGCGGATCGTAGGGGATCGCCATCATCGCCGCGCGGAACAGGGCGATGTCGCCGACCTCGCGCGCCATGATGCCGATCGTGTCGAGGCTCTCGGTGTTGATCCGCATGCCGGCCGTCGGAAAGAGGCCAAAGCTCGGCTTGAAGCCGACGACGCCGCAATAGGCCGCCGGGCGGATCACCGAGCCCCCGGTCTGCGTGCCGACCGCAAGCGGCACGTGACAATCGGCGACCGCCGCGGCCGAGCCGCTCGAGGAGCCGCCGGGCGAGAAAGCCGGGTCGTGCGGGTTCGCGGTCGGGCCGGGATGGCGATTGGCGAATTCGGTCGTCACCGTCTTGCCGAGGAGAATGCCGCCCGCCGCGCGCGGCAAGGCGGCCGCGCTCGCATCGGCGGCGGGCCGGCAGCCGGTGTAGATCGGCGAGCCGTAGCCGGTCGGCATGTCGGCGGTGTCGAAAATGTCCTTGAGGCCGAACGGCACGCCGTTGAGGAGGCTTTTCCGCCCCGAGCGGTCGCGTTCGCGCGCCGCGGCCAAGGCCGCCTCGCCGGCGAGATGGCTCCACGCGCGCACGACGCCGTCGCGCAGGGCGATGCGTTCGAGGCAGCTCGCAACGACGGCCTCGGCCGTCAATTTGCCCTCACTGATCTGCCGCATGAGCGTCGCGGCGGACAGGCGACAAGGTTCGCTGTTCGGCATGGCGGTATCCCCCAAAGCCGCTCCGGACCGCCTTATCTACGCATATTCGCACGGCTGACGCATGCGCGAATTCAAGCAGCGGGCGGGTTGAGCAAGTGCGTGTCGCCGCCGGCCGCAGCAATCAACGCGACCGCCCTGCGATCAAAGCTGGCGAAGACGGTCCCGCCGAGCCGGCGGCCTTCAAGCGCGATGACGCCATCGGCGAAGTCACCGCCGGCCGCGAGTATGTCGAGGCCCGCCTCGACCGCCGCCCGGTCCAGGCTCACGGTTGCACTATCGACCAAGCGTCTGATGGACGCGGTGATTTCGCCGGCGCTGCGCCGGTAACCCCGCGCTAGCACCCAGACGAACTCGCACAGGGTCGGCAACGTCACCACGATGAGATCCGCATCGCGAAGGATATTCCTGGCCAAATGTGTTTGTTCCGGATCATCGCCCACAGCGGCACGTACGAGAATGTTCGTATCGGCAGTGATCCTCAACGGCCGCCTGCCCATCCCTGCGCCGCGACCTCGGCGATCTCCTCGATCGACAGAGGCTTTGTTCCGGGTCGCTCTAGGCTGCCGAAGAAGTCCTCGATCGAGCCCTGGCTTTTTGCCGCTTGCAACGCGGCGCGACCGGCCGGCAGCAATTCGACTATAACCGTCTCGCCCGGAGCGACGCCGAGATGCCGAAGCACCTCCTTGCGCAGAGTGACCTGCCCTTTCGCCGTAATTTTGAGAGTGATTTCCATTATCGCCATCCGGTATTCCGAACGTAAGGTAGTATGCCTTACCATACAGCGATAGCCACGGATCAAAACAATTGGCATCCCCGCAGCGGCGGGGCACAGTGGGGGAACGCGAACCCCCCGGGAGGAGCCGGATGCCTGCCGAAACCGCCGCCGCGCCGAGCCGCCATCTGCCGATCCGCAAGGATTGGCTCGCCGCGACCCAGGAAAAGGCGATCGAGCCGGAGCGGCCGATCATCGACCCGCACCACCATCTGTGGGACCGGCCGGGCAATCGCTATCTGTTTCACGACCTGCTCGAAGACCTGAACAGCGGGCACAACATCCGCGCCACGGTGTTTCTCGAATGCCGCGAGATGTACCGCGCCGAGGGGCCGCCCGAACTGCGCTCCCTGGGCGAGACCGAATTCGTCGCCGGCGTCGCGGCGATGAGCGAGAGCGGCAAATACGGCGCGGCGCGCGCCTGCGCCGGCATCATCGGCAATGTCGATCTGCGCGTCGGCAGCCGCGCCAAGGGCATCCTCGAACAGCACGTCATCGCCTCGGGCGGGCGCTTTCGCGGCATCCGCAACGGCTCGACCTGGCACGCCGATCCGAGCCTCAGGATTTTCACCTCCGGCATGCCCGAGGGAATGCTGCGCGACCGCAACTGGCGCGAGGGCTTTGCCGCATTGGCGCCCCTCAATCTGTCGTTCGAAGCGTGGATGTTCCACACTCAGTTGGGAGATCTCGTCGACCTCGCCCGCGCCTTTCCCGAGACCAGGATCGTCTTGAACCATATTGGCGGCGCCCTCGGGGTCGGTCCCTACGCCGACAAGCGCGAGGAGGTCTTTGCCGAATGGCAGACGCAGATCCAGAAGCTCGGCCAGTTCCCGAACATCTATATCAAGCTCGGCGGGCTCGGCATGCCTTCGCTCAGCGGCTTTGAAATGGGCCGCCAGGACAGCGCGCCGTCCTCGGAGCAACTGGCACGCGCCTGGCGCCCCATTCTCGACGCCTGCATCGCCGCCTTTGGTCCCGAGCGCGCAATGTTCGAGAGCAATTTCCCGGTCGACAAGGGGATGTGCAGCTATGCGAATTTGTGGAACGCGTTCAAGCGCGTCGCTGAGCCCTATTCGGCGGACGAAAAGAATGCGATGTTCCATAACACGGCGCTGAAATTCTACCGGTTGTGGTAGCCAGAATTGATAACGCTTTCACAAGGTTATTCGTCGTCCCCGCGCAAGCGGGGACCCAGGGGCACACGGCGGATAGCCCGGTTGCGGCCCCTGGATTCCCGCTTGTGCGGGAATGACGGAAAGAGCTGACGGAGGAAAATCGTGCCGCTGCCGCGACAAGACGTCGACGCCACCACCCCCCGATACCTGCGCGACAAATACGCGATCGTCGGGGTCGGCGAGACCACTTACACGAGGGGATCGGGCAAGACGACGCGCGCGCTCGGCACCTGGGCGGTCAGAAACGCGATCCGCGACGCCGGATTGACCGCGCGCGACATCGACGGGGTGCTCGACTATTCCGGCGGCGACTCGACTTCGGCAACGTTCATCGCCGGCGATCTCGGCATCCGCCTCAATTTCTACATGGACGTAGTCGGCGGCGGCTCGTCGACCGAGGCGCTCGTCGGCATCGCGATCGGGGTCATCGAGGCCGGACTGTGCAAGACGGTCGCGATCTTCCGTTCGATGAACGGCTATTCGCAGGTGCGCATCGGCGGAACCGGCGTGCGCTCGGCCGCCCCGGTCGCCGGAGACGTCTTGCACAGCCGCGCCTATGGCTGGCAGAGCGCCGGGCAGAGCTTTGCGCCGACCTTCATGCGCCACATGTATGATTACGGCACCCGTCCCGAACAGGTCGCCGCGGTCAAGGTGGCCCACAGCCATCATGCCTCGAACAACCCGAAGGCCTATTATAAGCGGCGCTACACGGTCGAGGACGTCTTGAACAGCCGCTTCATCTGCAAGCCGCTGCACCTTCTCGACTGCTGCGTCGAGACCGACAACGCGACGGCGATCGTCGTCACCTCGGCCGAGCGGGCGCGCGACTGCCGCCATCACCCGATCCTGATCCGCGGGGTCGTCGGCCGCTGCACCAAGCCGCGCGCCGACATGCATTATCAGGCGGGGCCGATCTCGACGGTTGCCGGGCATTATGCCAAGGACATCCTGTGGCCCAATGCCGGGGTCGGGCCCGAGGACATCGACCTGACCGGCTCCTACGACGCCTTCACCTTCACGACGATGCTGCAGCTCGAAGATTACGGCTTCTGCAAAAAGGGCGAAGGCGGGATCTATGTCAGCGACGGCACGATCCGCCTCGGCGGAAAGCGGCCCAACAACACGAGCGGCGGCCACCTCTGCGAGGGCTATACCCACGGCATGAACATGGTCATCGAGAACGTCCGCCAATTGCGCCACGACGCCGACGATTCCTGTCCGGTGGGGCCGGACGGCCGCCGAACGCACAGCTACGACTACCGCGAGGGCGGCTGCCGCCAAGTGCGGAACGCCGAGGTCTCGGCCAATCTCGGCTGGGCCAACCCGGCCACCGGCTCGGCCATGGTCATGCGCCGCGGGTAAGGAGAAAGACGATGGCGATCCGCGCCGAATATCTCGGCATGCCGCTCAGTATCGACGATCTCGACGTCGAGAACCTCGAATATTTTCGCCATTGCGCGGCCCACGATTTTCATCTGCAGGCGTGCAATGCGTGCGGTCTGATACGCTATCCGCCGACGACGGCCTGTCCCTGGTGCATGAGCCCGGATTCGCATTGGACCCGCGTCGAGGGCAGAGGCGCGGTCCATTCCTATACTGAGGTGCACCACGCGATCCAGCCGGCCTTCCGGGATCACACGCCCTATCTCGTCCTGCTCGTCGATCTTGACACGCAGAAGGGCAAGCCGAGCGAACACGAGGCGCTGCGCGTGATCGGCAATCTGACGACCGCGGACGGCCGTCTCGCCCCACCCGACCTTGTCCGCAGCGTCGGCATCGGCACGAGGGTGCGGATGGTGTTCAGCGATGTCGCCTCCGGTCTCGCCTTGCCGCAATGGACGATCGACGAAGAGGCCCCGCAGCCGGCGAGCCCCTGGCGCTACCCTCAGGAATAATCCGCGACAGGCCTCCGCCGCGGCAAAGTTGTGGCGTGTAACAAAAACCATCCGTCCGACGGGCGGCCGTGTTATCCTCCCTCCGTTCCGAGGAGGTCCGCTCCGTTACGGAGAATGACTCGCCATGCACGTCGTCAAGGTCCGCGTATCCCGCCGTGAACTGTCCGAACGGATGGCGGCCATGCGGCTATGGCTCGACGAGCACCGCTTCGAACCCTCGACCTTCACATGCCAGGACGTCGAGGAGGACGTTCTGGTCCGCATCGATTTCAAGGTCCCGAGCGAGGCCAGGGCGTTCGCGGCGCGTTTTGGGGGCCGCCTCGCTGGAACTGTCGGCGAGGCCGAAAGCGAGGCAGACCGCGACATCCTGCCTTTGGAGCCTTCGCGCGGCCTGGTCGGCTGACACCGCCGCCAGCCGCCCCTCACTCCATCCCTCTCCCCGCAAGCGGGGGAGAGGGGGATGCGTGCGGGCAGGCTTAAACGATCCCGTCCTTTTTCAACGCTTCGATCTCGGCGCCGCCGAGACTCAGCCAGTCACCCAGGACTTCGGCGGTGTGCTCGCCCAGCAGAGGAGCCGGTTTGATCGGCGGCGGGGCGCCGTCGAAGCGCACCGGCCAGGTCGGCATCGTCATCCTGCGGCCGGCATGCTCCATCTCCTGCAGGATGCCGCGCTCGTAAAAGCTCGCCTCGCGGGTCAATTCGACTGTGTCGAAGACGGCGCCCGCGGGAACGCCGGCCGCGCCGATCAGGCGCATTGCCTCTTCCTTGCTGCGCGTTCGCGTCCACCCCGCGACGATCTCGTCGACCTCGGCCGCGCGCTCGGCGCGGGCATTGGCGGTGTCGTAGCGCGGATCGCCCAGCAGGTCCTCGCGCCCGATCAATTTGAGGAGGCGCGGCCAGTGCTCGGGATTGGCGCGGCTCGTGCTGATATAGACATAGTCGTTGGGACCGCCCGGACGGCACGGATAGACGCCTGAGGGCGCATTGCCGCCGCCCAGCGGCAAGGCCCCGTTGCGCGGCGCCGCCTTGCCGGTGCGGCCCTGATAGATGAAGCCGGTGCGGCTGTAATGCATGATCGAATCCTGCATCGCGATCTGCAGCCGCCGGCCCTTGCCGGTCTGAACCCGCTGGTACAGCGCGCTGACGATGCTGAGCGCCATCAGCATGCCGGTGCCGGTGTCGCCCAGGGTCGGGCCGGGCTTCAACGGGCGGCCGTCGCGCTCGCCGGTGATGCTCATCGCGCCGCCGCAGGCCTGCGCGATCATGTCGAAGGCGAGGCTGTTCTCGTAAGGGCTGCCCTCGCCGAAGCCTTTGACCTGGGCATAAATGATGCGCGGGTTGAGGACGCTGACGACGTCGTAGCCGAGACCCAGCCGCTCGATCGCCCCCGGCGCGAAGTTCTCGACAAAGACATCGGCCCGCCGCGCCATGTCCTTGACCAAAGCGAGCCCGCGCTCGGATTTGAGATTGACCGTGACCGATTTCTTGTTGGCGTTATACATCATGAAATAGCAGGGATCGGCGAAGCCGGTTCGGCCGGCTTCGCCGCCCTTCGGGTTCTCGATCTTGGCGACTTCGGCGCCGAGCCAGGCCAACGCCTCGGTGCAGGTGGGCCCCGCCTCGAATTGCGACAGGTCGAGGATCTTGACGCCGGCCAGGCAGTTCGGCGCTACAGCGTTTGCGTCCATGTTTGTTGCTCCTTGGAAATGCAGCGCAATCGGCGGAATGCGCTCCGCTTTTCCGCCCTACGATGTGCCCGAGGAGCGTAGGGCGGAATAGCGTAGCGTATTCCGCCAACTTCGCGACAGGACGACCCAAACAGGCTCTCAGGCGAAGCCTTCCTGCTTCATCACCCGCTGCACCGCCGGGCGGGCCATCATGCGCTCGAAATGCGCGGCGCAGTTCGGGGGCAATTTCATGCCGAGCCGCTTCGCGCCCCAGAACTCGACATAGAACAGCGCCGCATCGGCAATCGACAGATCGTTGCCGCCCAGATAGTTCTTGCCGGCGAGCGCCTTGTCGACGACGGCAAAGCCCTTATCGATGGCTTCGCGGCCTTGCGCCTTGACCGCCTCGTGGTCCGCAGGCGACGGCGCGAAGCGCTCGGTACGGAACAGACGCGTGAAACCCTGCGAATGGATCGTGCCGACGACGTATTCCATCACCTCCGCCGCCCGGATCATCGTCTCGCTGTCCTTTGGGATCAGGTTCGCCTGCGGGTTTTGCAACGCGAGCCAGTAGGCGATGACCGGGAACTCGGTCAGGATCGAACCGTCGTCGCGTTCCAGGGTCGGCACCTTCGACTTCGGATTGACGTCCGTGAAAGGCGGCTTGTACTGCGCCCCCTCGCGGAAATTGACGATTTCCGCCTGATAGGGCTTGCCGATCTCCTCGAGCAATACGTGGATGCCGATCGAGCAGGCGCCCGGGGCGTAATAGAGCTTCATCGCGAACTCCTCACTCATTTGAGGGAAGGAGATGATCCTCAGACGATGCCTTCGGCCTTGAGCGCGTCGAGTTCGGCCTTGTCAATGCCGAGCCACTCCGACAATACCTCAGCGCTGTGCTGCCCCAACAGCGGCGACGGCCCGACCCGCGGCGGCGTGCCGTCAAAGCGCACCGGCCAGGCCGGGACCTTGTAGCGGCCGGTGGTCGGATGCTCGACCCATTGCATGATGCCGCGCTCGGCGAGCGAGGGGTCGCTCATCAGTTCGACTGTGTCGAACACCGCCCCGGCCGGCACGCCGGCGGCGCCGATGACCTTCATCGCCTCCTCCTTGGTGTGCCGGCGCGTCCAGGCGGCGATGATCTCGTCAACCTCGGCGGCGCGCTGGCTGCGCGCGTCCTGCGTGTCGTAGCGCGGGTCGCCGCTCAGATCCTCGCGGCCGATGACTTTCAACAGGCGCTGCCAATGCTCGGGGTTGGCGCGGCTGCAGAAGACATAGACATAGTCGTTCGGACCGCCGGGTTGGCACGGGTAGAGGGCCGACGGCACGAGCCCGCCGGGCTGCGAGCGGGCGCTGCCGCCGCGAGCCGGGGCCTTGCCGGTCAATTGGGTGCGCGAGAACGGCACGCGCATGTAATGGATCATCGCGTCCTGCATCGCCACTTGCAGACGCCGGCCTTGGCCGGTCTTCTGCCGCTTGTAGAGCGCACCAAGGATGCTGATCGCCATCAACATGCCGGTGCCGGTGTCGCCGAACGACGGTCCCGGCTTGACCGGCGGCCCGTCGGCTTCGCCGGTGACGCTGGTCGGGCCGCCCGCGGCCTGCGCGATCATGTCAAAGGCAAGGCTCTTCTCGTACGGGCTGCCGGTGCCGAACCCCTTGACCTGGCAATAGATGATGCCGGGGTTGATCTTTTTGACTTCGTCATAGCCAAGCCCCAGACGCTCGATCGTGCCGGGCGCCATGTTCTCGACCGTGACATCGGCCTTCTTCAAGAGTTCCTTGACGATTTCGAGGCCGCGCGGCGATTTCAGGTTGAGGGTCAGTGATTTCTTGTTGGCGTTGAACTGATGGAAGTACCAGGGATCGTCGTCGGGCTTGCCGGGCCGCAGCCGGCGGCCGGGGTCTCCGGTCTTCGGGTTCTCGACCTTGACCACCTCGGCGCCGAGCCAGGCCAGCGCCTCGGTGCAGGACGGTCCCGCCTCGAACTGGGTGAAATCGACGACGCGAATACCGGCGAGACAGTCGAGCTCGACGCCAATCCCGTCCATTTTTTGCTCCTTCCGAAACCGATCGGGGACCCGCGGTCCCGCCGGCCGCCACTATAGCCCGGCGGGCCGGCAGCGGAAACCCGCGCCAGCCTGTCAGCGCGGCAGGTGGATGCGGGCGCGCAATCCGCCCCGCGGCGAATCTTCAAGGCGCACGTCGCCGCCATGGCTGCGCGCCACGTCGCGCGCGATCGTCAATCCCAGGCCGACGCCGCCGGTCGAGGGGTTGCGCGACGGGTCGAGACGGATGAAGGGACGGAACACGCGGTCGCGATCGGCGGGCGGAATGCCCGGCCCGTCATCGTCGACGAGGAGGTCGATCCCGTCCGCGACCACGACCCCGACGAGCCATACATGAGTGCCGTGGCGGCGGGCATTGCCGATCAGATTGCCGAGGCAGCGCTTCAAGGCATTGGGCCGCAGCTTCATCAGATATTCGGGCGGCAGGCTCAGATCGAGCGGCGTTCCCTCGCGCCGCACCGCCATCGCGACCTCTTCGAGCAACAGGGCGATATCGGTCTCGACCGGCGCTTCGTCGCCCTCACCGCGCACAAAATCGAGATAGCCGTCGACCATGTGTTCCATCTCGGCGACGTCGGATTGCAGTTCGGCAACGGTTGCGTCGTCGGGCAACAAGGCGAGGGCAAGCTTCATCCGCGTCAGAGGCGTGCGCAGATCGTGCGAGACGCCGGCCAGCATCTGCGTGCGCTGGCGGATCTGCCGCCGGATGCGGTCGCGCATGCGCAAAAAGGCAACCGCCGCCTGGCGCACTTCGAGCGCCCCCTCGATCTTGAGGGGCGGCGCCGGCCGCCCCTTGCCGAAGGCGTCGGCCGCCGCCGCCAGCCGCCGCAGTGACTTGACCTGGTTGCGCAGGAACACGATCGCCACGGCGAGCAGGACAAAGGACGACCCGACCATCCACATGACAAAGATGTAGGTCGTCGAGCTGGAGAGCCGTTTGCTCGGCACCGCGACGGTGAGCACGCCTTGCGGCACTTGGACCAGGATGCGCACCGCCTCGCTCTCACGGGTCGCATCGATCTGATAGGGATAGGCGACGCGGCTCTGCATCGCCTCATTGAGCTGGGTTTCGGTCAGGCTGCCGGTTTTGGGCGGGGGCGGCGGCAGTTGCGCGCCGCGGCGCAGGGTGAGGCCGAGATCGGACATGCCGCCGAGATGCGCGAGCAGATGCGGCCGGTCGCGCGCCGGCACCACCTGCAACGCCTCGGCCGCGATGCCGACGTCGCCGGCCACGCCGGCCGCCAATCGCCACGACACCGCCGCCCAGTGGCGATCGTAGAAGATCCAGGTCGCAATCGCCTGCAACAACACCACCGGGATCACGACGATCAACAAGGAGCGCCCGAACATCGTGCGCGGCAGGGCTTTTTTGACCCAGCCTTGCGGATGGATGTCAAAGCGCGGCTCGGAATCGGTCTCGATGGGCTCGGCCGCCGCGGAAAAGGCGAGCCGGTCGCCGTCAATCGGGCTTGAGGACATAGCCGGTGCCGCGCACGGTCTGCAGATAGCGCGGGAAGCGCGGATCGCGCTCGATCTTGCGGCGCAGCCGGGTCATCTGCACATCGACGTTGCGCACAGCACCGCCCATCGAGGTCGACAGGGCCAGCTCCTCGCGCGACACCGCCTGCCCGGCCCGCTGCGCCAGGATCGAGAGGAGCCCGGCTTCGGCCGCAGTCAGATGGACGGGATCGCTGCCGCGAAACAATTCGCTGCGCCCGAGGTCGAAGCGGCAGCCGCCAAAGCGCACCTCGCGCGGCGCCGCATCCCGCGGCCGGCGCTGCAGGATGTTGTTGATGCGCAGGACCAGTTCGCGCGGCTCGAACGGCTTGGCGAGATAATCCTCCGCTCCCTGTTCGAGCCCGTTGACGCGGTCTCCGGGCTCCGCCATCGCGGTCAACAGCAGAACCGGCGGCCCGCCGTCACGGCGCAGGGCGCGGGTCAGATCGAGCCCGCTCTCGCCCGGCATCATCACGTCGAGCACGACGAGGTCGAACGCAAAGTGCACAAGGGCGGCGCGCGCCTCGGCCGCGTCGGCGGCGAGCGTCACCCGGAAACCGTTGTCGGACAGATACCGCTGCAACAGCGCGCGCAGGCGCGCGTCGTCGTCGACGACGAGAAGATGGTTTTCGAGGTCGTCGGTCATGCGCGCATCATACGTCGGCCGGGCGTTCAGCGCTGCCCCGGCGGGGGCGGCGCGAAACGGCGGCGGTCGGCCTCGTCGGCGATGATGCCGAGCAGGACCTTGCGGAACCCGTCGACCGCCTGGGCGCCGGCCTCGCGATAGGCGCGGGCGAGACGCTGGCGCTGCGGCTCCGACAGGCGGCGTTCGATCTCGCGGCCTTTCTCGGTCAGTTCCAACAGCCGCTGGCGCCGGTCGCGCGGACCCGGCGACTGGACGATGAAGCCCTGCCGCACCAACTGCCCCAGGACCCGGCTGAGGCTCTGTTTGGTGATGTGCAGAATGGCCAACAGATCGCCAACCGTCATCTGCGGATGCCGGCCGACAAAATGAACGACGCGGTGATGGGCGCGGCCGAACCCGTAGCCGGCGAGCAGTGCGTCGGGCTCGGCGGTGAAATCGCGATAGGCGAAAAACAACAGCTCCATCCCCTGCCGCAAGTCCTCCTCGCGCAGGAACAGCGGATTGGCAAGCGATTTTATGTCAGACATGTTGACTTATCTCGCAACCTTCGATACCAGTGGGGTGTAGGGTGGGATATAAGGGCTGGGGTCGGACGCGGCAGCGCTGCCCCCGGCCGGGTGAAGAAAGCTATCGGTACAAGGAAGCTCCTCGATGTCCGTGTCCGTGATCCCGTTCGACGACCGCGACGGCTTCATCTGGTATGACGGCCGCCTCGTCCCGTGGCGCGACGCCAAATTGCACGTGCTGACGCACGGGCTCCATTATGCGAGCTGCGTGTTTGAAGGCGAGCGGGCCTATGGCGGCAAGGTTTTCCATCTGGAGGATCACAACGAGCGCCTGATCCGCTCGGCAAAGATCCTCGGCTTCGAGGTGCCGGCGACTATGGACGATCTCGCCCGGGCGACCGAAGAGGTGTTGCGCGCGAACCGCATCGGCGAGGGTTATGTTCGTCCGATCGCCTGGCGCGGCGCCGAGCAGATGGGCGTATCGGCGCAGGCGAGCCGGATCCATCTGGCGATCGCCGCCTGGGACTGGCCGGCCTATTTCTCGCCCGAGGCGCGCGCCAAAGGCATCCGCATGAAATGGGCGCCGTGGAAGCGCCCGGCGCCCGACACCGCCCCGACCCAGGCGAAGGCGGCCGGGCTCTACATGATCTGCACGATGTCGAAACATGCCGCCGAGGCCGATGGGTGCGACGACGCGCTGATGCTCGACTGGCGCGGCCGGCTCGCCGAGGGTACCGGCGCCAACATCTTCCTCGCGATCAACGGCGAATTGCACACGCCGACGCCCGACTGCTTTCTCAACGGCATCACCCGCCAGACCGTGATCGGTCTGGCGCGCCAGCGCGGCATCAAGGTGGTCGAGCGGGCGATCATGCCGGAAGAACTGGCCAAGGCCGACGAGGTGTTCCTGACCGGCTCGGCCGCCGAGGTCACCCCGGTCGGCGAGATCATCGGCGAGCACGGCCATTACCGCTTCACCCCCGGCACCTTGTGCCGATTGATGTGGGAGGACTACGACCGCGCCGTCGGCAAGCCGGTCGCCGCGACCGCGGCGGCGTGAAGAACCCTCCCGCGAAAATACGACGACACGAAGCCACACCCCTCACCCACCAGCCCTGCGGGCTGGTCCACCCTCTCCCGCACTGCGGGAGAGGGTGCCGAACCCGCGAATGCGGGGGAGGCGGGTGAGGGTTGACGCCGCAATGCAATGACGGCGGAGCAAAACAAACCGGAAGATTTTGCCAGTCTGTACCGGCGGGCCTTTGCCGAGTACGGCACGCGCGCGCTTTGGAACAAGCGTCTACTGGAAACGCCGACGCCGGAGGATGCACTGGTCGTCGCGCGCGCGTTGCGCATCGAGGACGACCGCGCCGCCAGACAGCTTGCCGAGCGGATTGAGAAAGCCTGCCGTGCCGCTCTCTGAAATCCAGATCGAGGTCCTGCGGCTGCTCGCCGCGCACCGCGATCCGGAAAGCTACGTCGCCGGCGCGACGCCGCTCAACCGCGACGCACCACGCTATTCGGGCGCATCGACGTTTTTCATGACCGTGAGGAACGCGTTGCCGCCGCCGCCTTGAGCGATGCGCAGGCCCTCGTCGATGCCGGATATGCAGTGTCATGGCTGCGGCAATTGCCGCTGGTCTACGCTGCCGAAGTGACGCGCGAGAGCGCCGGCACCCGCCTCGAATGGGTCGCGGACAGCGATTACCGCTTTTTCCCGACGATGCCGGACGAGACGTTCGGCTATGTGCTGCACCCGGTCGATCTGGCCATGAACAAAGTCATGGCCGCCGCCGGGCGGCGCGAGTTGCGCGACATCGTCGACCTCGTGACAATCCACGAAACCATCCTGCCGCTTGGAGCCGTGATCTGGGCGGCGGTCGAAAAATCGCCCGGCTTTACGCCGGAAGGGCTGATTGCCGAGATCCGGCGCAACTTCTGTTACCCCGTCTCCGAATGGAGGGCGTTGTCGTCAAGCGAACCGCTCGACCCCAAAGACATCCTGGCGCGGCTGAGAACGGCGCTCGACGACGCCGAAGCCTTTGTCGCGCGCTTGCCGACCGACAAGCTGGGCTTGCTGTTCCTCGAAAACGGCGAGGCCGTGCAGCCTGATCCCGCTCATCTCGACGCGTATCGGACCCACGCCGGTCGGCGGCAGGGTCATTGGCCGAGCAGCCCCGAGATCGCCGCCGCGATGTTCGAGCACTATGAAAAGAAGCCAAGTCCGTAATAGCGTCCGATGCTCTCTTGGTCCGGAATTCAAGATATGTGCATCAAAATTAAGATGCTGATGGAATTGCACTTTCTTGATGCAGATTTCTGATGCAGAATGCGGGCATGATTCTGGGCTATGCCCGCGTCTCGACCGACGCCCAAGACCTCACCGGCCAGGTCGCCCAACTCCGCGCCGCCGGATGCGAGACGATCTTCCGCGAGAAGATCACCGGCGCGACCGCGGAACGGCCCGCGCTGCGGAAACTGATGAAAGCCCTTGGTCCCGGCGATGCCGTCATCATCCCGGCGGTCGACCGGCTATCGCGCGACACGACCGATTTGCTGAACATCGCCCGCGATATCCAGCGCGCCGGCGCGGGCATCCGCTCGCTGGCCGAACCTTTCCTCGACACCACATCGGATTTTGCCGAGATCGTGTTCGCCATTCTCGGCGTTGCGGCGAAACTCGAACGCCGGCGCATCCTCGAACGCACGGCGCGCGGCCGGGCCGATGCGAAAGCGAAGGGCGTCAAATTCGGGCGCAAGCAGACGCTCACCCCGCACCAACAGAACGAGGCCCGCGCGCGCGTTGCCGCCGGCGAGACACAGCGCAGCGTTGCCCGCAGCTACAACGTCAGTCAGAGCACGATTTCACGGCTTTGACGCGCTCATAGTTTTACTGGTTTCAGGTTGTACTGAATCCCTTGAGCGTACCGGAAGCAGTCCACAAGCTCCGACCCTTCTATAGAATCGCCTTGATTATTGTGGATCGAGATATTTTCTGCTCCTGAAATAAATAAGGCGCGGGCCTCTTCAAAGGCATCTCCCGGGTTGTCGAAGCGTTTGCAAAGGGGCATGCCTCCTACGGAGGCCGCGACATGAAAAATATACATCGTGTTGATCACGCCTTCCCCTCCCCTTCACTTCATTCAGGTCTATGCACCATCTCAGCAGCCTGCTTTTCATGTGGTCGCGCCAATCAACAGAGTGTTAACGGACCTCCGCACATATAGGGGTGGAGCCTTAGCTTCAGCGCGAGATCGACCACTTCATTTCAACTCGGTAACCCAAATGAAAGATATGCTCCCAATTGCTGCCTTGCTTGGGTTGATGGCTATGACGTTCAACCACGCCCATCGTGGTGAACCACCAGAGCAGATTATAATAGAATTTTTGGCTGGCCTTTTGGGCCTGGTATTGGTGTGGTGTCTTATTCGAGGGGTGACGATAGTTTTCAGACGGATTAGGAGAGGAAAAGTATAGACTCTGGAGGACAGTTCGGAGAAGGCAGTACTAAGTCCCGCCAGTGATTTTCCAGATTGGCGCTTATGCGATTTTGTTCGAGAAGCATTTCCTAACCCGCCCGCAGCTACAATGTCAGCCCGCAAACGATTTCGCGGCTGTTCGCGCCGAGGATAAAAATGGACCTCGCACAAGTACGTAAAAAATTACTAGAGGCACAATTTTTTTCAGATGAAATGATCAAGCAAGAGCGATCAATATTTATTGGTGCAAATCCATTCGAGCCTTTTGAACCTTTCGACCACTACCTGAGCGCGTTTCTCAGTGCAGCGCGCACAGTCGACTATCGGCTCCGCCATGAGCAGGCCGCGATATATCCAGACTGGCGCAAAGCGTGGGATGCTAGCCTTATACCACATCCCTCTGATCGGAACTCATACGACTCACCCCTTCCTAAACCCTCTCCTTTCCAAGGGGAGGGCTGGGGTAAGAGTGATACAATAACAGGTTCTTCTCAGCGAGATCTGGTATTACTCCGCAAGAAAGGTCCCTCATCAAATTTATGGTCGATGACCGAAACGATGAAGTGCACGAAAGCGGATCGAGCCGTAGTGAGGCGCGGGAAGGGATTGGCACGGTTAGCATCGGCGGAATGCCGCCTGTGGTTGCTGACAAGCGGACATTCAATTTCACTATAGATGGAATCGAATACAGGGCGACAAAAGCCTGTGTTGCCTATCTAGCGTTGCTGCAACGGATGGTGGCGCAGTTCGAGACCGAGCATAGCTAAGATGTGGTGGGTAGACTGCCCCGCCGTGCTTCCTCACCGGAAATTTCCTTGGGTGCGCCCGGCTCTGACAAAATAGATAATTAATGTGACTCTCCTCTGAATGTCCTCTCGCCGGTTGCAACGGCGCGGGCCGAGGGAGATACGCTCATGAGATGGTTACTACTATTATCAGGAGCAGGTGGCGACATTCTGCTACTCGCTCTAGCCGGGATAATTCACGAGAGCGCAAAAGGGAGTGGCGGGAGCGGAACGAGCCGCAAGGGTCTGGTATGATTTGGTTGCTGAAGCCGGATCATCCGGAGCCGAACGGAGTTCGCCCCCGCCATGGCGCACGATACGAAAAGCGTGCCGCGTTTGCCAGCGGTCGCAGGCAAGGCGGTCGAAGTCGCCTTCGACGGCGGCCACATGACCTCGGACGCCGGAGTGGTGCTGCTCGCCGCGGTTGAACGCCGGCTCGGGATCGCGGAGCGGCTGGCCGCCTGCATCGCGGACCCGCGGGCGCCGGCGCGCGTGCGGCACAGCCTCGCTGACATGATCTGCTATCGCATGCTGCTGATCGCGGCGGGTTATCCCGACGGCAACGACTGCGATGCGCTCAAGGCCGATCCGGCGTTCAAGGTCGCGCTCGGATGCCCGCCGGTGACTGGTGCCAACCTGTGCTCGCAGCCGACTGTCAGCCGGCTCGAAAACCTGCCGGGCCCGACCGCGCTGAAGCGCATGATGGCGGCGATGATCGACCTGTTCTGCGACAGCTTCGACGTGGTGCCGCGGCGCATCCTGCTCGACATCGACGACACCGAGGACACGGTGCATGGCGGCCAGGAGCTCGCCGTGTTCAACGCTCATTACGACAGCCGCTGTTTTCTGCCGATCCATATCTACGAGGCGACCACCGGCAAGCCGGTGGCGGTCATTCTGCGCCCGGGCAAGACGCCGGCCGGGAGCGAGGTGGCGCTGGTGCTGCGCCACGTCATCCGCCAGATCCGCGCGCGCTGGCCGGCGGTCGAGATTGTCGTGCGCGGCGATAGCCACTACGCCAGGCCCGAGGCGATGGAATGGTGCGAGCGCAACCGCATCGGCTACATCTTTGGCCTCGCCGGCAACCCGGTGCTGCTGCGGCAGGTCAGCCCGCTGGCCGAGGACGCCGCCTTGGGCCGCCTCGCCGGCGAGGGTGAGAAGGTCCGCCGCTATGACGACTTCCGCTACGCCGCCAAAAGCTGGACGGTCGAACGTCGCGTCATCGCCCGCGTCGAGGCCGGCCCTCAGGGTGCCGACAGCCGCTTCATTGTCACCAATCTGCCAGGCCTGCCCAAGACGCTCTACGAGAAGGTCTATTGCGGTCGCGGACAGGCGGAGAATCTGGTCAAGGCGCACAAATTGCACCTCGTCTCAGGGCGTACCTCGTGCACCAGGGCCACGGCCAACCAGTTCCGGTTGCTGCTCCACACCGGCGCCTATTGGCTGCTGCTGACCCTGCGCGGCTTGGCGCCGCGCACCTCGTTCTGGCGTGATGCCCAGTTCGACACGATCCGCCTGGGCCTGATCAAGGTCGCCGCGCGGGTCACCGAGATCGCCGCCCTCATCAAGATCGCGCTGCCGACCGTCTTCCCGTACAGGATTGGCTTTGCCGCCCTCGTCGGCCGTGTCGTCAAGCCGCCGCCGTAGCGCACGGGGCGGCAGGCCCCCGGACGAACCCCTCGGCGCAACCGCAAACCCCGCTCCGCGCGTCGGCGACGCCACGGATCTCTATGTCTTGATGCTGCTGTTCGGCGGTGAACCGAAATCGCTTTGCCTACTCTGGTGAATTATTCAGGCTAGTGATTGGTGTCTGGCGGACACTCGCGCGCAAGTCACAGCGGTCAAACCGGTATCCGCCGACCGAGTGGCTATCGCCCCATAAGTTCCAACGACCCCCGCGCGGGATACCTGCTTATTGCATGGTCGGCTGGCGATGGGTCAGGACATGCGACGGGGAGGACGTCGGCCCGACGATGTCGGAAATGGGCCAGTGGTTGCTACCATATAATCGGATCGATGAGCGCGCCGACCGTGGAATCAGCCGCCCTAACTGGTATTGATCCATCATCGGCCTCGCCGAAGCGGCGCACCATACGATCACGGCGGCGCTCGCTAAAGCCATTGAGGTTAGCAATTACGCCTGATTTTCCCGAATCCGGCTTATGCGACAGGGATTTGTAAGCGCAATATAGAGATGACACCCCTGTGCAAAGTTGAGGTGACACTCCCCCGGGTTCTGGGGTCCCGGGAGGTGCACCGTGACGGTGGTGTCGATGAGCAAGCAGGAGTTCAGTCGGCTCGAGGTTCTGTTGCAGGTTCAGTCGGGTCGTCTGCGGGTCGCCGATGCCTGTGAGCTGATCGGATTGCGCCGGCGTCAGATCTTTCGCCTGCTGCGCGGTCTCAAGCAGGATGGCGCCGCGAGCCTATTATCGAAGCGCCGCGGCAAACCCAGCAATCACTGCCTGCCGTCCGCAGTTCGTATTCTGGCTCTGTCGCTGGTGCGCGAGCGCTACGCCGACTTTGGCCCGACCCTGGCGGCTGAGAAGCTGGCCGAGCATCATGGCTGCCCGGTCTCCCGCGAGACCTTGCGCGGCTGGATGATCGCAGAGGGGTTGTGGCAGGACCGCCGGCATCGTCTCCCTGCGCCGCATCAGCCACGGCGGCGGCGCGATTGCCTGGGCGAACTGGTGCAGATCGACGGCTCGGAGCACGCCTGGTTTGAGAGCCCGTTTCGAAACCCCGCTTCGATGCAAAATATGGCGATTCTCTGTAGTGTGAGCCACGACATATAGCGGCTTTGGATAGTTTCGAAACAGGCTCTGAGGACCGCGGTCCGCCGTGCACGCTGCTGGCGTTTGTGGACGATGCGACGAGCCAGCTGATGCAGCTGCGGTTCGTCCCTTCGGAATCGGCGCTCGATTACTTCCGGGCGACCCGCGCCTATTTGAGCCCGCAGGTCGAAGGTTTTGCGCAGCACACGCTGTTTCGCACCTATCCGAGTGAGGAGATGCCAGGATTGCGCGTCTTTGTGCCGAGCGCCGAATACATGCTTGCGATGAAGCTTATGGCACTACGCCTCGATCCGGCGAGCAACCGCAGCGACCTCGACGACATCCTTAATCTGATGCAGGTCGTCGGGCTGAGGGAGAAGACTGAAATTGTGCGATTTGCCGCGCGCTTCTATCCTGAAGCACGCATCAGCGGCAAGCTCGCCCTGTCGGTCGATTATCTGTGGAACGAATACACCCGCTGCCAGCGGAGTCCCGCCGATGACGCGCCCCGATACCTTGGCCGAAGTGGCCCGGCGGGTTGACGCCGGGGCCGGCTTCGGCGCCGCTCTGCGCGAGTTTCTCGACGAATTTTTCTGCATCCGGAAGAGCGGCAGGCGATGATCGAGGCCGAGCCGATGCGCCTTGCCGACGCGCGCCAACACGCGACGCTCGGCGCGATCGGCGAACATCTGGCCCGCCGCTGGGGTCTCGCGGTGCCGGCATGGAGCAATGACGCTTCGCGCTTTCTGCGCGAGCCCTATTTCACAACGCCGATCGAGCAGTTGAAGGCGATGATGCTGGTGCAGAGCCCCCTCGCCTTCCGCCGTCGTCTGATCTTTACTGAAGCCGAGCCGCTGCGCCGAGCGCGCATGCCGCGCCCGATGCGTCCCGATCCTCTCTTGATCGGCGGCAGCATGGAAAGCCGAAACCGCGGCACCTAAATTCACGTCAACGCGGCCCGTACAGGCGCCGCGTGCCAGCTCGCGTCAGGCTTGAAGTGTCCGGGGATTTGCCAAAGGGAAACAGATGCCGGAATCGGAGTTCGAGGAGAGCCTTGAGGCGCTGGATGCCCGGCTCGAACAGGTGCAAAAGCTCGGAAAATCCTTGGCCACGGCCATCGCCCGCGCGCGCAGCGCGGTCAAGACCGGCCAGGCGTCGGAAATCTCCAAGGGACTTGCCGCGATCGGCCAGCGCATCGCCGAAGCCGAGGCCGCGGCCGAGGGGCTCGGCGAAGAATGGACATTCGATACCGCCTCCTATCTGTCGGACGGGCGCTTTCTCGACGACCTCAAGGCGGCGGCCAGGGAACAGGGCCTGTCGCTGTTCGAGAACGACGGCCGGATCTATTGCTTTCCGCTGCTGCTGCGGGTCGAGCCCCGGGACATGGCGGTCAAGATCGGCCGGCGGCTGGAACGCCGGATCCGGCCGAGCGCGTTGGCGCGATTGCTCGCCCGCCTGCAAAAGCGCCCGCAAAGGTTTCGCGAGGAACAGTTCCTCGAACTCCTGTACCGGACCTGGCGCCGCCTCGTTGGTCCCGCTTGGCAGGGGAACGGGCGAGGCCCGGTCGTCGCCCTGTCGGACATTCACGACACGCTGACCCTGCTGCCCGGAGCGGATTATCCGGGCGAGGAATTTGCCCGCGATCTGCTGCTGCTCGACCGGCAGCCCGGATTGCGGACGCGCGACGGATGCCGCTTCGAACTTCCCGCTTCGACGCTCGGCAAGGGAAGAATGAGGCGGATCGTTGTCTATGACGAGCAGGGGAGCGAGCACACCTATATCGGATTGAGGTTCGTAAAGGACGGTTGAGATGCCGGTCGCCAGCACGGAATGGACGAACCTGATCGAGCAGGAATATATCAGCGACTTCATTACGGCCGGCGGAGCGGCGGTGAAGTTCGCGGTGGGCGATGACGAGCGCATAGCCGCCGTCGCGGCAGCCCTCCGGCAAGCGTCGCGGCGGCACGACATGATCGCTGTGACGGTCGATGGGGCCGCCGCCAAATTGCATATGATCCAGGACGTCTTTTTCGCCCTGGCGCGCGCCCTGGACTGGAACGCCCTGGCTCAGAGCTTTGTCGAGGCGTTGTTCGCGCAGCAGGGTTACCAATGGCCGTGTCCCGGGCGGGCCGCCGCGATCCATCGGGTGGCGGAATGCAACCGCGTCGATGTGACCTTGTTGCACCGCGAGGTGCGCCAATGGCTGACCGGCGCGGTGATGCGCGATACCGAGATGACGCAGGACTTCCGGGTGGCAATGACCCAGCTCTGTCTGCACCGCCTGGAACCCGAAGACACCGTTTCCGGGATCACAATCCCGATCGTTGAATGGCTGCGCGGTGAATTGCGCCAGATCGGCGCGTTGCGGGACGCCTCGATCACCGCCAGGATCACAAGGCACAACGGCCGGGCGATGCTGCGCTCGTTGTGCCGTTGGCTGCGCCTGTGCGGCCGCCGCGGCCTTTGCCTCTGTCTCGACATCCGCCAGCTCGCAAAGACCGGCTCCGCCGTCGGCGCGGGTATCAAATACAGCCCGGCGGCGGTCATGGACGGGTTCGAGGTCCTGCGCCAGTTGATCGACGACGCTGAGCATTTCACCGGCCTTCTGCTGGTCGTCTTCGCCGACGAAGCCCTGATCGGCGACGATCCCAAGCGGTCCGTCGCCGCCTATCAGGCCTTGAAGATGCGGATCTGGGACGATGTGCGGGCCGAGCATCGCGACAACCCGCTCGCCCCTCTCGTGCGCCTCGCCGCCCTGCCGATTGCGAGCGCAGCGGAGGCGGCGGGATGAACGCGGCCGCCCTCGACGCGCGCCGGGCGATCGAGGCGCTGCGCGCCGGCGTCCCGAACCGCGCCGCGATCCGCCTCCTCGGCACCAACAACAACCGGATCGCCCAGGATTTTCTTGCCCGCCTGCGGCTGTGCGGGGCGGCGCTCTCCGACCGCGGCCAGGTCGACGGCATCGTCATCAACGGCGGGTTCGGAACCGGCAAGTCGCATCAGCTTGGCTATCTCGGCGAGTTGGCGCAGCAGGATAATTTCATCGTCAGCCTGGTGCCGATCAGCAAGGAAACGCCGCTGTTCGACCCGGCGAGGCTGTTCGCCGCGGCGATCCGGGCGGCCTTCGTCCCGGACGCCAATGACGATGTGATGACGGCGGTGATGAACCGTCTCCATCCCAATTCCGAACGCTATGACGCGCTGGAAGCCTGGACCACCGGGGAGGTCGCAGAAGGCCGGCTTTCGGCCCTCTTTGCCGCCCTTTTGTACCTGATCCCGCGACGGCAGACCGACCCCGGCGATCTCGCCCGGATCGCGCGCTTCTTCGCCGGCGCCAAGCTCAATATCGGCGTCGTCAAGAGCTGGCTGCGCGAGGCCGGCGCGACGAGGCTGTTCCCGTTCGCCCGGGTGCGCGAAGCCGACCTCGCGGTTCAGCGTTTGCGCTTCGCCCCCCGACTGTTTGTTGCCGGCGGGTATTCGGGGTGGTGCGTCCTGTTGGACGAGGTCGAACTGATCGGCCGCTACACGCCGTTGCAGCGCGGCCGCAGCTATGCGGAATTGGTCCGCTGGCTCGGCTCGGACCGGGAATTTTGCCTGCCCGGGGTGGTGACGGTCGCCGCCGTGACCGATGATTTTGCCGATCAGATGTTCGATCGGAAACGCGACGACGAACTCGTGCCGCCGCGGCTCGAACAGCGGGGCCTGTCGCAAGGGGCGGCGATGGCCAGGATCGGCATCGCCCGCCTGCGGCAGCAAGAATATACGCTCAGCCCCCCGGACGAGTCGTCGCTGCGCCGGAGCCTCGACAGGATCGGCGGGCTCTACCGCGACGCCTATGGCTGGGCCCCGCCGGATGCGGAGATCGGCCATCGCGAAGCCAGCCGGTCGATGCGGCAATACGTCAAATCCTGGATTACCGGTTGGGACATCGAGCGCCTCTACGGCGAAACGGCGCAGATCAAAGCCGGCACCATTCCGAGCGACTATTCCGAAAGCGACGATATCGAACGGGCGCCCATCGCCGGCGAAGACGATTACGGTGCCGGGTGAGCAATCCCGCAGGAAGGGCGGCGCCCGGTTGCGAGGCTGCCGGGCTTGCCTGGCCGCATCCGCTGTTTGCCTATCAGAAGACCGGCATCGCGACGCTGCTCGGCGCCTCCTCGCTGCTGCTCGCCGACGAGATGGGCCTGGGGAAGACCATCCAGGTGATTGCCGCATTGCGCATCCTGATCGGCCGGGGCGAGGTGCGCCGCGCCTTGGTGGTCTGCCCGGCCGGTCTGATCATAGAGTGGCGCCGGCACTTTCGGCTGTGGGCGCCGGAGGTTGCGATAAGCACGGCGATCGGATTGCGCGAGGAGCGGCATCAGGCATGGCGCCGCGACGCCGCAGTTTATCTGGCCGGCTACGATGCGCTGTGCAGCGATGTTTCGCTGCCCCGGGATTACGGGCCGGGCCGGCGGTGCTGGGACGTCGTCGTCCTCGACGAGGCGCAGCGCATCAAAAACCCCGACACCGATGCGGCGATCTTCATCAAGCGCCTCCACCGGATCCGCTCCTGGGCATTGACCGGCACTCCGCTGGAGAACCACCTCGGCGATCTCGTTTCAGTGCTCGAATTTGTCGCCCCCAACCGCCGCGACCCCGCGGCGATGGCAATGGGCGTGCGGCGGCTGCTTGCGGAAGTCCAGTTGCGCCGGCGCCGCCGCGCGGTCATGCCCGACCTCCCGTCGAAATTTGTGACGACGACGACCGTCGCGCTCTCCGGCCGACAGAGGGAGGCTTATCGGCGCGCCGAGCAGCAGGGGATCGTCTGGTTCCGCTCGCTCGGCGCCGAATTGCATGTCGCCCACGTGCTGGAACTGATCCTGCGCCTCAAGCAGATCTGCAACTTCTGCCCGCAATCCGACCAGTCGGCCAAACTGGCCGATCTACGGCGGCGCCTTTCCGCGCTCGCCGACACCGGCGAAAAGGCGCTGATCTTCTCGCAGTTTGCCGAGGAGCCGTTCGGTGCCCGGCGCCTTGCGCGCGAACTCGCCGACTTCCACCCCCTGGTGCTGGTCGGTTCGCTGTCGCGCGAGGCGCGCGCCGCAATCATCGGCGATTTCGCACACGATCCCGCCCGCCGGGTCTTGATCGCATCCTTGCGTACCGGCGGGCTCGGGCTGAACCTGACCGCGGCGTCCTGCGTGTTCCATTTTGACCGCTGGTGGAACCCCGCTCTCGAAACCCAGGCCGAAGACCGCGCCCACCGCATCGGCCAGCGCCGCCCGGTCCAGGTCTTTGCCTATCTGTGCCACGACACGGTCGAAGAACGGATCGACCGGATTCTGACCGAGAAGCGGGCGCTGTTTGCCGACGTGATCGACGGCGTCAATGCCAGCGTCCTCGAACGCCTCAATCTCGACATCCTGTTGCAGGCGGCAGTGCCGGGATTTTACCGTTGAACTGCAACGCCGGCAGACCACCGGACTCCTTCGAGCAATCCCGGCTATCGGCGCGGAATCTCCTCGACCAGGAGCCGCGGCCGGGTCCCCCAAGCCCCGCCGAGGCCGCTGAAAATGGCTCCGAGCAGGAGGGCGCCGAACACCCCCAGGGACGCCTGCCCAAGCATGCCCGTTGCCTGATCGGCGACCTGCGCCGTACCCCCAGCGATGGTCGACTTCACCTCGGCCGACCATTGATCAAAACGCTTCGCGGCATCGTCCCGGCTGATGCCGAGCCTGGCGGCGATGATGCCGATGATCTGATTGCGCGCCCGTTGCGCGTCCTTGCCGCCCGCCAGATAAGTGGCGGCGTCCCGGGCGAGCTGTGCTGCGGCTTGCTCGTTATTCATCCTCGACGGATCGGTCGGTTGGAGAAGCTCCCCGGCACGCTGTTGGATCTGACCGGTCGAAAGCCCGACGGCCTGCGCCGCTTCGGGAACCGCCGCTTTAAGAGCCTGTCCGGCGGCCGACACCGCGCCGCCGACCACGCCGGCAGCGCCGCCGATAATACCGCCGACGGCAGTGGTCAGCAGATAGATAGCGATGATCGATGTGACCGTGAGGGCAAACGCCCAGGTCACTAGGCCGTGCAGGACGCCGTCGAAGCGCAGCGCAATCCCCGCCAGACGCGCGGCCGCATAGCTGCCGATGACGAGGGCGATCCAATAGCTTACGACCCACCATATGGCGACGCCGAGCCCGATGTTCCCCACGCCGGGCGTGCCGCCGCGACCGGGATGCATCAGGCTGAGTCCGACGCCGAACCCCAGAATGCTGAGCAGCAGTTGAATGGCTAAGACCAGGAACAGTCCGGCAAAGACGCCGCCCCAGGAAATGCGCCGGAACGCGCCCGGACGGACGACGACATCACCGCCCCGCACCGGCGCGGCGAGGCGCGCCCCGTGGACCTCGTTGACCATGCTCTGATTTCCTTGTGATCCCCTGCGACTTCATCTTCTGTGCCCAGGGCTTCCCCGGCGAATTCCCCGGTCCTGCCGCCAAACGTCTTTGCGGCACCGGCCACCCGATCCCCGTTCATGGCTGATCCTCCCCAAACCGAGGACAGGCACTGTCTCGACCTGCCGAACATCAGCCCCTCTGGGGTTGTTCCGTACAATCCGTGGGCACGGCGAGAACCCGCCCCCGCCCCCGGCGTTATGTCGGACGACTGCCGCTCCCGGGAGGTCGCAATGAACCGGCGCTTTGACATCACGCTCGCCCTGATCCTCCTCCTGGCGGCTCCGGCCCTCGCCCAGAGCCCACAGCAGCACGGGCAGCCGAATCCCCCGCCGGCGACCCCGGCCAAATTGTCCAACCAGGACCAGTCCTTTCTGCAGAAGGCCGCCGAAGCCGCCACCTCCGAGATCAAGCTCGGGCAGCTCGCGGCCGACAAAGGTTCAAACCCCGAGGTCAAACAGTTCGGCAATCAGGCAATCAAAGATTTCGGCAAGGCGCAAAAGGACCTGGATAAGATTGCCGGCGGCCTGAAATGGATCGCCCCCGATCATATGAGCCAGGATGCGGCCGGCCAATACGACGATTTGTGGAAACGGCAGGGCAAGGATTTCGACAGCCGCTATATCGACGACGAGATAAACAATTACCAAAATTATGTGCCATTGTTCGAGAACGAGGCGGATCACGGCACCGATCGGCAGTTGGCGCTCTATGCCCAATCCCTATTGCCGACCTTGCGTAGTCGTCTCAATTCCGCAAAAGAGATCAATCAAAAACTGGGAGGCTGATCCTGCCGCCGGTTCATCCCTTATCCCACCGCCCGGCGGCCTCCTCGTCCTCGGCGCGGGCCTCGACCCAGCGCTCGCCCGCGGGCGTTTCTTCGCTCTTCCAGAACGGGGCCTTGGTCTTCAGCCAGTCGATCAGAAAATGGCAGGCTGCGAGCGCCGCCTCGCGATGCGGCGAGGCGGTCGCGACCAGGACGATGCGCTCGCCCGGTTCGAGCCGGCCGTAGCGATGGATGATCAAGACCGCGTCGAGCGGCCAGCGGCGATGCGCCTCGGCCTCGACCTCGGCGAGCTTCTTCTCGGTCATGCCGGGATAATGTTCGAGCGTCAGCGCCGCAACAGGGTCGCCGCCGCCCAGATCGCGCACCAGCCCGACAAAGCTGGCGATGCCGCCGATGCGGTGATTGCCGCGGGCGAGCCGGTCAAATTCGGCGCCGACATCGAAATCCTCGCGTTGCACGCGGATCATCTCAGCCTCCGGTCACCGGCGGGAACAGCGCCACTTCGTCGCCGTCGCGCAACGGGTGGTCGAGCCCGACATAATCGTGATTGACGGCGACGCGCACGGTCCTCGGGTCCTTCAAGGCCTCGGCATAGCCGGGTCCGCGGCGACGCAGCCAGGCAAGGAGCCCGGCGACGTCATCGACCTCGGCGGGCAGCGGCGCGTCCTCTTCGGCAATGCCGATGCGCGCGCGCAGCCAGGCGAAATAAAGGAGCTTCATCCGACCACCTCGGAAAACGGCAGGAATTCGACCGCTGCGCCGGGAGCGAGATCGCTCGTCGCCTCGTCGAGAATGACGAGCCCGTCCGAATGCACGACCGAAGACAGGATCCCGGCGCCCTCTTTCGGGTATTTGACCGCGACCCACGCCGCGCCGCGGCGTTCGAGGCGGGCGCGCAGATATTCGCGCCGTCCCGGCTTCTTGCGGTAGGCGAAAGCGGCGGCGACCGGGAAGCTGCGCGGCGGCACCGGCGTCGCGCCGGCAAGCTTCAGGATCAGCGGGCGGGCGATCACGGCAAAGGTCACAAAAACCGCGACCGGGTTGCCGGGCAATCCGATCAGCGGCACGCCGCCAACCTGCCCAAGCGCCACCGGCCGGCCCGGCTTGATCGCAAGGCGCCAGAAGTGGAGGCTGCCGAGCCGCTCGATCGCCCCCTTGACGTGGTCCTCTTCGCCGGTCGAGACGCCGCCCGAGGTGACGATCAGATCGTGCTCCCTGGCGGCCGCGTCGAGCGCATCGGCAAGTCCGGCGGCGCGGTCCGGGCTGATGCCGAGATCGTCGACTTGGCAGCCGAGCCCTTCGAGCAGCGCCCGCAGCAGGAAGCGGTTGGCGTCGTAGACCATGCCCGGAGGCAACTCCGCGCCCGGCTCGCGGATCTCGTCGCCGGTCGAGAGCAGCGCCGCCCGCAATGGCCGGTAGACCGGCACTGCGGCAAAGCCGAGGGCGGCGGCGAGCCCGAGATCGGCCGGCAGGAGCCGGCGTCCGGCGCCGAGCGCGACCGCGCCCGCGGCGACGTCCTCGCCGGCATGGCGGCGATTGGCGCCCTTTTTGATCCCCGGCTTCAACCGGACATGCGTGCCCGCGACCTGGCAATCCTCCTGCATCATCACGGTGTCGGTGCCCTCGGGCATCGGGGCGCCGGTGAAGATGCGGATCGCCTCGCCCGCCTTGAGCCTGCGCCCGAGCGGATGGCCCGCCGCCGCCCGGCCGCCGACCGGCAGGATCGTCTCGTCCGCCGGATCGAGATCGGCGTGGGCGAAGGCATAGCCGTCGACCGCGCTGTTGGCGTGCGGCGGCAGGTCCATCGACGCCACGAGATCGCGCGCGAGAACGCGGCCCGCCGCCGCCGCGAGCGGCACGCACTCTTCCTCGACGACGCGGTCGATCCGCTCGTCGATCCGGGCGAGCGCCGCCCCGATCTCGAGCAATCCGCCGCCGAAGGCGAAGCAGTCGTCGCTCAGCTGGGCCATTATACGAGCCCCTGATGACGCAGGATGAAGTCGGCGATCCTGCCGGGATCGCCGAGCGGCAGACGGGGCAAGGACGCGTCCGGCAAGTCCTCGTCGCAGGCGATCGCGACGATGTGGGGATCGTCGGGATGGAGGAGCGGCGCCCCGAGCGCGCGGCGATGGACTTCGAGCTTCGGGTGCGGATGGCGCTTAAAGCCCTCGACGAGCAGCAGATCGACCGGGCTCATGTGCTCGACCAATGCTTCGAGCGAGGGCTCGGGCAGGCCGCGCAATTCGTGCATCAAGGCCCAGCGGCGGCTCGACGAGACCATGACCTCGCGCGCTCCAGCCTCGCGGTGACGCCAGGAATCCTTGCCTTTTTGATCGACGTCGAAATCGTGATGGGCGTGCTTCACCGTCGACACCGTGATGCCGCGGGCGACGAATTCGGGAATGAGCGCCGTGAGCAATGTCGTCTTGCCGCTTCCGCTCCAACCGGCGAGGCCGAAGATGCGCATCGCTGTCCTCAGTTGGGAGTTCGCGACCGCCGCCGCAACATCACCCGGTATGCGGCGCAGCCGCGCGCGGCGGGCGGCCCGGCTCGCTCGGCGGCGGGCG
This sequence comes from Allostellaceae bacterium, assembly GCA_035252905.1. GTDB lineage: Bacteria > Pseudomonadota > Alphaproteobacteria > ATCC43930 > CGMCC-115725 > AP-15. The sequence goes on along the minus strand of DATFCQ010000197.1, from coordinate 3,625 downwards.
GGTCATGTGCGCGAGACCGGCGCGCAGATAGTCGTAGCCGGTGACGAGGGTCAATAGAGCGGCGACCCACAACAGCAGATTGCCGATCCCGACCACCGGCACAAGGCGCGGCCCGGCGGCGCCGACGATCAGGAAGCCGATCGCCACCATCTGGATCAGGGTCTTCCATTTGGCGAGCCGCGACACCGGCATGCCGACGCGGATGCCGGCCAGATATTCGCGCAGGCCGGACACCAGGATCTCGCGGCACAGGATGACGAGCGCCGGCAATATCGCGGATTCCGGCAGGCGGCCGGAGGCGGTCAGCATGAACAGGGTCGCCGAGACGAGCAGTTTGTCGGCGATCGGATCGAGAAAGCGGCCGATTTCCGATTGCTGCTTCCGGCGCCGGGCCACATGCCCGTCGAGCCAGTCGGTCACCCCCGCCGCCGAGAACAGGATGCAGGCGAACCACCGGGCCGGATCGCCCGGAACATAGAAGGTCGCAACCACCAGCGGGATCGCCAGGATGCGCGACAGGGTCAGCAGGTTCGGGAGGCTGGTCAGCAACACGCTTCGCTCCGCCCGAGGGAAAGGGACATCTTACGCATCGGGATGGAAATGATCATAAATCTTTTTCGCGATCGCATTGCTGATGCCGGAAATCCGTTCGAGTTCGCCGAGGCCGGCGCGGGCAACCGCGCGAGCCGAGCCGAAATGGTGCAGCAGCGCCTGCTTGCGCCGCGCCCCGATACCGGCGATCTCGTCGAGTGGCGAGACCCCCAGCGCCTTTGCCCGCCGGGCGCGATGGGTGCCGATCGCAAAGCGATGCGCCTCGTCGCGCAGGCGCTGCAGAAAGTAGAGCACGGGATCTCGGGGATCGAGCGAGAACGGCGCGCGGTCCGGCAGAAAGAAGCGCTCGCGGCCGGCATTGCGGTCCGGACCTTTGGCGATTGCGGCGAGCGCGACATCGCTGACGGCACGCTCAGCAAAGACTTCCAGCGCGACGCCGAGCTGCCCCTGGCCGCCGTCGATCAATACGAGATCGGGCCAGGCGCCGCGCTCGTCGTCGCGAGGGCGTGCGAAGCGGCGCAATAGCACCTCGCGCATCATCGCGTAGTCATCGCCGGTCGCAGGCCCCCACCCTCCCGCTTCGCGGGTCCCTCCCTCCCCCGCTTCCCCTAATTCCTTCTCCCTCTCCCCCTTGGGGGAGAGGGTCGGGGTGAGGGGGTGGTTCAGAGGGGCTTGGCCGCTTCCGCGGATCGTGAATTTGCAGTAGGCGCTTTTGACCAGCCCCTCGGGGCCGGCGACAATCATCGCGCCGACCGCATGGCTGCCCTGGATGTGGCTGTTGTCGTAGACCTCGATACGGTTGATCGGCCTCGTGAGGCCAAAGGCGGCGGCGACCCCGTCGAGGAGCTGGCGCGTCGAGGCGGTTTCGGCGAGCCGGCGGCCGAGCGCCTCCTTTGCGGTCAACAGGATGCGGTCGATGAGCCGCTTTTTGTCGCCGCGCTGCGGCACCGCCAGGGCGACCCGCGACCCGCCGAGCGACAAGGCTGCGGCGACGAGTTCCTGATCGACGAGAGGATGGCTCAACAGGACCAGAGGCGGCTTCGGCCGGTTGTAGTAGAACTGGCCGACGAAGGAGGTCAGCACCTCCTCGATCGGGAGTTGGCGATCGTGGCTCGGGTAATAGGCGCGATTGCCCCAATTCTGGCCGCCGCGGAAGAAGAACACCTGCACGCAGGTCTGACCGCCGGCCTGATAGGCCGCGATCACGTCGGCATCGGCAATCCCGGGAACATGGATGTCCTGATGACCCTGCACCAACGACAAGGCGCGGATGCGGTCGCGGATCACCGCCGCCGCCTCGAAATCGCGAGCTTCGGCGGCCTCTTGCATCTCGCCGGCAAGGCGCTTCAGTACGGCGTCGCTCTTGCCCGACAGAAAGGCGTGCGTCTGCTCGACCAGGGCCGCATAACCGGCGCGGTCGATATGGCCGACGCAGGGGGCGCTGCACCGCTTGATCTGATAAAGCAGACAGGGGCGGGTACGGTTGGCGAAGGCGCTGTCGCCGCACGAGCGCAACAGAAACGCCTTCTGCAACGTAATCAATGTGCGGTTGACCGCGCCGGCCGAGGCGAACGGACCGAAATAGCTGCCGGGCTTGTTCTGCGCGCCGCGATGCTTGGTGATCTGCGGGAAGTCGTGGCCGGCGGTCAGATGGATCAGCGGGAAGGTCTTGTCGTCGCGCAACAGAACATTGAAGCGGGGCAAGAGCCGCTTGATCATGTTGCATTCAAGCAGAAGCGCTTCCGCCTCGGTCTCGGTGACGACAATCTCCACCGCCGCGGTCTCGGCCACCATGCGCCGCAGCCGGTTCGACAGACCGGCCGGATGGGCGTAGTTCTGCACCCGGTTCTTCAGATTGCGCGCCTTGCCGACATAGAGCGCCTCGCCCTTGCGGTCGAGCATGCGGTAGACGCCGGGGCCCAGAGACATCGTCTTGAGCGCGGCGCGGATCACCGCCACCCCGGCGGCGAGACCGCCCTGTCGCTCCGGCGCGGCACTGTCGCCCCCCTCCGCCGGCACGCCGTCGGGGGCGCGGCGCGGATCGAGCGCCGCCCGATTGTCGCGCCGCTGCACCCGTGCTGGCTCTGCTGTCGCACCGCGAAAATTTTCGTCAAGCGGTTGGGGGGGCATTGATATTCCGAACGCCTCGGCGATTTCCACGAAAGCGGTGGATAACTCTGTCGATAAGTCGGCGCGGTAGGTGCGAGATTCCAGCCTTCGACAGCCTCTCATATCTTCGCCTAAAATTTAGGCATTGAGACAAGTTTTTGAAAAATCTCTTTTTTTATGTATGCGATAAGAGCTTCGTGACGCACCGGAGCGACTCGGCGGTTTTCGAAAGCGTGATGTTTTTGTCGCGTGTCCTGTGAATAAGTTCCCCCGGACCGGTGCGCGGCAACCGGGAGTCCCCGCCAAAATTGCGGGTCGAGGAGCGACGCCGCGCGTCTTTCAGTTGCATTGTAAGCATCGTCTATTCCGGAGGCGGCGGGCGCTGCGGCTGCGCCCATCCGAGATGCTGGCCGCCGTCGAGCGCGATCATCTGGCCGGTCATCGCCGGCGCCGCGAGGATAAAGCGCAGCGCCGCCGCGATCTCTTGCGGACTGGTACCGCGCTGCAACGGCATCATCGCGCATTGGCGCGCGAATTGCTCCGGACTCTGGCGCGCGCTCGGCAGCGTCGGTCCGGGACCGATGCCGTTGACGCGGATACGCGGAGCGAGCGCCAGCGCCATCGTCTGCGTCAAGGTCCACAGCCCGGCCTTGGACAGGGTATAGGAGACAAAGAGCGGGGTCGGCGCCCACACTCGTTCGTCCAGCAGGTTGACGACGACCCCGCTCGCCTGCGGCGGCAGGCGCGCGGCAAAGCTTTGGATCAGGACAAAGGGGGCACGCAGATTGATCGCGAGATGCGCCGCCCAGCTTTCCCGCGTCGCCGTCTCGACCGTATCGTTGCAGAAGACCGAGGCATTGTTGACGAGCACGCCGATCGGGCCGAGCGCCGCTTCGGCCTGCGGCAGCAGCCCGGTGACCGCGCTCTCGTCGCCGAGATCGGCGGCGAGCGTCACCGCCCGGCC
>DATFCQ010000196.1:0-10705 GCA_035252905.1 Allostellaceae bacterium | reverse complement strand
CGGAGTTGCGCCCGGCCGCGCAGGTCCGGCCCGCTGCGGAGCTGCGCCCGTCGCGCACCGACGAGCCGCATCGGGACAAAGCTCCTGTTTTTACGATCGGGCCGGCCGCCGGCGAACGCCGCCTGCATGAGCCTCGGCCCGAGCGGCCGGGCGATCATCAGCCCGAACAGCCCCGTCCCGCCGCGCGCGGCAGCGCGCTCAAGGCGGGCTTCGACGCCGAATTGCAGCGCCAGATGGAAGGGGCGATCGAGACGTTCCGCACCCATCTGAACGCGGCGCTGGTCGAGCGCTCGCCGGCGCGCTGCGAGGAGTTGCGCGCGGCAGCCTCGGATCTGATGCGGATGACGGCGCGCACCCTGATCGTGCTCGACCGCCTGGGCGCGGCCCACGACCAGAATTCGGGACGCGCCCCCGATTATCCGCGCTCGGCTCACGCCCGGTAGCGCGCCTCGTTCTTCTGCGGCTCCTCCCCCTTTCCGCCCCTCACCCTCGGTCCCTCCCTCTCCCAGCGCGCGGGGAGAGGGTCGGGGTGAGGGGCTTTTGTGCGCCCGCAACGGCGGTGAAATTCGGCCGCCGCCTTCCAACATCAAGACCGTTGAAGCCCCCTGGGGACGATGCTCGCCCTCCCGCTTTACGACGATACGCCGACCTGGCGGCTGCCGATCGCCACTTACGGGCTGATCGCGGCCTGCGTCCTTGCCTTTTTATGGCAGCACTCGCTCGGCTATCGCGCCGAGCAGCAGGTCGCTTATGCGCTCGGCATGATCCCTGCGGTATTGTTCGGCCATGCCGAATTGCCCTATCGCCTGCAGATCGTCCCGCCCTGGGCGACGGTTGTGACCAGCATGTTCCTGCACGGCGGCTGGCTGCATCTCCTCGGCAACATGCTGTTTTTATGGCTGTTCGGGAGAGGGGTGGAGAGCGCGCTCGGGACGCCCCGGTTTCTGCTGTTCTATCTTGTCTGCGGGGTCGCCGCCGCCTTGGCCCAGGCAGCGATGGACCCGACGGCGGCATTGCCGATGATCGGCGCCAGCGGCGCCATCGCCGGGATTCTCGGCGCTTATCTCGTGCTCTATCCGCGCGGCAATATCGTCGTCTTCATCTGGGTGCTGTTCTTTGTCCGCCTGATCACGGTCCCGGCCGTGATCCTGCTCGGCCTGTGGTTTCTCGTGCAGTTGTTGAGCGCGCTCGCGGCGACGACGGGCGAGCCCGGGGTCGCCTTCTGGGCGCATGTCGCGGGGTTTCTCGCCGGAATGTTCCTGATCGTGATCTTCCGCCGTCCCGGCACCCCGTTGCTCCAGCCCCGGCGCAGCGCGGCGTTTGCGCCGCGGCGTTACGGCGGCGCGTCGGTGCCGCCGGCCGGCCGGCCGTGGCGCCGGTCCGGCCCCTGGGGCTGAAGGCTGCGCGGCTGGATATTGTCCGGCCGGAAGAACAGAGCGAGCTTCAGGCTCTCGGCGATGCGGTTCGCCTTGCTGCGGAACAGGGCCGCCCCGTCGCCGCCGACCACCTCCTCGGCGGTCTCGCCAAACAAGGTGAGCCAGCGGTCGAAGAACTCCGGTCGGATCGGGTGGCGCATGTGCGCCGCGACCGGGTTGCCCTTGTAGCGGCCGCTCGTCAACATCACCGACGACCAGAAGCGGCGCAAGGTTTCGAGGTGAGCGTCCCAATCCTCGACTGCGTCCTCGAACAGCGGCCCGATCAGCGGGTCGCGCCGCGCTTTCGCATAGAAGCGGTCAACCAACTGAGCGATCTCGGTTTCACTGACCGGATAAGCGGATGTCATGACTGCTGGATCTGGGGATATCCGGGACGAAGCGCAACCGGCAAAGCCGGAATGGCACAGTGAGAAAGGTGGCGGAATGCGCTGCGCTTTTCCGCCCTACAACGGTCCCCACAAGCGTGGAGCGTAGGGCGGAATAGCGCAGCGTATTCCGCCGACTTCACGGGACGACGACTCAAACAGGCTCTTAGAACGGCACCGTGCCGATGACCGTGGTGCGGTGCATCAGCCGCCGTTGCGGCAGGGCGTAATCGCAGATCGCGAGGTGCATCGCGGTTGCGTTGTCCCACATCAGCAGATCGCCCTCGCGCCATTTGTGGCGATAGAGGAATTCGGGGCGCACGCAATGCGCATCGAGCTCGGCGATCAGGTCGAGCGCCTCGTCCTCGGGCATGCCTTCGATGCCGACGCACTCGCCGGCGGTCACATAGAGCGCCTTCCTCCCGGTATAGGGATGGGTGCGGACGATCGGATGGGCAATGTCCGGGGTTTCCGCGATCTGCGCCGCCGAGAGCTTCGGGCGCGGGCTGTCGGCGACGCGGCGGCGCGCGGCATAACGGTGGATCGCCTTGCGGCCGGCGAGATCCCGCTGCAGCGCCGCGGGCAGCGCCTCGTAGGCGGCGATCGTATTGGCAAAGACGGTGTCGCCCAAAGCCTCGCTGTCGCGGTGCGGCACTTCCCTGGCGTAGAGCAGCGAGCACCGGCTCGGCCGGCGCCGGTACGAGGTGTCGCTGTGCCAGGTGAACCCGGCGTCGGCGAGCCCGATGTGCTCGCCTTTTTCGTCGCGCACATTCGAGATCAGCAGGATCTCGGGATAGCCGGGCAGCAGGTATTTGTTGACGATGTGGATCTCCAATTCGCCGAAGCGGCGGCTGAACGCGATGTGCTGCTCGTTCGCCAGGTGCTGATCGCGGAAGACGACGACGATGTTGTCGTGAAAGGCGCGCTCGATCTCGCGGAACCGCGCGTCGTCGCTGTCCTCGGCGAGGTCGCACAGGATCTCCGCGCCGCAGGCGGCGCCGCTTTTCCGGACCGCGACCGTCATGCCTTGTCCTCCCCGGCGAGGGCGGCGACCCCGGGCAGTTCGCGGCCTTCGAGCCATTCGAGAAAGGCGCCGCCCGCGGTCGAGACGTAGGAGAGCGCATCACCGATCCCGGCCTGGGCGAGCGCGGCGACAGTGTCGCCGCCGCCGGCGACACTCAATAATCTGCCCTCTTGCGTCAATGCGGCCGCCTTCTTCGCCACCGCCGCCGTGCCCCGGTCGAACGGCGGCGTCTCGAAGGCGCCGAGCGGGCCGTTCCACACCAATGTCTTCGCCTCGGCGAGGGCGGCCTCGATCGCGGCGACGGTCTTGGGTCCGATGTCGAGGATCATCATTTCCGCCGGCACCCGGTCGACCGCGACAAGGCGGGTTTCGACCGCCGGCTTCAAGGCGCCCGCGACGACGGCGTCTTCGGGCAGGATCACATGGCATCCCTGCTCGCGCGCAAGGTCGAGAAGCCGGCGCGCCTCGTCCGCCATGTCGCGCTCGCACAAGGAGCGCCCGACGTCGATCCCCTGGGCAAAGAGCAGCGTGTTCGCCATCGCCCCGCCGATCGCCAGGATGTCGACCTTGGCGATGATGAAGCGCAGCAGGTCGAGCTTGGTCGACACTTTGGCGCCGCCGATCAACGCCAATACCGGGCGCGCCGGATGTTCGAGCGCGGCGCCGAGCGCGTCGAGTTCGGCCTGCATCAACAAGCCTGCCGCCGCCGGCAACAGATGGGCGAGCGCCGCGATCGAGGCATGCGCGCGGTGCGCCGCCGAGAAGGCGTCGTCGACATAGACCTCGCCCAGTTCGGCGAGGGCGCGCGCAAAAGCCGGGTCGTTCGCCTCCTCGCCCTTGTGAAAGCGCAGGTTTTCGAGCAGGGCCACCTCGCCCGGGCGCAATGCGGCGACGACCTCTTTCGCCTTATCGCCGACGCAGTCCGGGGCAAAGGCGACGGGCCGGCCGATTGCATCGGCGAGCGGTTTTACCAGCGGACGCAACGAGAAGGCCGGGTCGGGTCCGCCTTTCGGACGGCCGAAATGCGACAGCACGACGATCCTGGCGCCCCTCTCGGCGAGCGTCTTGATCGTCGGCGCGAGCCGCTCGATCCGGGTCGCGTCGGTGACGACGCCGTCCTTTAATGGCACGTTCAGATCGGCCCGCAACAAGACGCGCTTGCCGCGAACGTCGAGGTCGTCAAGCGTGCGGAATTTCGGCATCGCGGTCTCCGCTTCCTCGCTCGGGGTCCCCGCGCGCTTTGCGCGCGGGGTGGGTCCGGCGCGCCAACGATATCGCCGCCGCGGCGGTTCTGCCAGCCATCGGTGCAGTGCCGGGACGCCGCCGGCTCGGATCGGCCGGCGGCGGAAGGCGTTTAAATGTGACCGGCGGACTCGAACGCAAAAGGATCAGCGATGCTCGCGCTCCCTCTGCAAAAACTCGCCTTTATCGTCGAGAAGGCGCGCGAATACGATGCCGAGGTGGCAGCCGACCCCGGCGCCGTCTCGGGCTCCAACCCGACCGACGACGGCAGCCGCGAGGTTCTGGAAGACATACCGGGAAATCCGACCGAACAGGAACTGCGCGACGCGATCGACGGCCTCAACGTCGACGAGCGGCAGGAACTGCTCGCCCTCTTATGGCTCGGCCGCGGCGATTTCGACGCCGAGGGCTGGGTCGACGCGCTCAGACAGGCGCGCGACACAATCGACGCGACCGCGACCGATTACCTGCTCGGCACGCCGCTGTTGGCCGACTACCTCGAAGAGGGCGCCGACATGCTCGGCCTGTCGCTCGAAGATTTCGAGGGACCTTGAGAAAGCGGCGGAATGCCCCCGGCTTTCGCCGGGGTTTTCCGCCCTACATCCTCTTCGTAGGGCGGAAAAGCGCAGCGCAGCGGAGCGCCTTCCGCCGTCGCTACCGCGCCGGGTTCTGCAGGATCGCGGCGGTGGCGCCGGCGGCGTAGCCGGGGGCGACGCGCACGTCGACGACGCAGACCTTGCCCGCGCGGACCGCGGCGACCGCCTCGCGCAGCGCGGCGACGAGCCGCTTCGGGTCCTCGACCGGGCCGATGCCGGCGCAGCCCTGGCCGCGCGCCATCGTCGCGAGGTCGATGTCGGGATCGCGGATTGCCTGGCCGATCCAGCGGTTCTCGACCGGCCGGCCGCGCTGCCGGGCGACCCGCTCCTGATGCAATTCGTCGTTGAAGAACGAGCGGTTGTTGGCGACGACGATCAATAGCGGGACGGCGTTGTGCACCGCGGTCCACAAGGCGGTGACCCCCATCAGGAAGTCGCCGTCGCCCAAAACCGCGACCGGCAGTCGGTCGCTGCCGCTGTCGCGCAGCGCCAGCGCCGCGCCGACCGCCATGCCCGGACCCGAGCCGATGCCGCCGCCGCCGTCGGTGCCGAGATAGTCGAGCGGATGGCGGAATTCCCACAGACCGTCGGCCCAGGATAAGGGCAGCCGGATCAGCGATACCGGAGTATCGCCGAGGGCGGCTTTCAGCGCGGTGGCGATGTGCGGCACCGCGATCGTCGCGGCCGTATCCAATTCCGCCGCGCTCGGCGGGCCGCGGCGCTGGGGAGGCTCGGGCAAGGGCGGCGGGTTCGGCCGCAACGCCTTGACTGCGGCGAGGAGCGGCGGCACCGCCGCGTCGGGGTCGGCCAACAGATAGCAGTCGACCGGCGGCAGACCCTGGTAGTCCATGCTCCAGCCGTTGTGGACATACTGGTCGAGCGAGACCTGAACGATTTTCGCCGCCACCGGCTTGCCGGCATGGGCGGTCTTCAGGGTGCCGGCGAGATCGACCCAGTCGAGGCTCAGGATCACGTCGGCGCCGACGATCGCTTCGGCTCCGGCCGGGCTCGCCGGGTTGGCGGCGTGCAAGGGATGATCGGTCGGAAAGGTCGCGCCGGATTTGCGGTCGGTCATGACCAGGGCGCCGATCGCTTCGGCGAGGGCGACGCGCCGCTGCCACGCTTGCGCGTCGCGCGACCCGCGTCCGGCCAGGATCAGCGGGCGCCGGGCCCCGGCCAACAATCCGGCGGCCTGCTGCAGCACCGGGCCGGCGGGTTCGGGCGAGGCCGGCGGCCGGTGCCGGGCGGGCGCCGGCGACGGCGGCAAATCGCCGATCTCGTCCTCCTGCAGAGCGAGGTCGAAATTGACGTAGACCGGGCCTTTCGGCGCGGTCTGGGCGATCAGCCAGGCGCGCAGCATTGCCTCCTGCGCGGCGCCGACCGAGCCCGGCTGGTCATCCCACTTGGTGAAGTTGCGGACCAATGCGCCCTGGTCGCGCGCGGTGTGGATCCATTCGATCCACGGCCGCCGCCGCGTCGCGTCGATCGGACCGGTGGCGCCGAGCACGAGGACCGGGGCGCGGTCGCACCAGGCGTTGAAGATCGCCATTGTCGCATGCATCAATCCGACATTGCTGTGCACGATCGCGGCCATTGGGCGCTCCATGACCTTGGCCCAGCCGTGGGCCAGCGCCACCGCGCTCTCCTCGTGCAGGCATAAGAGCATGCGCGGCTGCGCGTTGCCGAGGTAATTGACGAGGCTGTCGTGCAAGCCGCGATAGCTCGCCCCCGGATTGAGCGCGACATAGGGGATCTCGAGCTCGCGCAGGACCGCGGCGATCGCGTCGCTGCCCCACACCCGGTTCGACGGCGGGCTCTTGACCGGCCGGTCGATCGGCTCGTTGATCTCCCCGGGGGCGGGCTCTGCGGCTCTGTCCATGCTCTCCTCCCTCGCTCGCGGCGCGCCGATTACGCCGCATTCCCACGGCGTCGACAAGAGAGTCGCGCAATTGCGCGGGCGGGCTCCGATCGGCCGCATCACCCCTGCCCCTCCCCATCAAGGAGGAGGGAATGCAAAAGAATAAACCCTCCCCCTTGATGGGGGAGGGTTTGGGAGGGGGTGATGCAGACGAGTTCGAATCAAACGGGAGGAGGCCGCCGCAATCAGCGGTTCAAACCGTTGTGATACGGGTTCGACGAACCGTTCTGATACGGGGTCGACGAACCGTTGTGCCCCCACTGGCCGGGCTGCGACGAGCTGCCGCTCATAATCACGCCGCGCATCTGGTCGGGGCTGACGATCATGACGATGCGCGAGCCGTCCGGCGCCTTGGCGTGGATGACAAAGGAGCGGGGCGTGACGGTCACGTCTTGGAAGCCGTTCTGCTGCAGCGACTCCTTGAGCTTTTGCTGGGTGTCGAGGCTCACCTGCGTATTGTTGGACGCCAGGTTCTGCGAAGAGCCCTCGGCATTCTGCTGAGTGCTGCCGCTGAGGGCCGGGTTCTGGGTCTGCGGGGTCTGGGCATAGGCCGGCGCGTTCTCCGTCGGAGCCGCGGCCTGCGGCCGGAAGGCCGGGGTGTTTTCCGAAGGCGTCGTGGTCTCCGGCTGGGTCGCGGTTGCGCCCTGGTTCTGGTTGTAGGCCGGCGCGCTCGCTGCGGGGGCGGCATTGTAGGGCTGGGTGGCGGTCGCGCCCGAGGTCTGGGCAAAAGCCGGCGCGGCGAGCAGTGCGAAAGAGGCGGCGATGGGAAGAACGGGAAGACGCATGACGGGATCCTCTAGGGTGGTCGTACCCTAGGCAACACCCGAACTGCGCAATCCTCTGCGTCCCTCTTGACCTTTTTCTCCGCTTTCTTCGGGTCGCGCGGTAAATGCGATCGCGCGTGCGCCGGCAACGCCCGGTTCAGCCGTGGGACCCTCGCTGCCAGCCGCGCACCAGCGCGGCGCGCGCCCCCGCCGCTTCCATCAGAAAGCCGCTGTCGCCGCCGGTCAATACCAGTTTCGCCCCCATGCCGACATAGCGCTCGAGCAGGTCCGGGCTATAGACGCCGCCGACGCCCGGCCACTTGTTCGCGCTGCGGCAGGCGGCGATGACGGTCTCGTAGGCGGCGACAATGCGGTCATCGCCGAATGCGCCGGGGATCCCCATCTCGGCGGCGAGATCGTTGGTTCCGATCAACAGCGCGTCGACGCCGGGGATGGCGGCGATCGCCGCGGCGTTGCGGATCGCGGTCGGGGTCTCCAGCATGACGATGACGAGCAGCGCGCGGTTGGCGGCCTCGGCGAACGTGCCGATGGCAACCGGCCGGAAATCGGCGATCGCCTGCCCCCCGGCAAGCGAACGGTGGCCCTGCGGCGGATATTTCAGATGGTCGACGATCTCGCGCGCCTGTTCAGGCGTGTCGACATGCGGCATGACGATGCCGAGCGCCCCGCCGTCGAGCATTCGCGTCGCCATCGCGTATTGCCTGAACGGCACGCGCACGATCGGCGAGATGCCGGTGTCGAGCGCCGCGACGGCGAGGCTCGTTGCCGTCTCGATCGAGAACGGGCCGTGTTCGAGATCGATGAAGATCCAGTCATAGTCGCAGGTCTTCATCATCTTGGCGATATCGACACTGCGCACGGCCCGCAGGCCGACGCCCAGGGCCAATTCGCCCTTTTCGAGCCGCGCACGCGCCGCGTTCCGGATCTCCATGGCCGTCCCCTCCTATGATCGGCGAGAGATAAGCACCGCACCGCGCGCCCAAGCAACTCCATTGGGCAACTCCATTGGGCAACTCCGTTTGGCAACGCCGCGACCGCGCCGGTTAGGCCGTCCAGGCGAGAATGGCGGCAGCTGCGTCCTGCGGCTTGTCGAGTTCGGCGAGATGGCCGGCGCCGGGAATGACCCGGATCTCGCTGTGTCCGATCTCCCGGGCGAAGCGCTCGATAGTGCTTTTCGGCAGAACCCGATCCTGTTCGCCCCACAACAGCAGGGTCGGCGCCGCGATCAGGGACAGGCGCTTGTCGAGGCGGGTGTTGCCGAGCGGCCAGAAGGCGCGCGCGGCGGCCTCGTTGGCGCGCACCTGCTCGATCGGCCATTCCGGCGAGTTGGCGCCCTCCGGCTCGGCCTTCAGCGCGTTCCACTGTTCGGGATCGGCGCACAGGAGGCCCGGCAGCTCGGGGGCGCGCTGCGCCCACAGGTCGGCCATCGGCTCCTTCTCGTCGAACAGGCCCCAGGGCGCGATCAGGGCGAGGCGCCCGACCGCCTGCGGCCAGATCGCCGCGACCTCGGCGGCAAACGAGCCGCCGACCGTGCTGCCGACGAGGTCGGCGCCCTCCAGCCCCGCCTGCTGCAGCAGATGGCGTACCGCCAGAACCCAGTCGAGATGCGTGTCGAGCACCGTGTGCCCGCGCTCGCCGCCGGGGAAACCGGGCAGGGAGGGGACAATCACGGTGCGCTCGGCGGCGAGCGCGTCGAGAAACGGGATCCACCGCGGCAGGCCGCCAAAACCGGCAAGAAAGCCGAGCTTCGGGCCCCGCCCCTTGCGCCAGACGCGGCAGGAGAAGCCGTTCAATGCGACGTTCAGGGTTTCCGGTTCACTCACGATATCCTCGCTTTAAGAAGGCCCCTCACCCTCCCGCGGCGGAGCCTGTCCTCGGGCCGCGGGTCCCTCCCTCTCCCCGCACTGCGGGGAGAGGGCCGGGGAGAGGGGCTTTTACTCCGCCGCCAGCGCCGGGAAGGACGGCAATGACGCCCGCGCACCCTGCGCCATCGGCTGCGGCCACCAGCGGTCCTCCCATTCCGCGAAGAGATCCTTGAGCTGCGGCATGACCTTCTCGGCGGACAGCCCGGTGTTGTACTTGGCCAGATCCTTGCCCATCGAGCCGAACTGCAACAGCAGCATCAGGTGCCCGACATTGAGGTCGGTCGCGACCTGGCGCAGTTGCGCGGCGACCTCATCGGGCGAGCCGATGATGACGTAGCCCTTGTCGACGATCGCCTCCATCTCGCGCGCCAGGGTCTGGAATTTGGTCTCGTAGCGCTGGCTCTGCGCCGCCGCCTGCTGCACCTGTCCCTGGATGCCGCGGCGCTGCGTTTCCTCGGTCGTGTAGCCGGGAGGGCCGGCGAAGCGCGGGTCGATATGGAGGCAGCGGCCATAGAAATATTCGGCCGGCTCGCGGTAGAGCCGGAACGCCTCTTCCCGGCTCTCGGCCACCCCGACAAACTGCAGAAAGCCGGCGCGATGCGGGTTTCGGTCCTTGCCGAGACGCGCCATCTCGTCCCAGAAGCCCTGCATCGTCGCCCGGCCGGCCTTGTAGCCGTAATAGGACAGATAGCAATAGACGTAGTCCATCTCGGCGCACCACTGCCAGGTCTCGACCGAGCCGCCGCCCGGGACCCACACCGGCGGGTGCGGATATTGGATCGGCCGCGGCCAGATGTTGACGTAGCGCTGCTGGTTGAAGCGGCCGTTGAAGGCAAAGGTCTCGCGCTCGGTCCACGCCTTCATCACCAGGTCGTGCGCTTCGAGGTAGCGCTCGCGCAGCTGCGAGGGGTTCTGACCATAGGCGAAGCAGGTGTCCATCGGCGTCCCGACCGGGAACCCGGCGATCAGCCGCCCGCCCGAGATGCAGTCGATCATCGCGAATTCTTCGGCGACGCGGGTCGGCGGATTGTAGAGGGCGAGCGAATTCCCGAGCACGCACAGCGCCGTATCGGTGGTGCGCCGCGCCAGCGACGAGGCGATCAGATTGGGGCTGGGCATCAGCCCGTAGCCGTTCGAATGGTGCTCGTTGACGCAGACCGCGTCGAAGCCGCATTCGGCGGCATATTCGAGCTCGTCCATGAAGTCGTTGTACATGTGATGGGCGCGCCGCGGGTCGAACAGCGTCGAATGGATGTCGACCCACACCGAGGGGTGCTTCTCCCGGAAATCGTCGGGCAATTCGGTGTATGGCATCAGGTGGAACCACATCAACTTCATGGGTCACGTCCTTCCGAACGGCGTTCAGGATGCTTGAGGCAAACGTGATCCCGCTTCGGGCGCGCGTCAACGGCGACGTGCCCCGCCGCCAATGCCGCTTTTCAACCGCGCACTCAAAGGCGAAACTGGCCGCAAG
>DATFCQ010000195.1:0-18916 GCA_035252905.1 Allostellaceae bacterium | reverse complement strand
GCATCGGCGGCACCGGCGCCGCTCCGTCCGGAAGCGGGCCCGCTTCTGGATCAGCGGCCGGCACGGCGTTCCTTTCGCGCGCGCGCCTTGGCGCGCGTCATCTCGCGCGCCGAGCTTCCGGCGCGGCCCGCCGTCGAACGGCCCTGCGCTCCTCGGCCGGCGCCGCTGGAGAGCGCGGACGAGAGGCCGAGGTCGACCTGTTCGAGCCGGCGGATCTCGTCGCGCAGCCGCGCCGCCTCCTCGAATTCGAGCTCGGCCGCGGCTTCGCGCATGCGCTTTTCGAGGTCGGCGATGACCGCCTTCAGATTGGCGCCCTGGTAGTGCGCCGCCTCGCCCTCCGCGAGCCCGACCGTCACGTAATCGCGCTCGTATTCGCTGTCGAGGATGTCGGCGATGCCGCGGCGCACGCTCTCGGGGGTGATGCCGTGCGCGGCGTTGTAGGCCTGCTGCTTTTCGCGCCGGCGGTTGGTCTCGTCGATCGCCGCCTTGAGGCTGTCGGTGATCCGGTCGGCATAGAGGATCGCCCGCCCGTCAAGATGGCGAGCGGCGCGCCCGATCGTCTGGATCAACGAGGTGCGCGAACGCAGATACCCCTCCTTGTCGGCGTCGAGGATCGCGACCAGCGCGCATTCCGGGATGTCGAGACCCTCGCGCAATAGGTTGATGCCGATCAGCACGTCGAAGACGCCGAGACGCAGGTCGCGGATGATCTCGATGCGCTCGATCGTGTCGACGTCCGAGTGCATGTAGCGAACGCGCAGCCCCGCCTCGTGCAGGTACTCGGTCAAGGCCTCGGCCATCCGCTTGGTCAGAGTGGTAACGAGGACGCGGCGGCCCTTCATCGCCTCGTCGCGGCACTCGGCGATTAAATCGTCGACCTGACTGGCGACCGGACGCAGCAGGCAGGGCGGATCAGCGAGCCCGGTCGGACGCACGATCTGCTCGACAAAGACGCCGCCGGTACGCTCCAATTCCCAGCGCCCCGGCGTCGCCGAGACAAAGATCGTCTGGCCGCGCAGGGTATCCCATTCGGCGAATTTGAGCGGCCGGTTGTCGGTGCAGGAGGGCAGGCGGAAGCCGTATTCGGCGAGGGTCGATTTGCGCGTCCAGTCGCCGCCGAACATGCCGCCCAGTTGCGGGACCGTGACATGCGACTCGTCGATAAAGACGAGGGCGTCGCGCGGCATGTACTCGAAAAAGGTCGGCGGCGGCTCGCCCGGCCGGCGCCCGGTCAGATAGCGCGAATAATTCTCGATGCCGGCGCAGCTGCCGGTCGCCTCGATCATTTCGAGATCGAAGGTGGTGCGCTGTTCTAGCCGCTGCGCTTCGAGCAGTTTGCCTTCTCCATGCAACTCGGCGAGCCGCAGTTTAAGGTCGCGCTTGATCTCTTCGATGGCCTGCAGCAGGGTCGGTCGCGGCGTTACGTAATGGCTGTTGGCGTAGACCTTGATCGCGTCGAGCGCGGCAATCTTCTCGCCGGTCAGGGGGTCGATCTCATGGATCGCCTCGACCTCGTCGCCGAACAGGGACAGCCGCCACGCCCGGTCCTCGTAATGCGCCGGAAAGATCTCGACCGTGTCGCCGCGCACGCGGAAGGCGCCGCGCGCGAAATTGTTGTCGTTGCGACGGTATTGCAGTTCGACAAAGCGGGCGAGCAGATGGCGGCGGTCGATCCGGTCGCCCTTTGCGAGCGGCAAGGCCATCGCCGAATAGGTCTCGACCGAGCCGATGCCGTAGATGCAGGAGACCGAAGCCACGACGACGACGTCGCGCCGCTCGAGGATTGCCCGCGTCGCCGAATGGCGCATCCGGTCGATCTGTTCGTTCAGCGACGATTCCTTTTCGACATAGGTGTCGGTGCGCGGAACATAGGCCTCAGGCTGATAATAGTCGTAATAAGAAACGAAATATTCGACCGCGTTCTCCGGGAAAAAGCTCTTCATCTCGCCGTAGAGCTGCGCGGCCAGGGTCTTGTTCGGCGCGAGGATGATCGCCGGGCGCCCGGTGCGGGCGATCGTGTGCGCCATCGTGAAGGTCTTGCCCGAGCCGGTCACGCCGAGCAGGACCTGATCGCGCTCGCCGCGCGCGATCCCCTCGCACAATTCGTCGATCGCCTGCGGCTGGTCGCCGGCCGGCACAAATTCCGAATGCAGCCGAAACGGCCGTTCGACATCGCCCTGTGGGCGTTCAGCGACAAGCAGCGGGGGCATGACAGGGTTAAGATAAGCCGGCTCGGGCCGCCGCGCCAGAAGCGGAAAAACAACGGTAGGAAACCCATGCCGGACCTGCTCCCCACCTTCCGCACCTCGCGGCTGACGGTCCGTCCGCGCGGCCTTGGCGACCTCGAAGCCTGTCTGGCGATGGACCGCGACCCGCAGGTGACGCGGTTCATCCCCGGCCCGTGGGCCGACCCCGCCGCCCACCGCGCCTTTGTCGAACAGCGCATGCGCCATGCCTATCCCGCCGGCATGGGCTATTGGGCGATCCTGACGTCCGAGGGATTTGTCGGCTGGATCCTGCTGACGCCGCTCGATCTGCACGGGCCGGAGATCGAGATCGGATGGCGTCTGGTGCGCGCCGCCTGGGGCCGCGGTTACGCGACCGAAGCCGCGCGACCGGTGCTCGGCCACGCGCTCTACACGCTCAGACTGCCCGAGGTGATCGCCGACATCGACCCGGCCAATACGGCGTCGGTCGGGATCGCCCGCAAGCTCGGCTTTCGGCCGCAGGGTCCGGTGTCGCTGGAGGACGGACGGATCGTCACCCGCCATGTCGCCGGGCCGGCAACGGCTTGTTGATGCCGCAAACCCATCGAAACCGTTCTATACTCGCATCGTGACCGGAAACGAGTTCCTTCGCAGGCTGAGAGCCTGTTTGAGTGGGAAAGGTGGCGGAATGCGCTCCGCTTCGCTGCGCTTTTCCGCCCTACGATGTGCCCGAGAAGCGTAGGGCGGAATAGCGTAG
Organism: Allostellaceae bacterium; assembly: GCA_035252905.1. Lineage (GTDB taxonomy): Bacteria > Pseudomonadota > Alphaproteobacteria > ATCC43930 > CGMCC-115725 > AP-15. The sequence continues at coordinate 15,952 of DATFCQ010000195.1, read as the reverse complement.
CGTATTCCGCCAACTTCGCGACAGGACGACTTAAACAGGCTCTGAAGCGGCTTGGTCGGGCGCGCGGCGTCGAGATTCGGGTCGATGAGCGACGGGGCAAGGGCAGCCATGACACTCTGTTCTATGGCAACCGCAAGACGACCTTGAAAGATCCGAAAAAGGAGATCGGTCCCGGCTTGCTCCATTCGATGCTGGCGGAACTTGGGCTTACAAGGTCTGATTTCGAGGAATAGACAGTTATGACCGGCCTTATCTACGACTTTCCGGCTCGGTTTGAGATCGATGAGGAAGGGCGATTTCTCGTGCGGTTTCCCGATCTGCCGGAGGCGCTGACCGATGGCGCGGACGAGACGGAAGCCCTCGTCGAAGCTTCGGATTGTCTGTCGGAGGCTCTGGCAAGCCGCATTGTCGACGGGCAGGAGATCCCCCCGCCCCGCCGAATAGCGCGGGGGATGTACAGGATTTCGCCGGAACCCAGGATCGCGCTGAAAGCGGCTCTCTATACGGCGTTGCGCAAGCAAGGAATGACGATTGCCGATCTGGCGCGCCAGCTCGGCATTGACGAGCGAAGGGCGGCGCGGCTCCTCGATCTGCGCGCCCGCAGCAGATTGGCCGATCTCGAAGAGGCGCTTTTGGCACTCGGCTATACGATCGGCATCGAGGTCCGGGAAAAGCGCACCGCCTGAGATCGAAAATGGAGCATTTGGATTGTGCAGTCGGCGGCACCTTCTGGTATCAGGACAAGCATGGCGCTGCACGGATATCGGCCCTTCCTCTTTGAAGCGGCCGCAGCAAAGCCATTCAGGGAATTACTCGTCATGGGCCCGCATCCGGGAACCAGTCTCCGAGGACCTCCTCGGCGGTGAAGCCGCCTTTCTGGACTCGCCCCCGCACCGCATCGGCGGGCTCGCCGTACCGCTCCAGATCAGCCGCCGCATGCTTTGCCGCAATCGGTGTCTGCTCGGCGATGACCGCTTCGGTTTCGCGGCGCAGGCTCGGGTTGTCCCGGAATAGGTCCTCTATTTGCGCGCGCGCATCCTCGACGGTTTCATACCATTCAGCGCGCGGCTCTGCCGCAGGCGGGGCTTCGATCTTGAAAAGATGGTGCAGAATCCGCCGGATCTGCGATCGGAGCTCTTTGCGCTGCGATTTGCCCAAACTCTCGATCTCCTCGGCGAGGTTGTCCCAGTCGAGAGGGAGGTTCGAGTCCCTGGCGCGGCGCAGCGCCGCCGCCTGCTCCTCTGTCCAGCGCAGAAAATCCTGATCGTACAATTCGCCGGGTTCCATGCCAGGCATTCTCTCCCAGGCATTCTCTCCCAGGCATTCTCTCCATGTGTAGAGCAAGATACGCAGCAATACCGTAGCCATCAATGATCGACAGGTTCAGCGATCGGCGCTTCACAGCGCCGCCGCCGGGCGGTAGGTTAGGGTTCTCTCCCGCAAATGGTAGCAGGCCATGCCCTTCCTCGCCGACCGCCTCGCCCGCGTCAAACCCTCGCCGACAATGGCGATGACCGCGCTCGCCACGGAACTCAAGGCGGCCGGGCGCGACATCATCAGCCTGTCGCAGGGCGAGCCTGACTTTGATACGCCATCCAATATTCAGGAGGCGGCGGTCGCGGCGATGCGGCGCGGCGAGACGCGCTATACCGTGTTCGACGGCCGCATCGAATTGAAGCGCGCAGTCTGCGCCAAATTTGCGCGCGAGAACGGGCTCGCCTACGAGCCCCAGCAGATCACGGTCAGCAGCGGCGGCAAGCAGGTGCTCTACAACGCCTTTGTCGCCACCTTGAACCCCGGCGACGAGGTCGTGATCCCGGCGCCCTATTGGGTGTCCTATCCCGAGATGGTGCTGCTCGCGGACGGCACGCCGGTGCCGGTCTCCTGCCCGCAGAACAACGGATTCAAACTGCGCCCCGAGGATCTCGAAGCGGCGATCACGCCGAAAACCAAATGGCTGATCCTGAACTCGCCGTCGAACCCGTCGGGCGCCGCCTATATCGAGGCCGATCTGCAGGCGCTCGCCGAGGTATTGCTCGCACACGAGCAGGTCTGGATCATGACCGACGACATGTACGAGCACCTCGTCTACGACGATTTCCGCTTCACGACGATCGCCCAGGTCGAGCCGCGCCTTTACGAGCGCACCTTGACCGTCAACGGCGTCTCCAAGGCCTATTGCATGACCGGCTGGCGCATCGGTTATGCCGGCGGTCCCAAGGCGCTGATCAAGGCGATGGGGGCGATCCAGTCGAATTCGACCGCCAACCCTTGCTCGATCAGCCAGGCCGCGGCGATCGAGGCGCTCACCGGACCGCAGGACTTTATTGCCGAGCACAACAAGAGCTTCAAGGAGCGGCGCGACCTCGTCGTCGATCTGTTGAACCGGGTGCCCGGCCTCCATTGCCCGCGTCCCGAAGGCGCGTTCTACGTTTACCCGTCCTGCGCCGGGGTCCTCGGCAAGCGCACCCCGTCCGGCCAGACGATCGAGAGCGACGAGGATTTCGTCCGCTACCTATTGGAAGACTCCGGCGTCGCGGTCGTGCATGGCGAAGCCTTTGGCCTCGCGCCGCATTTCCGCATTTCCTACGCGACTTCGACGGCGGAATTGCGCGAAGCCTGCGCCCGCATCGATCGCGCCTGCCGCAAGCTGGTCTGAGGCGGCGCATGCTCGAACACGAATGGACGGGCGGCGATCTGCCGAGTTTTGTCACCCATCTCGAATGCAGCCAGACCGGCGAGCACTATCCCGCTGATACGGTGCAGACGGTTTCGCGCGCCGGGCGGCCGCTGCTGGTGCGCTATGATCTTGCCGGCGCGGGTCGGGCGCTGTCGCGCGCGGCGCTCGCCGGGCGGCCGCAGACATTATGGCGCTATCGCGAATTGTTGCCGGTGCGCCGCCCCGAAAACGTCGTCTCCCTCGGCGAGATCATGACCCCGCTGGTCCCGCTGCCCCGACTGGCCAACCGGCTCGCCCGCGGCGGCGAGATCCTGGTCAAGGACGAGGGCCGCTTGCCGACCGGCTCGTTCAAGGCGCGCGGTCTCGCGCTCGCGGTCTCGATGGCGAAGGAACTGGGCATCACCGCGATGGCGATGCCGTCGAACGGCAATGCCGGTTCGGCGATGGCCGCCTATTGCGCGCGCGCCGGCATCGGAGCCACGGTGTTCTGCCCCGCCGACACCCCGGATGTGAACGTCCGCGAGATCGCGATGCAGGGGGCGGCGGTGTTCCTCGTCGACGGGCTCATCGACGATTGCGGCAAACTGGTCGCCGAGGGCGAACGGAAGCTCGGCTGGTTCAACTGCTCGACCCTGCGCGAGCCCTACCGCATCGAGGGCAAGAAGACGATGGGCCTCGAACTGGCCGAGCAGCTCGGCTGGGAACTGCCCGATGTGATCTTCTACCCGACCGGCGGCGGTACCGGCCTCATCGGCATGTGGAAGGCCTTTGCCGAACTCGCCGAGATCGGCTGGATCGGCAGGAAGCGGCCGCGCATGGTGGCAGTGCAGGCGGCCGGCTGCGCGCCGATGGTCAAGGCTTGGGCCGAGGGCGTCGAGCACGCGCCGCGCTGGGAGGGCGCCCACACCTTTGCCGCCGGCATTCGCGTGCCGCAGGCGATCGGCGATTTCCTGATCCTGCGCGCGGTGCGCGACAGCGGCGGATTTGCCATTGCCGTCGACGACGCGGCGATCGCCGCGGCATGGCGCGAGGTGGCGGCCGCCGAGGGGCTCCTCCTCTGCCCCGAGGGCGCGGCCACCTATGCCGCCTACAAGACGGCGCTCGCCGACGGGCGGGTACGCCCCGGCGAGCGCGCCGTACTGTTCAACTGCGCCACCGGCCTCAAATACCCGATGCCGGAAGCCGGCACGCGGGTCGCACCCGGCGGCATCGACTGGCAGGGACTCGCCGCGACGCCGCAGAGTCCCTAAATGTAAGATGGGTTGAGCAACTTATCCGTCGTCCCCGCGAAAGCGGGAACCCAGGGGCCACAGGGCGGAAAGTCCGGTATTTGGCCCCCGGATTCCCGCTTGCGCGGGAATGACGGGACAAGGCGTGGGGATGTGTGCATCCCCTGGGGCTTTCGCTGGGGTCAACCCATCCTACAGATCGATATGCAATCCGCTCTAACGCCCCTGGTAGTAGACGCCGCGCTCTCTCTGTTGCTCGCGCAGGTGCCAAGCGCGCTCGCGGGCGTGCTTTTTCGCCTCGTGATGGCCGATCAGGCAGCCGACGCCGGCGCCGAGGAGCGTATGATGGCCGAGAAAATGCCCGGCCACGCCGCCGACGGCGGCACCTTTGAGACAGCCCTTCGCCTGCGCCGGCCCGGCGATCGGGGCCGCCGCCAGGGCCAAGGCGAGGGCCGACGGGATCAGCATTGCTCGCATCATTTTCTTTTCTCTCTTTCCCCAAAGTTACAAAGCTCCGACGCCGTTAACGCCGTAGGGACGCGAACGGCACCAGCGCGCAGATGAGTCGCGGCCCGCTCACCGACAATACGGCACCGCAAAATCCGGCCGGATAATCGTCGTAGCCGCGGTGTGCGCAAAACATCCCCGCGCGGCGTCGGTGACCCGGGATCCCTTTTTGTCACAGCGGCGAGGAGCCATTTCCGGCGTCAGCCGCGACCGAGAGACCAGCCGCGCTTTGCCTTCCCGATATAGGACTGGAACAGACGGATCTGGTGCAGCCGCTCGGGTGTGACGGTATTCTTTTGGCGACATTGCTCGTAAATCGCCGCGATCTGCTCCTTCAGCTGGAGAAACGAGCCGCCGACGCTCGACCCGGTGGTCGAGATCTGGAGATCGGGGGCTTCCGCTGCGAAGACCCGGTCGCCGAGCGCCTCGATGACCACCGGGATCGGCTGCAGCAGGTCGTAGTTCGGCAATGAGTCGATCGTCATCTCGATCCGGCCCGGCTTGACCGGCTTGGCCGCCGGTGCGGCGGTCTCGGAGGCGACCTGCGGCCGGCCGGCCGCGCCTTCATGCTGCGGGCCGGCTTCGGCGGCTCCCGCTTTCGCGGAGACCGAGCCCGCTTCTGCGTCCTGCGAAACGCCGTGCCTGTCCTGAGGAGCCGCCGCAGCCCCTCGACTATCGCTCAGGGTCATCTCGCCCTTCGCCGAGAGCTCGGGAGACGGCGGCTCGGCGGGAGCGGAAGGAGGCGGCAGCCCGCGCGTTGCGGCCAGGCCGTCGAACAGAAGCTGTGCCCGCGTGCCGGTTGAAAAGGCGGGACGCGAGGCGGTGCTGGCGGGGGGAAAGCGGCCGATCCGATCGGAACGCAGCAGCACGGTCGCCACCGTCCCGATCCTTGCGCCTTCCGCGGTGGAAACGCGCAGAGCCGGCGTGGTCGTCGCATATACCGTCGAAGAGGTCGGAAAGCGACTGAGCTGGGCTGCGCTCGATCGAACCAGAAGGCCGTTTCGCATCGGCCTAGTCCGACTGGTTCGCCGCAGGCGTCCTGATGTCGGTCACCAATGTCGCCTTCATATTGTAGACCGGCTCTCCGTCCGCCGTACGCTGGCCCTCGGCGCAGAAGACGGCCAGCATCACCGGTTTGACGCGCAGCCTCGTGCCGTCGGACAGACGGTATTCGCTCCACGCCTCCTTCGCCTCGACCATCTCGATTTCGCGCCCGCCGCCTCCGTCCGTGCGTCCCTCGCTCACTGCCGTCTCCGTCCTTTGCTGGGCAACGCAATACTGGGAAAGAGAAGGTTGAAGCACGCTTAACGCCTAAGGCTTGATGATTGCGGTCGGGGTTAACCGTTCGGCAATTCAGTTCCCGCCTAATCGAGGGGCTGGTTTTATCGAATGGGATCGGGGTCATGTGGAACATATCGTCGGAAGACGTGGAGCGCGCAAAAGAGCGCGTCCAGACACGACGCAGCGAGATCGAAACGCGCTATGCCGCGGAGCTGAAGGCGCTCGATGCCGAGCTCGACACCCTGGCGACGCTCGAACGCGCCGCCGCCGACTTCACCTCGAAGAAGGCGCGGGCAGAAGTCGCGCCGGATCCCATGCCCGAGCCCTCGGCCGAGGCGGCCCCGGACAATGGCGGCGACTCCCCGACCCCTGGGCTGCGCGCGCAGCGCTCCGTTGAGGCCGAGCCCGGGGGGCCGGGGGATCGCCGCGAGGGCAATCCGGGAGCAGGCTCGCGCTGGCGGCTGCATCTCGGCAACCGCCCGGCGGACGCGGAGAGCGGCGCCTCTCTCCCCGCGCAGCGCTGACCCCTGCCCCGCGGAATCGGCCGGGGATCGCGACCGGCCGCGAAAGCGCCGTCCGCGCCGCCGCGTTTTCGGCTATAATGGGGCATGTATTTCGACTGGCGCCTATGGCGGTTGACGCGCGGATTGCGCGGACGGATCGCCTTCACCGTCCTGTTGGGCCTCGTTGCCGCGGCGGTCGGCATCGCCCGCTTTGTGTTGCTGGGCATCCTGTTGGCGGCGGTATTCCGCGGTTCGGGGTTCGCCGCGGTGGCCTTCCCGGCCTTCGGGGTCGCGGCGGCGGTCATTTTGCGCGGCTGGCTCGAACACCGCCGCACGACGATTGCCCATGTGACGGCGACGCGCGTGCAGGAATCCTTGCGCGGCCGCCTCTACGACAAGATCGCCGAACTCGGGCCGGCCTGGTTTGCCGGCGAACGCACCGGCGGCGTCATGCTGTCGATCGTCGACGGCGTCGAGCAATTGCAGACCTTTTTCGGACAATATCTGCCGCAGCTCTCGGTCGCCGTGCTGACGCCGCTCGCAATCTTCGCCTTTATCGCCTGGTGGGATGTGCCGGTTGCGGCGGTGATGCTGGTCGCGGCGCTGGCCACCCTGGCAGCGCCGGTCGCCTTCCACCATCTGGAAGCGCGCAAGAGCCATGCCCGTCATGAGGCGTTGAAGGCGTTCGGCTCGGAATTTCTCGACGGCGTCCAGGGCCTGCCGACCCTAAAGGCGTTCGGCCAGAGCAAGGCCTATGGCAGGCGGCTGGCCGGCAAGGCGCGGGCCTTGTCGGACAACACGCTCGCGGTCCTGGCAGCTTCGGTCATGACGCGCGGGATCACCGATTGCGGGGTCGCGATCGGCGCCGCCGCCGCCCTTGCCCTCGGCGTCTGGCGGGTCTCGCATGGGATGATGAGTCTCCCGGCTCTATTGATCGTATTGATGGCCGGGACGGAGATCTTCCGCCCATTGCGCGACCTGCGCACCGTTTTGCATCAGGGCATGGTCGGACAATCGGCCGCGGCGGCGATCAACGCGCTCTTCGCCGCCGAACCGCTCGTTCCCGGACCGCGAGCGCCTCGCCCGCATGCGGCCGGCCCTTCGGCAAAAGCTCAGGAGTCCGCGGTCCAACCAACCATCGAATTCGACGAGGTTGTTTTCGCCTATCCTGGCGGGCGCGGTCTTGCCCATGACCGCCTCTCCTTCAGCGTCGCCGCCGGCGAGAAGATCGGCATTGTCGGGCCGAGCGGTTCGGGCAAATCCTCGGTCGCCCGGCTGTTGCTGCGCCTCTACGACCCGCAAGGGGGCGCCGTACGGGTCGGCGGGGAGGATGTGCGAAGGCTCGATCCCGATGCATTGCATCGGATGATCGCGATCGTCCATCAGGACACCTACCTGTTCCACGGCACGGTCGCCGACAATCTGCGGCTGGGCCTGCCCGACGCCACAGAGGAGGAGATCGAACAGGCGGCGCGCGACGCCAATGCCGCCGAGTTCATCCGCGCCTTGCCGCAGGGCTATCAGACGACGATCGGCGAGCGCGGCATGTTGCTGTCGGGCGGGCAGCGGCAGCGCCTCGCAATTGCCCGCGCTCTGTTGCGCGACGCGCCGATCCTGATCCTCGACGAGGCGCTGTCCTCGGTCGACGCGGAAAACGAGGCGGTCATCCAAGAGGCCCTCGACCGCCTGTGCGCGGGACGCACGACGCTCGTCCTGGCGCACCGGCTGTCGAGCGTGATCGGCGCCGACCGCATCCTCGTCCTCGACGGCGGCCGCGTCGTCGAGAGCGGCCGGCATGCCGAGCTGATCGCCCGTGACGGCCCCTATCGCCGGCTGATGGGGGCGCAGGCCGAGGAGCGCGAGGCCGATCTCGCCCTTCCCGGGGAGGAGCGCGCCGCCGGCACGGATCAAGCGGGCGGAGAAGGGAGCGGTCCGACCGCGGAGGCGGAGGCGGCCGAGACCGGCTCCGAGATCGGCTGGGGCGCGACCTTGGCGAGCCTCATCGCGATCATCCGGCCGTGGCGCCGCCGCTTTGCCGTCGTCGTCGTCTCCGGCATCGCCCGGGTCGCGGCCTTGATCGGCGTCGGACTGATCGGGGCCTTGGCGGTCGCCGCGGTCAAGACCGGCGCGCCTTTTGCCGCCCTGTTGATCCTGTTGGGCCTGACGGCGCCGCTCGCCGGCCTGTTGCACTGGCTTGAATCCTGGCTCGCTCACGACATCGCCTATCGCCTGTTGGCCGAATTGCGGATCGCCTTGTTCGACAAGCTCGACGCGCTTGCGCCGGCCTATCTGCTGCGCCGCCGTTCCGGCGATCTGATCGCCCTGGCAAGCCAGGACATCGAAACGATCGAATATTTCTTCGCCCATACCGTGGCGCCGGCATTGGTCGCGGTGTTGATCCCGTCGGCGGTGTTGGCGGCCTTGTTCGTCGTCGCCTGGCCGATCGCCCTCGCCTTGTTGCCCTTCGTGCTCTATGCCGGGCTGGCTCCGGTCTTGACGCGGACGCGGATCGACCGGCTCGGCGCCCGCGCCCGCGACGCGCTGGGCCTGCTCGGCGCCTATGTCACCGAGACGATCCAGGGCCTTGCCGATCTCGTCGCCTTTCAGGCCGTCGCCGACCGGCGCCGTGCCTTTATCGAGCGGGTGCGGGAGTATCAGAGCATCCGCCTCGAACTCCTGGACGACCTTTCGGCGCAGACGGCGCGGCTCGAAGTCGTGACCGGGCTCGGCGGGCTCGCCGTCGCGGTCGTCGGCGCGCGGCTGGTGGCCGAGCACCAGCTCGGCGCGACCACCCTGCCCCTGTTGATCCTGGCGGCGCTCGCCTCGTTTCTACCGATCTCCGAGATCGCCCAGGTCAGCCGCCAATTGGCCGATACGATCGCCGCGACGCGCCGGCTTTATGCCGTCCACCATGCCGAGCCGGCCGTCCAGGACGGCGGATTGCGCCCGCCGGCGCCGCAGGGCGGCTCGGCGATCCGCTTCGAAGCGGTCGGCTTTGCCTATCCGGGGGCGCGCCGGCCGGCGCTCGACGCGGTGGCGCTCGCCGTCCCGGCCGGTCGCACGGTGGCGCTCGTCGGCCCCTCGGGCGCGGGCAAGACCACCTTTGCCCACCTGTTGTTGCGCTTCTGGGACCCGCAAAACGGGCGGGTCTTGATCGACGGCGTCGATCTGCGCGACTTTGTGCTCGACCATTTGCGTGCGCGCATCTCGCTCGTCTCCCAGGATACTTACCTGTTCAACGATACCTTGGGCGCCAATGTGCGCCTCGCCCGACCCGACGCCGACGACGCCGCAATCCGCCACGCCCTCGATCAGGCGGCGCTCGCCGGCTTTGTCGCCAGCCTGCCGCAGGGGCTCGACACGATCGTCGGCGAGCGCGGCGTGCAGCTCTCGGGCGGGCAGCGCCAGCGCGTCGCGATCGCCCGCGCCTTTCTGAAGAATGCGCCGACCCTGATCCTCGACGAGGCAACCTCGCACCTCGACGCGGTCAGCGAAGCGCAGGTGCGCGGCGCGCTCGACACATTGATGCGCGACCGCACGACGATCGTCATCGCCCACCGGCTGTCGACCGTGCGCAACGCCGATCTGATTGCCGTCATGGAGCGCGGCCAGCTCATCGAATACGGCAATCACAGCGAGCTGCTGGCCCGCAACGGGCTCTATGCGCGGCTGATCCGGCATCAGCTCGCCGGGACGGTGCGCGCGGCCGCGGATTGAAGACGGCCGGCGTTCAGCCGCCGTCGATCCGGCGCAAATAGGCGGCGACGGCGGCCTTCCACATGTCGACATGCTCGAACAGCGTGTGTCCCTCGCCGGTCGCGCCGGGCGGCATTCCGGAGACATTCCCGAACGTCACGAAATCGCCGGTGCCGCCATTGGCGCGGAAGACGTCGAACAGCTTTCGCGCGGCGGGTAGCGCAATATAAGAATCGTTCTCGTCGTAGAGCCACAGCTCCGGCACAGGCGCGGTCTTCCCGGCCGCAGCGATATAGGGGCGATCTGCCTCCTCGTGTGAACTCCATGTGCCGGAAAAGCTGATGACACCGGCCACCTTGTCGGGATGCCGGGCGGCATAGGCGACAGAGGTGAGCCCGCCGCGCGACCATCCGGCGACAATAATGCGCTTCGGATCGACCCAGGGCTCGGCGCGCATCGCATCCACGACCGCATCCACATCCGCGACTGCCCCGTCGACACCCGTCCCCAACGGGCCACCGGAGCGGCTGAACCCTTTGCGCATCGGCACCACGACATTGTACCCGCGCGCCAGGAAAAATCGGGACTGCGCTGGGAAATGCACGGTATAGCTCTCGTGGTGTATATCCGCCCCATGATTGAGGATCACCAGCGGCTGCCGGCCGGGCAGACGCGTGCGATAGAGCGTCGCCTCCAGTTGGATCGTCTGACCTGCCCAATGCTCCGGTATCCAGATCTGTCGCCAGATCGGCCGGAACGGCAGCGCGGCGATGGCGACGATCGCGGCGGGCGGGCCGGAGATGCGTTGCAGAAAGGCATGGCCGCGCCAGCCGTCCCAGTTTGTCACGTCGCCTTCGAGAAGGCCCGGCGCCACGATCCGATACTGGACGCGGTAGCCTGCGGACGAATTGGGGTCGGGTAGATGAATGGTCAGGCGGTGATCTTTGATGCGGCCTTCGAGGCGTTTCCAATAGGCCGCAATTTTCGAGTGCTCGGTGGTTCCCCGGGCATAGATCACCTGCGCGGTTCCGTCGGCAGCAATCCGCTCGACAATCAGCGCGGTCGGGAGCGTGCCGTACCAAGCGCCATTGCCCCAGGCGCCCGAGAACGCCGCATCCGCCGCAGGCACACCCGCGCCGGGCGCCACAATCGACAGATCCTTGGGCAGCGGCACCTGGGCCTGCGCGACCCCGCAGGCGGTCGCGAGCACAGTCCCGAGAAGCGCGGAGCAGAGCCTCATCACGATGCCTCCTCTTCCCACCGGGGTCGCCCCTCACCCCAGCCCTCTCCCCGCGCGCGGGGAGAGGGAGGGACCCGCGCTGAAAGCGCGGGAGGGTGAGGGGAGGGGCTGCGGCTCTCCGCCATGCCCGATATCTGTCCTTGTCAGACATGACCCGGGCGCGGCAGTTTACGCCCGCTTGCGCGCCCCGGCGAGATGGCCGCTGACCTCGGCGCCGGCGTCGGGCGCCATGCGCAGGAAGAACGGCGCCGACAACAGCGAGATCAAGGCGATCGCAGCGAAGGCGGGATAGAAATCGGCGGCGGCGAGCGCCATGCCGCCGCGCACCGACAAGACCAGGTGCAGGAACAGCGCAGCAGCGGCGACCCCGGCGGTCTGCGACAGCTGCTGCGCCATGCTGGTCAGACTCGTGGCGCGGCTCAACAGCGCCGGCGGCACGTCGGCATAGGCGAGCGAATTGAGGCTCGTCATCTGCAATGAGCGGAAAAAGCCGCCCAGGAGCAGCGCGGCAAAGATCACCCAATGCGGCGTGCCCGGCCGGAACCAGGCATAGAGCAGCAGAAACAGGCTGCCGATCACCGCATCGCCGACGAGCACGAGGCGAAAGCCGAAGGCGCGGATGATCGGCCTCGCCGTCAATTTCATTGTCATCGCCCCGGCCGCGCTGGCGAAGGTAATCAGACCGGAAGACAGCGCATCGAGGCCAAAGCCGACCTGCAGCATCAGCGGCATCAGAAACGGCAATGCGCCCATGCCCATGCGAAACAGAAAACCGCCATAGGTCGCGGCCGCATAGGTCGGGATCCGCAGCAGGCCGAGATCGATGATCGGATGCGCGGCACGTTTTGCGTGGCGGCCGTAGAGGATCATGCACACCGCCCCAAACCCCAGCATTCCCGCCACCAAAGGGGCGGGCAACGCGCCGCGCCCGAGGTTCTCGAAGCCGAAGGCGAGGGTTGCCAAGCCGAGCCCGGTCAACAGAAAGCCGGCGAGATCGAACGAGCGGACGCGCTTCTCCCGCAGATCGCCGATCACCAGATTGACCAGTGCGACGCCCAACAGGCCGACCGGCACATTGATGAAAAAGATCCAGCGCCACGAGCCATAGGTGACGATGAACCCGCCGAGCGGCGGCCCGATCACCGGTCCGACCAGCGCCGGCACGCTGACATAAGACATGGCGCGGACGAGATCCGATTTCGGAAAGCTCTTGAGCAGAACCAGGCGACCGACCGGCACCATCATCGCCCCGCCCATGCCCTGCACGATGCGGGCGGCGATCAATGCCGGCAATGACGAAGAAAACCCGCAGCCGATCGAACCTAGGGTGAAGACGACAATCGCCGCGCTGAACACCTGCCGCGCTCCAAAGCGATCGGCGGTCCAGCCGCTGACCGGGATGAACACCGCCAGGCTCAACAGATAGGAGGTGATGGCGAGGTTGAGGCGCAGCGGGGTTGCGTGCAAGGCGCGCGCGATCGCCGGCAAAGCCGTCGCGATCACCGTCGAATCGAGGCTCTGCATGAACAATGCGCAGGCGACGATCAACGGGACCAGAACCTGCCGGCGAGACAGAGCGGCGTTCTCGCCGCCCGGGAGGGGAACGCTCGCGACCATAGCGGAAGTTTATGCCCCGCCGGGACCGCGGCGAAGCGCGTCGTGATCGGGCGTCCTATGCGCGAACGCAGCCCACGGGCGGCGCCGCGCAGCCTATTCGGGAAAGGGCGGCGTCACCCCGTCCGGCACCGCCACCGCGAAAACATTGAGCGTATTGCCGATCAGCGTGTAATAGCCGATCAGCGCAATGACCTCGACGAGGCCGGTCTCGCCGAGCGTCTCGATCGCCTCGGCAAAGCGCGCATCCGAGAGCCGCTGCGTCTGCTGCAGATCGGTGCAGATCCGGTAGACGAGCGCCTCGTCCGGCTCCGTGAAATCCGGGGTCTCGCCGCGGCGGATCGCCTCGATCGCGGCGGCGGGAACGCCCGCTTCCTCGGCCAAGGGCGCATGCGCGTACCATTCGTATTGGGCGCGCCAGAAGCGGGCGGTGGTGATGATCGCCAGTTCGGAGAGCCGCGCCGGCAATGACGTGCTCCAGCGCAGATGCTCGCCGAGCTTGGCCGCGTATTCGCAGATTTCGGGCGCCCGGATCAGCAGCTGAAACGGTCCGCCGAACCGGCCGCGCCGACCGGCGACGATCAGGTCGTGAACGCGGCGCTGCTCCGGCGTCATCTCGGCCGGCGTGATCTCGCGGTAACGGCTCATTCGCGGCTCCTCGGCTTGTACGCCGGCACTCTAAACCCCGCCCGTTTTGAGAGGTACGGTTTTCGGGGCCGGACGGTAAACGCTTTACCGCACCGCAGAGGACGCAAAGGACCGCAGATCGTCGATGGTCACGACGACGCCGTCACGCCCTCCTAAGCTTGAAGGGGCGCATCGATAGCGTTCTTTTGCGCGGGTTGCTACGCGCACAATACGCGCAAGCCCGCCCCTTTCACCGTTCCCACATCCCGCGGCCGGCTTCTCTTGCCTGTTCTTCGGCGGTTTTGAGGTCGTCCGGGGCGCCGGGGGCGGCGCGCCCGCCGCCATTGTATAAGACCGCGCGGGCGAGGTCGTAGCCGCCGACGCGACAGCGATAGGAATCGGCTGCGGGACCGGCCGGCTGGCAGGTGACCGGCCTTCCGGCGATGAACCGCGCCATCTCCTCGGTCGCCTCGCCGGTCTCGCCTTCGACCCCGGCGAGGTGCACGAGATGCCCCCGGAACATCAGGGTCCCGGTATCGACAATCAAAGGAATCCCGACAATGGCTCCAGGCGAGGCGGAGGGCGGCACCGCCGAGGAGTCGGCGGCATCGGGCGCGGTCTCGGGCGGCTGCTGATCGGGGCCGGCCGCCGGCGACTGCGCGTCGGATGCGGCGGTGTCGTCGAACGAAACCTGCTGCGGCCTGGCCGCGTTCTGCTGCGCCTCGATCCGCTCCGCCCCGGCGACAAAATCGCGCCAGATCTTGGCCGGCACATCGCCGCCGACGACGCGTTTCATCGGAGTGTTGTCGTCGTTGCCGCACCATACCCCGACCACGAAATCGGTCGTGAAGCCGACAAACCAAGCGTCCCGGTAGTCATTGGTCGTGCCGGTCTTGCCGCCGACCGGGCGGTCGAGCCGCGCCGCCCGGCCGGTACCCTCTTTGATCACGGCCTGCAGCAAGTCCATCATCTCGCGCCAATGCCAGGAGGGCCTGTCCACCTTCGGCTGGGGATGCGTATAGAGCGGGGTGTTGCCGTGCTGGCGGGGCGCCGAGATCGCCGCGATCGTATAGGGCGTGATCAGCTTGGTGTCGGTCGCGATCGTGTCCATCGCCCGCGTCATTTCCCACAGGGTCACATCGGCGGTGCCGAGTGCCAGGCTCGGCACCGCCGGCAGCGGCGAGGTGACGCCGAGGCTCCTTGCCATGGCGATGACGCGCTCGACCCCGATATTCTGGACGAGCTGCGCCGATATCGTATTGATCGAATCGGCAAAGGCGGTTTTGAGCGAAACCGGGCCGCGATACCGGCGCTCGAAATCCTGGGGATGCCAATTGCCGATCTGCACCGGCTGGTCGACGAGAATGCTGTCCGGCGTGTATCCCGCATCGAAGGCGGCGAGATAGACGAAAATCTTGAACAATGAGCCGGGCTGTCGCAGCGCCTGGGTGACTCGGTTGAACTGGCTTTCTCCGTAATTGCGTCCCCCGACCATGGCGAGAACGGCGCCGTCGGGGGCGAGCGCGACAAGCGCCGCCTGGCCGATATGGCGCCTTTTCCCGTCACGGGCGAGCCAATGGCCGACGACGCGCTCGGCGAGGTCCTGCAGGGCCGGATCGAGGGTCGTCTTCACGGTCAAATCGCTGAGCGGCACGCCGATCAGGCTCTTGACCTCGGCCTGCGCGGTATCGGCGAAGTAGTTGCGCCCGGGCTCGGTCGTGGGCGGCACGACCAGCTTGACCGGGTGGGCGCGCGCCGCGGCAGCCTGGGCCGAGGTGATATAGCCCGCCTTGACCATCGCGTTCAGCACCTCGTCGGCGCGCTCGTGCGCCCCCGTCGGATTAATGGTCGGCGCCAATTCCGAGGGGGCGTTGACGAGGCCGGCGAGCATCGCCGCTTCGGCAAGGTCGAGCGCCTGCGCATGCTTGCCGAAATAGCGCTCGGCCGCGGCGTCGACCCCGTAGGCGCCGGCGCCGTAATAGGCGGTGTTGACGTAGCGCGTCAGGATCTCGGCTTTGGAAAGCCGGTGTTCGAGCCAGATCGCGAGCAATGCCTCCTGCACCTTGCGCAGGATCGTGCGCTGCGGCGACAGATAGGTCATCCGAACCAATTGCTGGGTGATCGTGCTGCCGCCCTGCTGCGCCGAGCCGCTGGTCAGATCCGCATAGGCCGCGCGGGCAATGCCCCAGAAATCGATGCCGGGGTGCTGAAAAAAGCGCCGATCCTCGATCGCGACGACGGCATGGACAAAATCGGGCGGCAGTTGATTGGCGGGAACCCACTGTCCCCGGTAGACCCCGCGCGTGGCGAAAGGCTGGCCGTTATCCGCCTCGAGAACGAGCGCGGTCGGGGGAGTCTCGGCCGGCTTTTCCGTGGCGAGCGGCAATGTGTAGAGGCAATAGGCGAGAAAGGCGACTGCGGCGAAGGCCGTCACGCCACCGCTCCACACCAGGATGCGGAAAATCCGGCGCAGACGCCGGAGCCGCGGTCGCGGAGCGTCCGGGCGGGCCGGCGGCACCGCCGCCGGAGCGGCGTTTACCCGTTCGGGTTCGCGCGAGCCGTGCTCGCCCAAAGG
>DATFCQ010000194.1:0-10387 GCA_035252905.1 Allostellaceae bacterium | reverse complement strand
GTTGCGGCCGACCTCGTCCTGGATCAGCCGTTCGAGCGCGGCGACGAGCGATCGAGTCATTGGAGGCCTCTTCAAGCCGGAACGCGGCGGAATGCGCTCCGCTTTTCCGCCCTACGAGGATGGTGTAGGGCGGAATAGCGTAGCGTATTCCGCCGATTACAAGCTGGCGAGCCGGGTGTTGCGCAGATCGGTGACAAGCATCGCGCCCGGCGCGTGGGTAATGCAGAACTCGGGCTTGACCTCGGCGATCACCGCCTGCGGGGTCACGCCGCAGGCCCAGAACACCGGCAATTCGTCGCCATGGACCGGCACCGCGTCGCCGTAATCGGGGTGCGCGAGATCGCGGATGCCGATCGCCTCCGGCAATCCCAGATGCACCGGCGCGCCGTGCACCGAGGGGAAACGCGAGGTGATCTGGACGGCGCGGATCGCGTCGCGCGGCTTCAATGGCCGCATCGAGACGACGAGAGGACCGCGGAAGGGTCCGGCCGGCGTGCAGGGCAGGTTGGTGCGGTACATCGAGACGTTCGAGCCGCAGGCGATGTGGCGCAATTCGATCCCCTCGTCGATCAAGGCCTGCTCGAACGAGAACGAGCAGCCGAGGGCAAAGCTGACGAGATCCTCGCGCCAGACCGCCGCCACATCGGCAGGCTCGTCGACCAGTTCGCCGCGGCGCCACACGCGATAGCGCGGCAGATCGGTGCGGATGTCGAGATCCGCGCCGAGACCCGGCAGATGCGGGTCGCCCGGCTCCGACACCGCGAGCACCGGGCAGGGTTTGGGGTTGGCCTGCGCGAAGCGCAGAAAATCATGCGCCAGCGCCAGCGGCAGGACGACCAGATTGGCCTGGACGTTGCCGGGCGCGAGCCCGGCGGTCGGACCGGTAAAATCGCCCGCGCGGATGGCCCGGCGCGCCGCCGCGCCGGCCGCCGCCCCGTTTCCTGCATGTGCGCTCATCGCATCCTCGGCAACCGATCGGAGGACGGAAGCTTACAACCGGCCGCGCCGCGCGGTCAAAGCCGCCTCTGCCGCTTTCCTCATGCAAACAGGCGATCAGGCCGCCCGCGAGCAGGGGTTTTGCGCCCCGTGCACGACCCGGCGGATTTCAAGGGTGTCGGCATGGACGACGTAAAGGATCAGATAATTGCGAAAGACGCTCAGCCGCACGCCTTGGCCGAGTTCCGGGCGCAGCGGCGCCGATTCGGGGAAGGCGACCAGTTTCCGGCACCGCAACCGCAGCTCGCCGAGAAACGATACCGCCCGCTCCGGGTTCTCCCGGCCAATAAAATCGGCAATTCTTCCCAGATCGGCCTCAGCACGGCGGCTGAAGCGAAATTGCAGCAATTTCCGGACCACTGGTCAAGGAAAGAACAGATTTCCCTTGTAGCAAGTTCCGGGGTGCCGGTCGACACGGCGTGAGATTTATCGTATCGAATCTGGAATGAATACCGTAATTAACGTCATTATGAATTCAGAGTTAATATTAGCGTGAACACAGGATTAAAATAGCCTTAAAGAGGCTTATCCCATTGCCTCCGGTAGACTCAACATCTGGCCGTCATGGCCGGACTTGATCCGGCCATCCACGCCTCGAAACCGGCTCTAGCACTGGCAAACGCGTGGATGCCCGGGTCGAGCCCGGGTATGACGTAAGACACAAAATCTGGTAGTGCCGGATCAATCGGGACAAGCCTCGCATTAAACTCCAGATTTTCGATCACCGAGGGCACGATATTTGGCTTCGAGCCGATCGAGCACGGCCTCGCCGTCTTCCTCGGAAAGGCCGCTCGCCGCACCGTCCTCGGCGAGTCGGCGCAGCTCTTCAATCTCGATGTCCAGCACGGTCTTGCGCTTCTCCGACAAGGACGGCCCCTTGCTTTCCGGGCGGCAACAGCCGCTCTCAACCAGATCCTTCATCGCGGTCCGAACGAATGGTCGCTGCACGACATTCCCGCTCTACAGCCCCCGCGGATCTCAGAATATACTCTACAATATCGTCGCAATCGTGAACAATATGCAACACTATGCAACAGTAAGTAACAATGTAACATCCACCGGAAGGCTCACTCGGCGAGCACCGCCGCGCAACCGAGAAAAGCCGGGAGCGGGTGGGTAACAACATAGGTCGGGATTGCGGCGAGATACGGACGCATGCGGCCTTTTGCCTCAAAGCGCTCGCGAAACGGCGAGGCGAGAAAGCCGCGGCCGAGCCGCGGGGCGATGCCTCCGGCGATATAGACCCCGCCGCGCGCGCCCAGGGTCAGCGCCAGATTGCCGGCCGCGGTTCCGAGCATGGCGCAGAACACTTGCGTGGCTTCGCGGCACAACGGGTCGGCGGCACCAGTTGCGGGATCGGTGATCTCGGCCGCGGTGTAGCCGCGCGCCGGAACCCCGTCGAGCGCGGCCAGGCTGTTGTAGAGGTTGACGAGACCGGGACCGGACAACAGCCGTTCGGCGGAGACGTGGTCGAAGTGCCGGCGCAGGTGGTCGAGGACGGCGCTCTCGCGCGCATCGGCCGGCGCCATCGTCGCATGCCCGCCCTCGCCGGTCAGCGCGATCCAGCGGGCGCCCGCGGAGATAAGGCCCGAGACGCCGAGACCCGAGCCCGCTCCGAGCACGGCGAGCGGCGCCCCCGCCGCCGGGCTCCCGCCGCCGACCGCAAGGCGGTCCTGCTCGCCGAGATGGGGCAAGGCCAGCGCCACCGCGGTGAAGTCGTTGATCACTTCGAGGCGCTCGAAACCGAGCCGCGCCTTCAGCGCGGAGACCGAAAAGCTCCACGGATGATTGGTCATCGCCACCCGGTCGCCGGTAATCGCCGAGGCGATCGCCAGGGCGCCCCGGCGCGGCATCGGCAATTCACCGCGCTCGCCGAGATAGACCGCAAGAGCCTCTTCGATCGTCGGATGGTCCTCGCAGGCGAGCGTGCGGTTGTGCAGCAATTCGCGCTGCGGCGACATCAGGCCGAAGCGGGCGTTGGTCGCGCCGATATCGCCGACGAGCCAGACGGTTTCAGCCGGCATTACGCGCGGCCCCGGCCCCGGCGCTGCTTAGCGCGCTGACAAAGCTCTCGCGCCAGAAGGTCACGTCGTTGCGCTCCAGGACCCGCATCATCGCGCTCCACCGCTCCTTGCGTTCGCCGAGCGGCATTGTTAACCCGGAAAGGATCGCTTCGGCCATCCCCTCGATATCATATGGATTGACGATGACGGCGTCGGCCAGTTCGTGCGCCGCGCCGGCGAAGCACGACAAGACCAGCACTCCAGGATCTTCCGGCCGCTGCGAGGCGATGTATTCCTTGGCCACCAGGTTCATGCCGTCGCGCTGTGGGGTCACCAGAGCGATCCGGCTCGCCCGAAAAAACCCTGTCAATATGCGATGATGGAAGCTCTTGTTGATGTAGCGCAGGGGCGTCCAGTCAAACTCGCCGTAGCGGCTGTTGATAGCCCCCGCCGAAGTTTCGAGGCTTTTGCGGATGACCTGATATTCCGGCACCTCCGAGCGCGAGGGCGGGGCGATCTGCATGAAGACGATGCGGCCGCGGGTTTCGGGGTGGAGGTCGAAGAGCTGGCGATAGCACTCGAATCGGGCGCCCAGCCCCTTCGAGTAGTCGAGCCGGTCGACCCCGATCATCAGCGCCCGATCGCCGAGGCTCTGGCGCAGCCGACGCATATGGCGGTTCTCTTGCGCCGCCTCGGCCTGCGCCGCCACCGCCGCGACATCGATGCCGATCGGGAAGACGCGCGTGCGCACGACCCGGCCGAAGGCGCGCACGCAATCGGCGCCGAGTTCTTCCGCTCCGGCCCAGCGCCGCAGATAGTCGCGAAAGGCGAGGAGGTCGGGAGTCGTCTGAAATCCGACGAGATCGTAGGAGCACAGCATGCGCACGATCTCGTGGTGGTTGGGCAGGACGCGCAACAGATCGGCGGGAGGAAACGGCGTGTGCAGAAAAAAGCCGATCGGCTGCTGCTGATCGGCCCGGCGCAATTCGGCGGCGAGCGGGATCAGGTGATAATCATGCACCCAGATCAGATCGTCCGAGGACAACAGCGGCGCCAGCGTTTGCGCGAAAGTGCGGTTGACGCGCAGATAGCCGGACAGGACCCGCCGCGAAAACTCGACCAAGGACGGGCGGAAATGAAACAGCGGCCAGAGCACGCGATTGGCGTAGCCGATGTAATACTCTTCAAAGTCGCGCCGCGAGAGGTCGAGCGTGGCGAAGGTCAGCGTCCCGTCGGCGACCACATGGGGCTCGTTCGCCGTCTTGTCGCTGACATGGCCGCTCCAGCCGAACCAGATCCCGCCCGCGCTCTGCCGCAGGGCGGCACGGATGCCGACCGCCAGCCCTCCGGAATTCGACGTCGCCTGCTCGCCCGATGCGACCCGGTTGGAGACCACCACCAGCCGCCGATTGACCCCGGCGACCCGAGAGGCCGCCGCTGCCGACAGGCGCGGCCGCAAAACCGCGTCCGCCCCGACGACGACATCGCCTTCCGCCATGTTCCGCCCCGACTCAAACTCATGCACGAACACCGGACGGCCTGAAGCGTTCCCCCTGCTGCTGCGATCAGCCGGAGGCGCCGCCGAGGAGCCATCGCCGCGCCGCCGCGACCGAGGCCAGGCCGTAACAGGCCGCGGTCGCAGCCGGCCCCCCCACCCGGATGCTGAGGCCGCCGCGCCGGTTGACCTCGGCGAACCCGTCCTCGTCGGTGGTGTCGTCGCCGAGGAAGACCGGACAGCGGCGGCAAAACGGCGGCTCGGCCAGAAAGGCGGCAATCGCCCCGGCCTTGTTGGCGCTCTGCGGCTGAAATTCGACGACCTTCTTTCCGGCGATCAGGCGCAGCGCCGGCCCCGTCGCGCGACAGAGCGATTCGGCGAGAGCGCGGATCTCGGTCTCGTCCTGCGGCCGCTTGCGATAATGCAAGGCGATCGTCCCCCCCTTGTCTTCGAGGAGAAGCCCCGGCCGCGCCCGGGCAAAATCCGTCAGCGGCGCGCGCAGGGCGGCGAGCGCCGCTGACGCCGCGGCATCGCCGGACGCGGCCAGACTGCCATCGGCGCGTCGCCGCACCAGCCCGTGCAGTCCCGCCGCCGCTCCCCGCCATGCCGGAAACAGCCGGTCGAGATCGATAAGAGGGCGGCCGCTGACGAGCGCCAGCGCCCCGCCGCGCGAGGCGGCAAGCCGCCCCAGCAGAATCGGCAATCGCGGCGACACCCGAACCAGATCGGGGCGCGCAGCAATCTCCAGCAGCGTGCCGTCGACGTCGAGAAACAGCGCCGCGGCGCGGTCGAGAGGCGGCGGCGCCGGTCTCGGCTTTGGCTCGCAAGCCCCTTGTGCGCCGCACATGGCGATTTTCCTGGTTGTATCCTAATGCCCTGATGCAGATGCAGATCAGCGATGCACGGAGCGATTCCTGAAAAAGCGGCTTGACATTCAGAATGAGGTTAATTAGATTGTGCGGTGCGGTAACGATCATCGGTTGTGGTCTTACCGCACGTCTTCTAGGCGTTTCCTCCCTAAACTTGGGCTGCCCTCAAAGGCGGCCCAATTTTTTTGTCCCGCCGCGGGGGCGCGGCGCGGTGATCGCCGGGCAGCACGGCATCGGGCTCGATATCGGAAAAACCGGCAAGCTCGCGGTAGATCGGGGCAAAGTCGGGCCCCGTCGCCGCGAACAGCGCGGCGAAACTGTCGATGACAAAATACGTCTCCTGGAAATCGTCGATTCGGTAGCGCGTGCGCATGACCCGCCGGAGGTCGAAGCGCAGCCGCCGCGGCCGCGGGTCGTCGAGGCAGTAGACCGATTCGCCGGCCGAAGAGAGGATGCCGGAGCCGTAGATGCGCAGCCCTTCCGGGGTTGCGATCAGACCGAATTCGACCGTGTACCAATAGAGCCGCGCCAGATACGGCAGATGCCCCAATCCGAGCGCCTTCAGCCCGCCCTGGCCGTAGGCCTGCATATAATCGGCGAAGACCGGATTCATCAGCATCGGCACATGGCCGTAGATGTCGTGAAAGACGTCGGGCTCCTGCAGATAGTCGAGCTGGTCGCGGCGCCGGATGAAGCAGGTCGACGGAAAGCGGCGCTCTGCCAGATGGGCGAAGAAGACGTCGTCGGGGACGAGCCCGGGCACCGCGACGATGCGCCACCCGGTGGCGCGGTCGAGGATGTCGGAGAGGCGCCGGAAGTCCGGGATGCCGTCGTGGGCGACGCCAAGTCCCTTCAGTCCGTCGAGATATTCGCGGCAGGCGCGCCCTTCAAGCAGTTTCTGCTGGCGCTCGAACAGGAAGCGCCAGATTGCGTGCTCCTCCTCGCCATAGGCCGACCAATCCTGTTCGATCGTAAAGCCCGGCCGGGTCGCGTTCATCGGCCTCTCCGCCAAACACCTCCCCTTTTAGGTGTAAACGCCTCCGCCCGGCGTCAATCCGCCGCGCTCTCCAAAGGGACGGGTTGCGGCAAAGAGGCGCGCGCGATCGCGCCGAGCCGCTCGACAAACACGGCGAGTTCGTCGGCGAGGCGGGTAAAGGACGGTTTGCGGCGGTAGGTCCGCTCGTCCATGTAAAGGGCGCGGCAGATCTCGATCTGCAGCGCGTGCCGGTGCCGGGCCGGGCAGCCGTAATGCTCGGTCGTGAAGCCGCCGGCATAGGGCGTGTTGACCGCCACCGAAAAGCCGCGCTGAACGAGAAAGCGGCGCGACGCGGCGAGGATCTCCGGCGCGCAGGCCCGGCCGTGGCAGTCGCCGAGCACGATGTCGGCGGCGCCTTCGGCGCCGGCGGCCCAGGCCGCGGACGGCATCGAATGGCAGTCGAGCAGCAGATAGCCGCCGAACCGCGCCTCGGTCGCTGCCAGCAGGTTCTGCAATTCCCGATGATACGGACGGTAGAGCCCGTCGATGCGCCGCCGCGCTTCGGCAAAGCGCAGCTTTTTCGCGTAAATCTCCTCGCCGCTGGCGACGATTCGGGCGATCGTGCCGAGGCCCATGCGCACGCGCGGCGAGTGGGCATTGACGAAATGCGGCAAGGCGTCCGAGAACATCGCCGGATCGAGTTCCCAGGCCTCGCGGTTCGGGTCGAGATAGGCGCGCGGAAACCGCGCCGCAATCAAGGGCGCGCCGAGCCGCGGGGCGGCGGCGAACAATTCGTCGACAAAGCTGTCTTCGGAGCGCCGCAGCGAGAGCGGGTCGAGGCGCGAGGCGGCGATGAACTCGGCGGGATAGGCGCAGCCGCTGTGCGGCGACGCCAATACCAGCGGCTGCGCCTGTTGCGCAGGCGTTCTGATCTCGACGGCGCCGGCCCCGGTTGGGCGGCGCGACATCTCACCGTCCATATCGCAACCTTAGTGCGCCGCGGCGGTGCTGTCATCATCGGCACGGCGCCGCAGCTTGCCGCCGCGCGATCGCTCCCTCATATAAGGGGACCTCGGCGCCGGTGCAGCGGGCGGCCTGCAGCCGCCGGGGCCGGCCGGCTCAACTTCTCGACCGATGACAATGCTTTCCCCAGCCCCGCGCGCAGAGCGCGCGGGGACCC
The DNA here is from genome assembly GCA_035252905.1 of Allostellaceae bacterium. GTDB lineage: Bacteria > Pseudomonadota > Alphaproteobacteria > ATCC43930 > CGMCC-115725 > AP-15. The sequence continues at coordinate 2,868 of DATFCQ010000194.1, read as the reverse complement.
TGACAGACGAGATCGCGCGCCGGCGCACCTTCGCGATCATCTCCCACCCCGACGCCGGCAAGACCACCCTGACCGAAAAGCTGCTCTTGTTCGGCGGCGCGATCCAACTCGCCGGCGAAGTCAAGGCGCGCGGCGAGCGGCGGCGCGCCCGCTCGGACTGGATGACGATCGAGCGCGAGCGCGGCATCTCGGTCAGCTCGGCGGTGATGACCTTCGAGCACGGGGGGATCGTCTTCAACCTGCTCGACACGCCGGGACACCAGGATTTCAGCGAGGACACCTTCCGCACGCTGACCGCGGTCGACGGCGCGGTCATGGTGCTCGACGCCGCCAAGGGCATCGAGGAGCAGACGCGCAAACTGTTCGAGGTCTGCCGCCTGCGCGACGTGCCGATCATCACCTTTATCAACAAGCTCGACCGCGAGAGCCGCGATCCCTTCGACCTCCTCGACGAGATCGAGCAGGGCCTGGCGCTCGACGTGACCCCGGCGAGCTGGCCGATCGGCATGGGACGCGATTTTCTCGGTATCTGGGACCTGTTTGCCGACGCGCTCTTGCTGTTCGAGCGCGGCGCCGGCGAGCGCCTGGTCGAGCCGGTGCATTGCCGCGGTCTCGACGACCCGACCCTGACGCGGCGCCTGCCGCAACGCGCGCTCGCGCAATTGCGCGAGGAGGTCGCGATGGCGCGCGGATTATTGCCGCCCTTCGCCCTCGACGGGTTTCGCGCGGGACATCTGAGCCCGGTCTATTTCGGCAGTGCGCTCAACAATTTCGGGGTGCGCGAACTGCTTTCCGGCCTCGCCGCGTTGGCGCCGCCGCCGCGCCCGCAGCCGGCCCAGGGCGCCCATGGGCCGCAACCGATCCTTCCGGAGGAGGAAGAAGTCACCGGCTTTGTCTTCAAGGTGCAGGCCAATATCGACCCGCAGCACCGCGACCGCATCGCCTTTGTGCGGATCTGCTCGGGCCGCTTTGCCCGCGGCATGAAGCTCAGGAACCGGCGCACCGGGCGCCTCCTCTCGATCCAGAACCCGGTATTCTTCCTCGCCCGCGAGCGCAATCTGGCCGAGGAGGCCTGGCCCGGCGACATCATCGGCATCCCCAATCACGGCAGCCTCCGGATCGGCGACACCTTGTCCGAGCGGGCCGATCTGCGCGTCACCGGGATCCCGAGCTTCGCCCCCGAGATCTTGCAGCGCATCCGTCCCCTCGACCCGATGAAGTCGAAGCATCTGCGCCACGCCCTCGAACAACTCGCCGAGGAGGGAGTGACCCGCGTGTTCAAGCCGGCGCAGGGGGGCGACTGGATCGTCGGCGTGGTCGGCCCGCTGCAGCTCGACGTGCTCGCGGCGCGGCTCAGGGACGAATACGACCTCGCCGCCCGCCTCGAAGCGGCGCCGTTTCAGATGGCGCGCTGGCTCGCCGCCGAGGGCCGCGAGGACATCGAGCATTTCCGCAACCGCCATCCCTCGGCCTCTGCCGAGGACCATGACGGCGTCCCGGTCTTCCTCGCCCGCAACGCCTGGGATCTGCGCACGACGATCGAGGAATGGCCGGCCCTCCGCTTCATGGCGACGCGCGAGCAGAATTGAGCCGTGAGATTGCGGGCGGCTCGCGGTAATATACAACTCTCAAGAGAGACGAGGCCGATTTCCAAGAGCGCAAAGCCATGAATCCTCTTCTGCAACGCATTTCCATCGACCCCCGAATCTGCGGAGGGAAACCTTGCATCAAGGGGACACGGATCTGGGTATCCCTGATCCTCGACTTTCTTGCTGAAGGAATGGGCGAGGCGGAGCTGCTGGCCGAATATCCCCAACTCGTACACGAGGATGTATTGGCGGCAATTGCCTATGGAGCCGAGGCAGCGCGGGAGCGCTTCATCCCTGTAGCAGTCGCATGAGATTCAAGCTCGACGAGAATCTGAGCCACAGTGCTGCCGAATTGTTCCGTACGGCAGGGCACGATGCGGCCAGGTTCATGACCAGGAGCTTGGGGGAGCGCCGGACGAGCAAGTGTTCGAAGTCTCGGTTCGAGAAGGCCGAACGCTCGTTACGCTCGATCGCGATCTCGGTCAGGTGCTCCGTTTCCCGCCCGGCTCAAGCGCCGGAATGATCGTGATCTATCCCGGCTCGCGGATGAGCCATCGGGGTCTGCTTCAACGCACACGGAAGCTTCTGGCGCTCCTTGAAACACATTCGCCAGACCGCGCGTTGTGGATTGTTGAGCCAGGCCGGGTGCGCATTCACGCGGCAAACGGCGAGGAATAGGTCAACGGTGCCCTTGAATTGCCTCGTTTATGCGAGAGTTATATGCCTATGCAGCTTCGACCTAAACAACTACAAAGGAATTCCCAGAACAACCGTGTCCACCAAAGTCATCAGTAATACATTTTCTCAATTCATGTAGCGTGAGTTCAGTCGCGGCACAAGCGGCAGCAGCGTAGGGCTGACCATCCGCCTGAACGACACATTGTATGGCGATTTGTTGTTCGGGATTGAGCGGAATACTGAGCATTCGAGTTCCAGCGCATATTATACTAGATCTCTCTGATCAGAACTTTTACGGATCACCCCCTCCCAAACCCTCCCCCATCAAGGGGGAGGGTTTATCCTCTACTCCCTCCCCCTTGATGGGCTAGCCCGGATTTCTCACAGGGGGTAGGTGCATCGGGCTCCTGAATCTGAGAAAATCATGTTGCTCAAACGGTTTATCTCAGGATCAGGAAAGCCCGATGCGGACAGAGTGTAGCGCGGATCGGTTCGGTTTTGCACCGGTCGGACGGCGCGCGGTGGTGGCCGCCTTTGATGGCGGCACGATGACCTCCGATGCCGGGGCGATGCTGCTCGGCACCACCGACCGAGGGATTGG